>JACWDC010000003.1:10000-106254 GCA_014654415.1 Pelagibacterales bacterium SAG-MED05 | reverse complement strand
TATTCTTTGAAAAGATTTAGAGGTTTTACCTTTAAATCTATTTGACCATATAGTTTTATTTTTCATTTTACTGTGTTAATTTTAATTTAAATTAATATGAAAATTAGTAAATCTTTTAAAATCTATATTCACATAATATTTGTATTTTTAATCAGCAAAAACCTTTTTGCTGACGATAGTTTTTCTAAAAATATAGTTATTCACGAAAAACCAAAGGTAATTAAGGAGCTTAAATTTAAAGATTTTAATCTTCAAGATGTTGATCTAACGAGTAAAAAAGGCAATATCATGATAATTAATTTTTGGGCTTCTTGGTGTATCCCATGTAGACGAGAAATGCCTTCATTAGAGAAGTTAACTCACAAATATCCTGAAATTAAAGTTTATGCTATAAATATGGAAAAACCTAACAAAATTACAGCTAGAGATTTTTTTCAAAGCGTAGGAGTTGCAAGTTTAGATATTTATTTTGATCCAGATTTTAAATTGGTAAAACAATTTAAAATGAGAGGTTTACCCACAAGTATATTAATAGATAAAAATGGAAAAGAATTTGGAAGAGTTGTTGGTGAAATTAACTTTATGAATAAAGATTTTATAAAATTGTTAAAACTATATATTTAATTTTTAAAAAGTATGAATTACTCATTGAATACAATTATTTTAGAACCGTTATCAAAAGTAAAACCTAAAAACGCTGTAATACTTTGTCATGGTTATGGTGGTGATGGAAAAGATATTTCTATTCTAGCAGGTTATTGGAGATCTTATTTGCCTGAAACAATATTCATTTGCCCAGATGCTCCAGAAAAGTGTGATGCCAGTCCATCAGGATTTCAATGGTTTGATTTAATAGATCAAACTCCTGAACAAATTTTATCTAAATCTTTAGTTGCTGAAATTAAATTAAATAAACTTATTGATGAAGTTAAAGAGAAAAATAGTTTATTAGCTGATCAAATCATAATTGGTGGATTTAGCCAAGGATGTATGATTAGTTTACAAACGGGGATTAAACGAAAAGATAAAATTAATTCAATCATAGGATATTCTGGTAAAATTATTGACACTGAACATTTAGGTAAAAATATTGCTTCAAGACCAAACATCATTCTGATGCATGGAGATATAGATCAAGTCGTTACAATTGATGGATTATTAGAGGCTAAAAATTTTTTTAGCAAAAATAATTATGAAATTGAAACACAAATTTTTAAAAATTGCGAACATCGAATACCGACTGAGGGATCTAGTTTAGGCCTACAATTTATAAAAAAACATTTGTATTAGTTTATTTAGACTAGTGTAACATAATTATAACTTGATATAATTTTCAGTTTCAGTTAGCTTTCATTAATGATTATTTCCTCATTGGATAAAGTGCCGCTAGAAAAATGCCCAGCTTTAGTTCTTAATGCTGACTTTAGGCCTTTGAGTTACTATCCTCTTTCATTATGGTGCTGGCAAGATACTGTAAAGTCGGTTTTTTTAGATCGAGTTAGTATTGTTTCAAACTACAAAAGAAAAATTAGAAGTCCTTCATTTGAAATGAATTTACCAAGTGTTATTGCATTGAAAAATTTTGTTCAACCTTCTGAAAATCCGAACTTCACTAGATTTAATGTTTTTTTAAGAGATAAATTTACATGTCAGTATTGTGGAGACAAAAAAGATTTAACATTTGATCATTTATTGCCAAAATCCAAAGGCGGTCTTACAGATTGGAATAACGTTGTTACAGCTTGTTCAAACTGTAATGTAAAAAAAGGAGGAAAGCTTTATGAAACCTGTGATTTAAAACTAACTACAAGACCTTACGCCCCAACAGTTCAAGATTTACATAAGAATGGAAGAAATTTCCCCCCAAACTTTCTTCACGAAAGTTGGATGGATTATCTCTACTGGGATATTGAGCTAGAACCTTAATTAAATTTTTTCTGATATAGTTATTGCAATACGTGATGAAGTTTTAATTATTTTATCTAAAACACCAAACAAACCTTTTTTAGTTGCTCCATTATCATAAGCAATGTCTTTATGATCTAATTCATCTTGTCTAAATTTCATTATCTTTTCTTTTAATTTTTGTTCGTCTTTACCTAATTTGTATGTTTGATCTTTATAATGACCATCTATAACTTCTTCGACAGATGCGGTGCATAACATTGCTGCCTTTTCACCAATCATAGCTGTGCCAAATCCCAAAGCAACACCCATTACATCCCATAAAGGAAGAAACTTTGTAGGTTCTATATTTCTTTTCCTAATTTCATTGTCAAAATATTCATAATGCTCTCTTTCATGCTCTTTCATATCTTCTATCTTTCTTTTAAGAGAAGTATTTTGTTTAAAAGTTTTTAAAGCCAGTAATTGACCTTCATAAATTTTAATAGCACCTCGTTCACCCGCATGATCTACTCTTATTATCTCTTCTAAAGTTTTTCTATTTGTTTTGTCCATAATTTTTAATTATTTTAATCATTATACCACTTAAAATAATTGAAATAATGGTATTTATTGTAGCAAGCGATAGTCCTAAAAATCTGAAAGTAACTTCTTTACAACTAATTGGAGTGTTTCCCAATTGTTTGAGAAGTTTTTCTTTAGATAAATTTTCTCCTGAATTTTCTAAATTACATACAAGCGACTCATTAAAAAACCCCTGTTCTATTCCGACATGATAAAATGAAATTATCCCTCCAAATATAAAAAATATTAAGATAATTGTAGAAAAAAGCATTTCAAATCTTCTTATTGTAAAAATTAGCGAAATTAATATTACAGTTGATAAATAAGGAATCCTTTCAATTAAACAAAGATTACATGGTTTGTGTCCAAGAATATATTGTATGAAATATGCTATTAATAAAGACAATATGCTAAAAGTTAAAATTCCCTTTAATAAAAATTTATTATCTGACATTAAGTAAAAATTATGTATAAGAGGACAGATAAAATTACAATAAGTATTCCTGCAATAGTAAACCAAAAAGCACCATTTTTCTCAATGAATTCACCAAACTTTTTACCAAAGAGGTTTGTTAAATATGCAACTAAAAAAAATCTAAGTCCTCTTGTAAAAAGGCAAATTAGAAAGAAAACTGGAAGATTGTAATTAATAACTCCACTTGTAATAGTAAATACTTTAAAAGGAAGAGGTGTGAATCCTGCTAAAAACATAATTCCAAGCCAAGCTAAAAATCCTCCTTTTGTAGACATCTTATCTTGCATTTCAAAAACTTTTTCCTCGTACCCATAAAATTCGATAATGACCATAGAGGCATCTAAAAAAAATACGCCTAACATATATCCAAACAACCCACCTAAAACTGATCCAATAGTAGCTATTAAAAAAATTTTTAAATAATCCTCTCTTTTAGCAACAACCATTGGTATGATCATTAAGTCGGGTGGAACGGGGAAAAAGAAACTTTCTATAAATGACACAAAACCTAATAAAGGTTTTGAAAATTTATGACTAGCAAGCTTTACACATCTATCATATAATTTTTTTAAAAACATGAATTTAAAATGCACATTACTTAGGGACCTTGCAAGTTTAATATTCTTCTAAATGGAGATTTTATGAGTGAACCGATTGATATAAATTCAAAAAAAACAATACCTTCAATCAAAACTAATAAGTTTGATAAAAGCTTGGTACTTTCGAATTTGGAACAAAATATACTAAGCCATTGGGATACGTGGGGAAAATTTCAACAAACTTGGACCAATCGAGCTTATAAAACTTTTAAAGATTTAGATAAGTATATTGTCATGATGTATTTATTGCGTAATTTTTGGCAAAATCTTTCCAGTAAATTTAATTATCTTTCATTGGATGAATTTTATGCATTAGAAGAGGTTAAACTTGATAAGATCAACTTAATTCGTATATCGGAAGAACTTAATATTCCCAAAGAAACCATTAGAAGAAAAGTTAACGAACTCCAAAAAGATAATATTTTGGCTAGGGATGGAAAAAGAATAACATTCAATAGAAAGGGAATAGAATTTCAAAAACCTATAGATACAATTGAACTTTTATCAACATTTATTGAAAAAAAATCTAAAATGATGCATGGAAATGAATGGTTTGGTGAAGCCCTAGAAAAAGAAGAAATTAAATCTTTTATCAAAAAATATTTTACTGTAGTTTGGCTTAGATACTTTAAGATGCAAATACCTTTTTTAATTAGACATAGAGATACATTTGAAGATCTTGAAACATGGATCGTTTGGGGAAATATTGCTTTAAACCATCAATATCATTTGCATAAAGCTTCAGAAAAAAACCTTATTAAAGAAGAAATTAAAATTAATAACTATTATAGAAATGTAACTAATATTAGAACAAATCGTGGAATAAATGCTTCTTCAATATCAGATATTTCACGTATTCCAAGAGCAACAGTAATTAGAAAACTAAAATGGCTATCAAATCAAGATGTCATTAAAAAGAATAAATTTTTAGAATACCAAATGAAAAGTAAAGGAAAATTGAATAAAAAAATTAATGAAAATTTTATGTTAAATCAAGATTATGTAGCTGAGTTTTTGACAGATATATTTGATTATATGAAAAATTCAAATTTCAAATTATAATCAAAATGGAAACAGCTACTAAAATTGCTCCTTTAGCTCTAGCAATTATTATGTTTGGTTTAGGTCTTGGTTTGACTATTAATGATTTTTTACGTGTAATTAGAATTCCTAGAGATTTTATAGTTGGTTTTTTTTGTCAAGTTATCCTATTACCAATTATTGCTTTTCTTTTAATCAAAATTATACCAATGCCTGTTGAAATTGCATTAGGCGTAATGATAATTGCTGCAGCTCCGGGAGGAATTACTTCAAATGTACTAACAAAATTTGCAAATGGTGATGTAGCTTTATCTGTGAGTTTGACTGGAATTGTAAGCATTCTTAGCATTATTACCGTACCTTTTATAATTTTTACTTCCGCAGACTTATTGGGTGTTAGTGAAATTAATAGTGAAATTTCAATGATAAATATGTCTATGAAAATGCTCTTTGTGGTAACAGTTCCGGTAATATTTGGAATGATAGTTAGAAGTTTAATGAAAGATTTTATAGTGAGCAAGACTCTTATAATACAAAGAATTTCAGTTATTTTATTTATAATAGTTTTTATCTCAATTTGGGTAGAGGAGTGGGGCAAAATTATAAGCTTTGTAACAAGAGCAGGTTTAGTAGCTTTTATCTTAAACATTATTATGATTTTTGTGGGTTACTACGTAGCAAAATATTTAACAACTGGAGTAGCTCAAAGAAAGTGTATTTCACTTGAATGTGGTTTGCAGAACGGTACATTAGCTGTTTTCGTGGCAAGCCAGTTGTTTGATGAGCTAGCATTTATGGTTCCAACAGCTGCATATGCACTTATAATGTTTGTAACGTCGATATTTTTTGTTCTAATAGTCAGAAAAATCAATTAAATTAATAATTAAAAAATGGGCGAATGGTGGAACTGGTAGACGCGCCGGACTCAAAATCCGGTGGTAGCAATACCTTGAGAGTTCGAGTCTCTCTTCGCCCACCAAATTATGGATATAAACAAATTAAATAGTCTAGTTGAACTTTATTTTAAAAAGATAGAAAATATTGACAGCAACAAACCATTTTTAAAGTGGTTAAAACCGGGTAAACCAAATTACACTTGGGGAGATATAACTGAAAAAATTTATAAATTAACTTCTAAAATTAAATCATTGATAAATGATGGCGATAGATGTTTAATTCTATCAGAAAATAGACCTTACTGGTTAATGGCAGACATTTCTATTATGAACGCAGGAGGCATTTCTGTTCCTATATTTACAACTTATTCCGCAAAAGACTACGAATATATTCTAAATGATTGTAAGCCTTCTTTGATATTTGTTTCAAATCAGGATCAATTCATGAAAATTAAAAAATTTATAAGCAAAGATGTTAAAAAAATTATATCTTTTGAAAAAATAGATGAAGATATTTTACAGGTACAAGATATTTTAGATGAAAAAATAAATGATAAAATTATAAATAAAAATTTAAAAAGGCAAATGCCTGCCTGTATTATTTATACTTCAGGAACTTCAGGAAATCCAAAAGGGGTAGTACTTAGCCATGGTGGCATTTTATCTAATTGTGAAGGCGCAGTGGAACTACTTGAATCTTTAACAAAAAAAAAAGATCCAGTTTTTTTAACTTGGTTACCATTATCACACTCATATGAACATACCGTTCAATTTATACAAATCATTGTTGGGGCTAAAGTTTATTACGCTGAAAGTTTGGAAAAATTAATATCTAATATGGAAATTGCTAAACCCACAATCATGACAGCAGTTCCAAGATTTTACCAAAATCTATTTATAAAAATAAATATGAATTTTGAAAAACAAACTGGCTTTAAAAGAAAACTAATAGATTTTACTTTAATTTTAGGAAAAAAAATACTTAAAAAAGATGAATTAAGTTTAAATGAAAAAATTATCAATTTTTTATGTGAAAAATTAGTACGAAAAAAAATAAGAAATCAATTTGGTGGAAATCTTCAAGCATTCGTTTCTGGAGGAGGAGCTTTAGATCAAAGTATTGGAGAGTTTTTGAATGCCGTCGGTTTACCTACGCTCCAAGGTTATGGTCTTACTGAGGCATCACCTGTAGTTAGTTGTAATTTACCAGATTTAGTTAAAGTGGAATCTGTAGGACCGCCTTTTAGAACAAACAAAGTAAAAATAGCAAATGATGGTGAAATTTTAATTAAAGGTGAAAATGTAATGTTAGGGTATTGGAACTTAAAAGAGGAGACGGAAAGAGCAATTAAAGATGGATGGTTACATACTGGAGATATTGGAGAGTTGGATAATAATAACTATTTAAAAATTACTGACAGAAAAAAAGATATTATTGTTAATCTTGGTGGAGACAATATTTCACCAAGTAAGATAGAAAACATTTTATGTTTAAATAACAAAATTAAACAATCTTTTGTTTATGGAGATAAAAAAAATTATTTAGTTGCACTTGTAGTTGCTGAAAAAGAAATTAAAAAAGAAACAATTAAACTTATAATTGAAAACATAAATAAAAATTTAACTTTAATAGAAAAAATTAAAAAGTTCTTATTAATTTATGAAGAATTTACAATTAATAATGGAATGTTAACGCCAACTTTAAAGTTAAAAAGAAAAGAAATAATTAAAAATTATAAACAACAATTAGAAAATCTTTATTAAAATTTAAATAAATTCTTTATTTAATTGCTTAAAAAAACATTGGTATTGCTAACTTTTTTAAAATTTTATAAAAAAATTAAAAATTAGATAAGATTATTAATTTTGAATCAAAAATAACAAACCATTTAACAATTGACATGAATCTTAAATTAATTAATGTTTAAAGTAACAAACGAATCATTAAGATTTGTTTAAAACAAGGGAGAATAAGATGGCTAAACGTAGAAGAAAAAAAGCTAAAAAAGCTAAAAAAGCAAAAAAAAGAAGAAGAAGAAGAAGATAATTTCGCTTTTTTATAAACGCCCTTTTTAATTATTTTTTTAAAAAGGGCGTTTTTTTTATTCTGTAATTTCTAAAGAAGTTGTTCTTCCAAGGGCTTTATCCATTTTTTTTTGAACATCTTCAGGACCAACTTGTAAGACTGCCTCAAATTCTGATTTCAATCTTTCATATGCTTTTTCAAAAAGTTGTCTTTCAGAATAAGATTGGTCTGCAATGATATCTGTATTCTTATTTAAATCTTTAACAACTTCAGCCAATTCATAAATTTTACCAGAATTAATTTTTTGATCATATTCCTGCGCACGTCTACTCCACATGGTTCTTTTAATTTTAGGTTTGGTTTTTAGAATAGAGATACATTTATTAATTTGATTAATAGACGATATATGTCTCAATTTGGACTGCTGATTAATAGGCACCGTTAAAGTGAGTTTTTCTTTTTCAATAAAAATTTTATAGAATTGAATATCTATTTCTCCAACTGTAGCTTTCTCAATTGCTGTAATTTTACCTACCCCATGTTTTGGATAAACGACATAATCTTTAAGATTATAAATACGTTTTTCAGTCGCTTGTTTTTTTATTTTTTTTATTTCTGGCTTTTCCTCCTGACTTGCATTTATTGTCTTTTTATCAGGAACCTGGAGCTTTAATTTAGCTTTAGTTTTACCAATTTTTCCTTTTTTTAGAATTTTGACTTTTTTAATTTTTTTCTTTTTTGGCATATTTATTTTTTTCCAGGCTTTTCTGAAAAGTGTTCTTCATACTTATTTTTGATATTTCTAAATTTTTCATGTTCTTTCATTGGTTCTTTTCTTTCAGTAATGCTAGGCCATATTGCAGAAAACTTTTTATTAATCAATAACCATTTATCCATATCTTTTACGTTTTCATCCGTATCTGCTTTTATAGCATCTATTGGGCATTCAGGTTCACAAACCCCACAGTCTATACATTCTTCTGGGTGGATTACCAAGAAGTTCTCTCCTTCATAAAAACAATCTACAGGACAAACTTCGACGCAGTCTGTAAGCTTACATTTAATACATTCATCTTTTACAATATATGTCATTTATTATTTAATAATCTTAATTTAATTTCTGCACACATTTTATCTGGAAAATAAATTAACCCACAAATTCTTCGCATTAAATTTGATTCATATTGATCGATTTTATTATCAGAGATAATTATTTTCCATAAATGTTCTATAATGTCTGATTTAACTTCTATAGTATTTTTTTTAATTAGATTAGTAAAATTTAATAATTGATTTGAATTATGTTCTATTTCTTCAGCTTTTTTTAAGATTTCATCATAATTGATGTTTTTTAAATAAGATTTAATAAATTCTTTTATAAGTATTTTTTCATGATCAGAATATTGTTCATCAATCTTAGCAGCGTTAATTAGCAAAGCAGCAATTCCTATAATACTTTTTTGATCTAAAGTTTTCATTTATTTAATATTTAAAGATAAAAGCTTTTTAAATGGGTTTTCTTTTTTGTCAAACTTAATAAATTTATCTGTTTTTTTCTTCCTTTCTCCTTTAAAAATATAAGTATCTTCAGCTTTGTCTTTTTTATAATCCATATAAGTCATTAGTTTATAGAGATTTTCTTTTTTACAACCTAGTAAATTCATCATTTCAGAGTTAATTTTAAATTTACGGTCCTTACTGTTGTCTAATATCTTAATAAATAATTTTTCTAGAATATCAATTCTAATAAAATAATCGTTAAATCTTTCGAAACCACATAATAAAAGAAAATTTTTTTCATAATTTTTATTAATAATAAAATTTAGCCCTGATCTAGGTATTTCGTATTTTTTTGTAAGATTATAAAATATTTTCCACAAAGATACTCTGAACTCTACTGCTTTGGGTTTTAACATTTTAGGTAGATAAACATGATATCTTCCAATTTTTATCCCCATTCCCCACAATTTTTTTCTTTCCTCTGTAGGAATCAATTTTACAATGTTGTCTATTTCGCTTCTTTTTATAACTCCATTTTTTTCATACAGCTGAAATACTAAAGCCCTTAAATACTGATTATCTTTTTTTTGTTTTGATAAGTTAATTAGGTCTCCAAGGATTTGATGTATATAATTATCAAACCATTTTTTTAAAAATTTTTCTAATTTAAGCTTTGTCTCTAATTCAATAGATTCATCAGCAACAATTTCGATTTCAGGGCTGAGATAGTCATGCCCTTTTTTCAGTCTTCCTACAGGATTGCCTCTCCAAATAATTTTGCTGTCTGTATCAACAGATATTTCTTGACCTTCAATAATTTTATTGACCCTTTTATCCAATTCTTCTTTTACTCCTTTTCGAGCAGCCTTTTTTATAGACTTAATATCGGTATCTAATGTTTTAGAGGTTAGCTCAATTATAAATTTAAGTCCTTTTAATTCCCCTATTAATTGTCCGTCAATATACATTTTATTTTCCTCGCTGATTTTAGTTTTTAAAATCAAATCTTGTTTTAGGCTACGTGACAAAATGCTAATTTTTTTATCAATAAAGCTTTTAGTGAGTTCTTCGTGCAATTTATCTGATAATTTATCTTCAATATCTTTAGTTAATTGAACCCAATAGTCAGAATTTTCAACCCAATTTTTTTTATTTGCTACATATGACCAGGTTCTTACGTTTGATAGTCTATGTGATAAAAGGTCAACATTTCCATGATCTTTTTCAAGACCTTTCAATTGTTCTTTCATAAAATTGCTAGGAATTTTTTTTTTTCGAGTTGATAAAAATTGAAATACTTTATCTATGATATTTATATGTTGGCCGTAAGCTTTTTTCTCAAAATCAGGAATTTGACAACACTCCCAAAGTAATTCTAAATTTTTATAATAAATAATATTATTTGCACCTTTTTTTAAAAAATGTCTTAACACGCTCTCATCAAGAGAGTCGTTAGTTCTTAAAAGATTTTTTTTATCAGGTTTTAACTCAAGAGATGAAATAAGTTTATTAGGGCTTTTAAAATCTAATTTAGAATTTCTCCAATAAATAATTTTAGTTTCTGGTAAATGATGTTTTTCTATATTTTCAATTTCATCAGAATTTAGACTTTCACAATCTCCAGTTGTTCCAAATCCTCCATCGTTTTTGTACCTTCCTGCTCGCCCAGCTATCTGAGACATTTCTATTAAGTTTAGTCTCCTAGTTTTCTTTCCATCAAATTTTTTTAAATTTGAAAAATAAATTTCATCGATATCCATATTCAGACCCATACCAATAGCATCTGTCGCAATTAAATAGTCTACGTCTCCTGACTGGTAAAGACCAACTTGTGAATTTCTAGTTTTAGGACTCAAAGACCCCATAATGACTGCAGCCCCGCCTTTTTGCCTACGAACTAATTCTGCAATAGCATAAACTTCTTCAATCGAAAATGCGATAATAGCTACTTTCCTATCTAATCTAGAAATCTTTTTGTAACCAGCGTAACTTAATTTTGAGAATCTTTCTTTTTTTTCAAATTCAACATTTTTAATTAAATCATTAATTATAGAGGCCATCACTTGAGACCCAAGAAACATCGTTAATTTTTCTCCTCTAGAGTGCAACAATCTCTCTGTAAAGATATGTCCTCTTTCACGATCAGCACACATCTGAATTTCATCAATAGCAACAAAGTCTACAGTTTTATTTTTTGGCATGGATTCTACAGTACAGATAAAATAGTCAGCAGAACTTGGTACAATTTTTTCTTCACCTGTAATTAAAGCGACTTTATCTAGACCAATTTTTTTGACACAGGTATCATAAACTTCTCGCGCCAGAAGTCTTAAAGGTAAACCAAATATGCCAGAATCGAATTGAAGCATTTTTTCTATCGCAACATAAGTTTTGCCAGTATTTGTTGGTCCTAAAAGAGCTACAATTTTTTGAGGGTGATTTGTCATTCTTGTGTTAGGTAAATTTTTTTATACTATATATAGGTCGTTGTTGAGAACAAAATAAGATTAAAACATGACCGAATCAATTTGTCAAATGTTCTAATTCTCAAGATTTGAATTGACTTAAAACCCTTAGTCCCCGTAAGGTCAGGAATAGCTTTTGCAAAAAAGTTATTATGAAAAATTTAACTAAGCAAAATATTTTAAAACTCAAACAATCTTCAACTTTAGTAATTAACGAAAAGTGTAAAAAACTTATCAATCAGGGAAAAAAAGTTTATCAATTTGGATTTGGACAGTCACCATTTCCCGTTCCAGAAAAAATTGTAACCGAGTTAAAAAATAATGCCCATAGAAAAGAGTATTTACCGATACAAGGACTAAGCAAATTAAGAGAGTCGATATCTAAGAATTTAAAAAAAAAAATAGGAATTAATTATCCTAAGGAGAATATTGTTATTACACCTGGCTCAAAAGAAGCTATGCTTCTGTTGCATGTTGCATTTAATGGAGAAATTATTCTTTCAGCTCCAAGCTGGGTCTCCTACGAACCTCAAGCAATTATTGGTAGAAACAAGGTTCACTGGATACAAACTTCAAGAGAAAATAACTGGTTTCCAACTGCTAAACAACTTGAAAAAAAAATTAAATCAATAAAGAAAAAAAATCTTATACTTATTCTTAATTCTCCCAATAATCCTTCAGGAACAATATGTAAAAATCTTAAGGAATTGGCTTCAGTTGCAAAAAAAAATAATCTTATAGTTTTATCAGATGAAATTTATACAGATTTAACTTTCTGTAATAAATATGAATCAATATCACAATATTATCCAGAGAGAACATTTATTAGCGGAGGTTTAAGTAAATGGTGTGGTGCAGGCGGCTGGAGAGTAGGATTTTTTGCTGTACCAAATCAGTTATCAGAACTTTTAGAAAATATAAAAACTCTAGCTAGTGAGTCTTACTCTACAGTTAATAGTCCAGCACAATTTGCTGCGGTCAAAGCTTATGAAGGAGATTTCAGCGAATATAAATCAAAAACTTTAAATATTTTGAGATCAGTAGGCAATTATGTTTATAATAATCTTAAATCGAATAAAGTTTTAATTAATCCGCCTCAAGGGGCATTTTATTTAATGCCAGAATTTCCTAACAAGAAATATAAAACTTCAACAGAGTTGTGCGAAAGTATATTAGATGAAACTGGTGTAGCAATGTTACCAGCATCTGATTTTGGTTTTAGTTCAAAAAAGATGCTTACTAGACTTTGTTATATTGATTTTGATGGAAATGAATTTCTCAAAGCTCCGATAAACGGAAAAATTCTGGATGACAAAATCATAGAAAAATATGCACCAAATGTGGTTGAAGGAGTAAAAAGATTATCAAATTGGGCTAAAAATCTATAAAGATTCTCTTTGACCTTCACCTTTATCCATAGTTAAATTATTCCATTAACAAATGGGGGATCACATGAAAAAAATAATATCAATGATTTCTGCTATTTTAGTAACTTTTGCTTTATCAAGCCCAATTACTTCAATCGCGAAATCTGCAGAGTTCTTCACAATAGGAACTGGTGGACCAACTGGAGTTTATTTTCAAACAGGTAATGCTATTTGTAAAATGCTTCATAAATCAGCAATAAGTGCTGATCACGGTAGAAAAAAAGGTACAGCTAAAGCATATAGATGTACTGCGCCTTCTACAGGTGGTTCAAACTATAATATTGGTCAAATTAAAGATGGTGAGTTTCAATTTGGTGTAGCTCAGTCTGACTGGCAATTCCATGCTTATAATGGATCAAGCAAATGGGAAGGAAATCAGTTCAGCAACTTAAGAGCTGTATTTTCAGTACACAATGAACCATTTCAAATTTGGGCTAGTAAAAAATCTAAAATTAAAGATTTTAAAGGTCTAAAAGGAAAAACAGTTAACATTGGTAATCCTGGTTCTGGTCAAAGAGGAACTATGGAAGAATTAATGAAAGCTATGGGAGCAGACAACAGCATGTTTAAAGCAACTACTGAACTTACTTCCTCTGAGCAAGTAAAAGCTCTTTGTGATGGTAAAATAGATGCGTTTGGATATTCAGTAGGATTTCCAAATGGTGCTATGGAACAAGCAGCAACTTGTAAAGCCAAAGCAAGCCCAATTAATCTTACTGGTGCGCCAATTCAAGGTTTAATAGACGGAGCTGACTATTATGCTAAAGCAGTAATTCCAAAAGGAACTTACTCAAATCAGAAAAAAGATGCTACTACGTTTGGTGTAAAAGCTACCGTTGTAACAAGTGCAGATGTTTCTGAAGAGCTAGTGTACTTGGTAACTAAAGCAGTTATGGAAAATTTTGACTCTTTTAGAGAACAACATCCTGCTTTTGGACCTCTGGAAAAGAAAAACATGATAGCTGATGGTTTATCGGCTCCATTACATCCAGGAGCAATTAAGTACTATAAAGAAGCTGGATTAATGTAATCCAATTACTTGATTAAATTAAAAAGGCCCAAATTTTTTGGGCCTTTTTTTTTAGAATAATGTATCTTAATCATAATGAGTCAAAAAGTTCAAAATAAGATTAAAGACAAAATTCAAGAAGATATTTCACCTACTCGAAATTTATCCGGTATTCATTTAAAAATAGTTTTTAGTATTGCTATTCTTTGGACGCTATTTCAGCTTTGGTACGCTTCACCATTCCCTTTTTGGTTAAACTTTGGGATGTTTAAAGGCTTGCCTGCTAGAGCTATACATTTAGGTTTTGCCTTAACATTAACTTTTTTAATCTTCCCTATGGTTAGAGGAAAAAAAATTTCAGCATTTGATATTCTCATTAGTATTATCGCAGCATTTTGTTGTCTATATATTTACTTTTTCTACGATGACCTCGTCAACAGGGGAGGAATACTTTTAGTTAAAGAACTATTTGGATTTAAAGTCCCTGTAGAACTTGTGATAGGTTCTGTGGGAATATTGATTCTATTAGAAGCAACGAGACGCGCCATAGGCATGCCTTTGGTAATCATTGCTATCTGTTTTCTTTTATTTTCTTACTTTGGAAAATATGCTCCTGATATTATTTCTCACGGAGGTCTTTCATTAAAAAGATTAGTTGGATTTCAATGGTTTGATCAAGAAGCAATATTCGGGATACCCATAGGTGTTTCAGTAGATTTTATATTTTTATTCGTACTGTTTGGAGCTTTATTAGAAACTGCAGGAGGTGGAAAATATTTTTTAGATTTAGCATTTGCAATGGTAGGTAAGATGCGAGGAGGGCCAGCCAAGGCGGCTATTTTGGGATCTGGAATGACAGGTATGATTTCAGGTTCATCAATTGCAAATACTGTTACAACCGGAACCTTTACTATCCCTATTATGAAAAAAACTGGTTTCTCTAAGGAAAAAGCAGGAGCCATAGAAGTTTCTTCTTCAGTTAATGGACAAATAATGCCTCCAGTAATGGGTGCTGCCGCTTTTGTTATGGCAAGTTTTATCGGAGTTACTTATTTTGAAGTTGTTAAGCATGCTTTTTTGCCAGCAGTGATTTCGTATATTGCTTTGTTTTATATATCTCATTTAGAAGCTCTTAAATTAGGTCTTAAAGGAATGGATGATGCGGATGTGCCTCATTTAAAGAAAACATTTTTATCTGGCTTGCATTTTTTAATTCCTATCTTTGTTTTAATTTTTTTATTAGTTTATATGAGATACACCGCAGGTTTTTCAATTTTTTATGCAACGATTTCTTTAATAGCAGTTAATTTAGTAAGTAGAATTATTAAAAATCAAAATTTAAAAATAGGATTAATCGAGTGGTATAATCAAACTATTGTAGGTCTTCAAAAAGGTGCAATTAATATGGTGGGGGTTGGAATTGCTATTGCTACAGCTGGGATAATAGTTGGAGCTGTTGGATCAACAGGACTAAGCACTAACTTGATTATAGTAATCGAGACAATTGCTAGAGATAACGTAGTTATTCTAATTTTTCTTACAATAATATTATGTTTGCTTTTAGGAATGGGTTTACCAACCACAGCTAACTATGTGGTAGTTGCATCTTTAATGGCGACAGTATTAGTTGATGTTGGAAATGCATCTGGATTTATTTTTCCACTTATAGCAGTTCATCTATTTGTTTTTTATTTCGGATTAATGGCTGATGTTACGCCTCCTGTAGGTTTGGCATCTTATGCGGCTGCAGCAATTTCAGGAGGAGATCCTTTGAAAACAGGTCTTCAAGCTATTTGGTACAGCTTAAGAACAGGAATATTGCCAATAGTATTTTTGTTCAACCACGAACTACTTTTGATAGGGATTGAAAGTATTTGGCAAGCATTATTAGTTATAATAACTTCTTTGACTGGTATATTAGTCTTTACAGCTGCAACACAAAGATGGTTCATCAATAGATTAAGCTGGTATGAGATAATTGCTTTTTTAATCATATCTATTTCTTTTTTGGCTCCTGATTTTGTATTAGGTAAATTTTATCCCAAGTTTAATGAGCAAATATTATCTTCAAATAAGATACAAGAATTGACTCTTGATCCATCTAAAGAAGTTCATATTAAAGTAACTAGATATACTGAATATGGAGAAAGATATAAATTATTTGTAATTGAAAAAGGCAGTTTTGAAAATGAATATGATTTAAAAGAGTTTGGTATGAATTTAATAGATGAAAATGACCAAGTCACAGTTGATAAGTTAAATTGGAAAGGACTAGCAAAAAAATCTGGAATACAAATGGGAGATGTTATTAGTAATTTTAAAATCGAAAATCCAGATCGCCCAAATAAGTCTATTGTTTACCCTTTTGCTTTAATTCTATTGTTCTTGTTTGGATACACAAACTATAAATTTGGAAAAAGTTCTCCCTTAGAAAAAAGTACCTAAAATAAATTTTAATTTTTTTTTAAACTATTGCAGCTATAACAACAATCACTATTAGTATTTCTAACATGATATTTAATTACCTCCAAAAAAATGTTAAAATATCATTTTGGTAAAACTATGATTAAGTGGTTGTATTTAATATTTTGCTACATTGGGCTACATAGATATGAAAAGATAGATATTAGTTTTAGTTTTGGACCAGGAGGTTCAACCGAGACGATAAAATGTAAAGATTGTGGTATTAAAAAATTAAGAAAAAAGGGTTAAAGAATTTTCCAAGTTCCCGAGGCAGTCGCAACAATTTTTTCTGCACCAAATATTTCACTTGAGATAAAAACTAGTGACTTTGTTTTTTTTAAAACTTTAACTTTACCAACTAATTTTTCATTTAATTTTCCAGCTGAAATAAATTTGATGTCTAAATTTATCGTTACACATCTTTTATTACCAGCTGTGATATGGGCTGCATTTCCCATTCCTGTGTCAGCGATAGTTGCTATAAAACCTCCGTGCGCTATACCTCCAGTATTAAGAAAATTTTCTAAAATTTTGATACTGTATTCAAAATTAACTTCATCTATCTTTTTAAAAGATAAATCACCAATATTTTGCATAAAACCTTTTTTAGTTTCATCCATGAGATTTTTTACCATAAATTGGCGCTAGTTGAGAGAAAATTACAGCTATTAATATTAATACTATTCCAAATATTTTAAGATCACTTAAGAATTGATTTAAAAGTAGCCATCCAAATATTGCCGCAAAAACACCTTCTAAAGAAAAAATAATTGCTACTGGAGCAGGAGACAAATTTTGTTGACTATAAGCTTGCAATAAAAAGGCTATTCCACTTGATAAAACACCAGCGTAGAGAAGTTCATTTTTTTCCATCAATAAATTTCCTAATGTAAGATTCTCAAAGACTAAAGAAGGAATAAAGGTAATTATTGAACCAATCAGACAAGCTCCCATAGTTATAGCAATTGGATAATTAAATAATTTTAAAAATTTTGATAAATAAACAATATGAAAAGCCCAAAAAAAAGCTCCTACCAAAACTAAGGAATCTCCTAATCTTACTGTTACGTTATTTATTTCAGTGAGTAAAAATCCTCCAATAATACAAACAAAAACTGACGGCCATACAGACCAGTGGATCTTTTTAGAGAATAAAAAATAAGATATAGCAGGAACAATAAGAACATAGAATATTGTAAAGATTGCAGAATTAGCAACATCTGTATAAAGCAATGAGTACTGCTGTAATGCATTTCCCCCACTGAGAAAAAAACCAAGAAGAGATAGATAAAATAAAATAATGTTATAAGAAAATTTTTTTTCTTTGATTTTTTTAAATTCAAAAATCAAAAAAAATGGAATTAATGCTATAAACCCCAGAAACATTCTTCCTGTAGTAAACGAAAAGGGACCGATATAATCCATTCCCATGTCCTGAGCAATGAAAGCTGAACCCCATATAAAAGAGCATGAGACAGCGCAAACAAGGGAGATTAATTTTTTATTCATGATGTTTATTATTGTAAATTATATTAAACAGCAAGCTTGAAAGCGAAATCTTTACCCAAACATTTACTTAAATAGACGCAAAATCTTGCTCCTTCTGCCCCATCAATTATTCTATGATCATAAGACAAAGAAATTGGTAAAATTTTTCTAGAAACAACTTTACCTTTTAATCTTATTAATTTATCAAAACTTTTTCCAACACCTAGTATAGCCACTTCTGGAGGATTAATTATTGGAGTAAAAAATGTTCCTCCAATGCCTCCTAAACTTGATATTGTCATGGAACCACCAAAGAATTCTTTTTTATCTATTTTTAATTCTCTGCAAAGTTTACTAGTTTTTTTTAGTGCCTCACCTATTTCTTTAATACTCATTTGGTCTACATTTCTAATCTTAGGGACCATTAAGCCATGAGGCGTATCAACCGCGAAACCTAAATGAAAATATTTTTTATAAATAATCTTATTTTGATTAGGGTCTATTGAGGCATTGAAATTTGGAAAAGCTTTAAGTGCGCTTATTAAAGCTTTTGAAATGAACGCAAGGGGAGTCACTTTTAACATTTCTCCTGAATAATAATCATACAATGACGATCTAAATTGTTCCATTTCTGTAATATCAATTTCTTCATGTTGAGTAACATGAGGGATCTCCGTCCAAGATCTTACTAGCTGAGGTCCTGATAATCTTTTTACTCGCGGTATATCTTTTAACTCAATTTCTCCAAATTCTTCGTGAGCATATTCTTCTTTATGTATTTTTTTCTCTATTTTGCCACCATTAACAGCAACTTGTGATCTAATGAAATTTTTTACATCTTCCTCAGAAACTCTTCCTGCTCTTTGTGATCCGGGTATTTCAAGTACGTTAGCACCTAGTTCTCTAGCAAATTTTCTAACTTTTGGGCTAGCAGACTTAGTTCTGCTTTTTGAAGTAGTAGCGGCTGGTATAATCTCTTTTTGTTTAATTATTTCTTGCTTTTTAACTTCAATTTTTTTTTCAATCTTTTTATCTTTATTTACAGCTTCTTTTTGATTTTCAGATTTTAAATCAAGAATGAGATCTCCTTGATTCACTTTATTACCAACTTTTATATTAATTTTTTCTATTACTCCTTCATGAGTAGAAGGTACTTCAACACTAGATTTGTCACTTTCTAAAGTAATTAAAGAGTCATTTTTTTTAATTTGCTGACCCTCTTTTACAAGAACTTCAATAACTTCTACATCTTTGAAGTCACCCATATCAGGAACTAAAATTTTTTGAATTTTCATTTTACAAATTTGCTGGAAACTCTTTCTCTTTATCTATTTTATATTTTTTTATCGCTTTTTCTGCTTCTTCAGAACCAACTAACTGTTCTTTAGCTAATGCGCTAAGAGTAAAAGCTACTATATGTTCTTTGTCTACTTCAAAAAATCTTCTAAGATTTTTTCTAGTGTCACTTCTGCCATATCCGTCTGTTCCAAATGAATAAAATTTTTTGTCTGTATAAGGTCTAATTTGATCTGTGAATGCTCTTGTGTAATCTGAAGCAGCTATAATTGGCCCATCTCTTTTAAATAAGCATTCTTGAACGTAAGATTTTTTTGCTATTTTATTTGGGTTTAAAAGATTTAATCTTTCGGTCTCCATACCATCTCTTCTTAACTCATTAAAACTCGTTACACTCCAAATATCGGCATCAATATTATATTCTTTAGACAAGATTTCTGAAGCAGCTATAATTTCTCTTAAAATTGTTCCAGAACCTAATAATTGAATTTTTGTTTTACCTTTATTTGCTCCCTCTTTAAATAAATACATTCCTTTTAAAATTCCATCATCACATCCCTTAGGTTTTTCGGGATGAGAGTAATTTTCATTCATAGCCGTGATATAGTAGAAGACCTTTTCTTTCTTTTCATGCATTCTTCTTAATCCCTCTCTAAATATTGTTGCCAGTTCATAAGCGAAAGTTGGATCGTAACTAATACAATTTGGAATGTTTGATGCTAATAGTTGACTGTGTCCATCTTGATGTTGCAAACCTTCACCAGCTAAAGTTGTTCTACCTGCTGTTGCTCCAATTAAAAACCCTCTAGCCTGAGAGTCCCCAGCTGCCCAAGCCAGATCCCCAACTCTTTGAAAGCCAAACATAGAATAGAAAATATAAATTGGTATCATTTCAATATCATGATTAGAGTAAGCGGTTCCTGCTGCAATCCAAGATGACATTGCTCCAGATTCATTAATACCTTCTTCTAAAACTTGACC
Source organism: Pelagibacterales bacterium SAG-MED05 (assembly GCA_014654415.1). Classification (GTDB taxonomy): domain Bacteria; phylum Pseudomonadota; class Alphaproteobacteria; order Pelagibacterales; family Pelagibacteraceae; genus Pelagilacustribacter. The sequence continues at coordinate 86,119 of JACWDC010000003.1, read as the reverse complement.
ACTTTTATCTTCCCTGTATGAACTTAACTGCTCAGAGTCTACTGGTTCATATTTTTGACCCTCATGAGCATAAATACCAATCTTCTGAAAGAAACCCTCCATTCCAAAAGTTCTTGCTTCATCTGGAATAATGGGAACTAGTCTAGGCGCAACATTCTTGTCTCTTAGTAAAGCTGTCATCATTCTTACAAGAGCCATCGTGGTTGACATTTCTTTTTTACCAGTTGATTTCATAAATGCTTGAAAAATATCTTTTGGAGGAGCTTTGATTTGTTTAGCAAAAGAGGATCTTTCAGGTATAAAACCTCCAAGTTTTAATCTTTTATCTTTTAAATATTTTATCTCTTCTGAATTCTCTTCTGGTTTATAATACTCAATATTTCTAACTTGTTTGTCAGTTAAAGGAACTTTAAATCTGTCTCTGTAATAAAGCAGATCTTCTTCATCTAATTTTTTTTGTTGGTGAGTTGTATTAACACTTTCTCCAGTCTTGCCCATCCCGTATCCTTTAATAGTTTTTGCCAATATAACTGTAGGCGAACCTGTGTGCTGCATTGCAGCAGCATATCCTGCGTAAACTTTATGCGGATCATGGCCTCCTCTATTTAATCTCCAAATGTCTTTATCTGTCAAAGATGAAACAAGTTCTTTAAGTTCTGGATATTTTCCAAAAAATTTATCTCTAACGTAAGAACCACCTTTTGCTTTAAAAGCTTGATACTCGCCATCTACACATTCATTCATACGTTTAATTAATAGACCTGTTTTATCTTTAGCTAACAATTGATCCCAATACGATCCCCAAATAATTTTTATTACATTCCAACCTGAACCTCTAAAACTACCCTCTAGTTCTTGAATAATTTTGCTATTTCCTCTAACAGGACCATCAAGTCTTTGTAAATTACAATTAACTACAAAAATTAGATTATCTAATTTTTCACGAGCAGCTAAGCCTATTGCACCTAAAGACTCCGGTTCATCCATCTCACCATCGCCTAAGAAAACCCAGATTTTTCTTCCTTCATCTTTAACTAACCCTCTGTTGATTAAGTATTTTAAAAATCTTGCTTGATAAATTCCCATGATAGGACCAAGACCCATTGATACTGTAGGAAATTGCCAAAACTTTGGCATTAACCAAGGGTGTGGGTATGAAGATAAACCTCCTTTATTAACCTCTTGTCTAAAACCATCTAATTGTTTTGTGGTTAGCCTTCCTTCTAAGAAAGCTCTTGCATACATTCCAGGCGCAGAGTGTCCTTGAAAATAAATTAAATCTCCACCGAATTTATTGTTTTTTGCTCTCCAGAAATGATTCATCCCTACATCGTAAAGTGTAGCAGCAGATGCAAAGGTTCCAATATGACCTCCTAGTTCAGCGCTCTTTTTATTAGCTTTAACAACCATCGCAGCTGCATTCCATCTTACATAAGCTCGAAGTTTTTTTTCGATATTTTGATCTCCTGGTGATTTTATCTCAGCCTCTGGCGGAATAGTATTTATGTAAGGTGTTGTTCGGGTATCTGGAAGTACTAGACCTGACTTATAGGCTTGATCAATCACTTTATTTAACAAGTAACTTGCTCGTGAAGAACCATCATTTTCAATAACTGAATTAAGAGAATCAATCCACTCGTTAGTTTCGATCGGATCAATGTCATCTTTAGATGCAGGCTCAGCAAAAACTTTCTTAACCTCTCTTATTTGACTTACCTCACCATTAGTTTTTTGGTTTTTCTGAATTGAAACTTTTTTTTCTATCTTTTCATTTTCTTCTTCTGGAGCTGATTTGGCTTGACCATTTTCTATAGTTGCCAATATGCTTCCTTCCGAAACTTTGTCTCCTATCTTAACTTTCAAATCTTTGATTTCACCAGAAGAGGGAGAAGGGATCTCAAGACTAGATTTATCACTTTCTATAGTAACGATTGGGTCGTTTTTATTTATCCTGTCTCCAGGTTTGACCAAAACTTCAATTACTTCCACATCTTTAAAATCACCAATATCAGGAACAGAAATATTTTGAGCCATAATTATCTATTATAAACTGGTTGGAACATATTAAAAAGAGCTCTAATAATAAACTATAAATAGTAGGACAAATTGCTTGATAAGTACATTTTTGGACATATTTTATCCTATTTTTAGTCAATTAAATTTAGTCAGATAAGATATGAAATGGCTAATAAGTTTATTGTTCAAAAAAAAAGCAATTAAATCAAATAGAGCGTTAATTGTTCAAAAAATCCTATTAAAAAAATACTTGTTAAGATAAATTCATAGAGGCTAAATTAGCTTTTATGAACACACCACTTTGGAAACTTAACAAACAAAAAAAAGAAGATTCTTTACTGAAGGATTTTTCAAAATTTATAAATTTAAAAAATTCAAATAATTTTAAAGATTTATGGAAATGGAGCGTTGAAAATCCTGATGTATTTTGGTCTAAGTTTTGGGATTATTCTCAAATCATCGGCAACAAAGGAAAAGAAATTATTTTAAAAGATAAAGTTTTTAACAAAACAAAATTTTTTTATGATTCAAAGTTAAATTACTCAGAAAATATTCTTAAAAAAAAATCAGATCTAAATGCTATAGGTTTTTTGTCCGAAACTGGATATGAAGAAAATATTACTTGGAATGATTTATATAAAAAAGTTTGCAAGCTATCTGCTTATTTGAAAACTTTAGGTGTAAAAAAAGGGGATAGAATTGGAGCATATGTTCCAAATAAAATAGAGTCTGTAGTAAGCTTTTTAGCATGCGCTAAGAATGGGATAATTTGGTCTTCGTGTTCACCTGATTTTGGTGCCCAAGGCGTTATTGATAGATTTAAACAAATTAAACCAAAAATTTTGATAACGAGTGATTATTATTTTTATAATGGAAAAAAGATAAATATTTTAAAAAATGTAAATAAAATTTTAGAGGAAATTCCATCCATAGCTGAGGTTTTAGTATTTTCTTATAATAAAAAAGAAAAATTGAATTTAAATGATTTTCAAGATTTCGATGAAGTTTTAAATCAGTCAGAATTAGATGAAACATTTGAACGTTTTGAGTTTAATCATCCAATTTATATTCTCTATTCTAGCGGAACTACAGGCAAACCAAAATGTATCACTCATGGAGCTGGCAATGTTTTAATTGAGCACAACAAAGAATTCATGCTCCATTGTGACGTAAGAGATAATGAAAAATTATTTTATTATACGACTACTGGTTGGATGATGTGGAATTGGTTAGTAGGAGGACTAGCAACAGGTTCATCTATATACTTATTTGACGGAGCACCAGTGTATCCAAAAATAGATGTTCTTCTAGAATATTGTCAAAACAAAAAGATTAATTTGTTTGGTGTTAGCGCTAAATATATTGATCATTTAAAAAATGAAAATTTTAACGCCATAAATTTAGATTTAAGCTCGATTAAAATAATAACCTCAACCGGATCTCCTTTAGCCGCAGAAAGTTTTGAATATGTTTATAATAATATTAAAAAAGATGTTCATTTAGCCTCTATAGCTGGCGGAACTGACTTAGTTGGTTGTTTAGTTTTGGGAAATTTATTTTCAAATGTATATAAAGGAGAAATCCAAGGTCAAAGTCTTGGTATTGATGTTGATGTCTTTACTGATAATGGGAAAAGTGCAAAAGATAATGAAAAGGGTGAACTTGTGGTAAAACAACCATTTCCATCAATGCCAATTAAATTTTGGGATGACGATGATGGCAAAAAATACCACGAAGCTTACTTTACAAGATTTAAAAATATTTGGCATCACGGTGACTTTATAGAACGAACTTCAAATAATGGATTTATTGTGAGAGGTAGGTCCGATGCTACTTTAAATCCTGGAGGCGTTAGAATTGGAACATCAGAAATTTATCAACAAGTTGAAAATATTAATTTTATTACTGAAGGCCTGGTTGTAGGACAAGATTACAATGATGATGTGAGAATAATTTTATTTATCACAACAAAAAATAATGAAGATTTAGATGATGAAAAAATTAAATTAATTAAGAATAGAATAAGAAAAAATTGCTCACCAAAGCACGTTCCAAAAATAATTATAAAAGTTCCAGAAATTCCAAGAACTAAAAGCGGAAAAATTGTAGAGCTTGCTGTCAAAAAGTTAATTAATGGAGAAGAATTAAATAACAAAGAGGCTATAGCCAATCCAGATAGTCTTAAATATTTTATAAATTTAAGAGAACTAAAGTAGACTATCTTTCAACGCACATAGTAATACCCATACCGCCACCAATGCATAAAGTTGCTAGACCCTTATTAATATCTCTCTTAATCATTTCATGAATTAAAGTTACGAGTATTCTAGTGCCTGATGCACCAATAGGATGGCCTAAAGCTATCGCACCACCATTTACATTCACCTTTTCCTCTGGAATAGAAAGTGATTTTAAAACCGCTAAACTTTGAGCAGCAAAAGCTTCATTAACTTCAAATAGACCCACATCTTTTATTGACCAACCAGCTAACTCTAGTGCTTTTTTTGATGAAGGTATTGGACCAGTTCCCATTAAAGCAGGATCAACCCCACAACTAGCCCATGATTTAATTGATACTAATTTTTTAACACCACGTTTATCTGCTTCTTCACTAGACATCAGAGTAACTGCAGCTGCTCCGTCGTTTATACCAGACGCATTTCCAGCCGTCACTGTACCATTCTTTTTAAACACAGGTTTTAATCTAGATAAAGCTTCTAAATTTATTTCTTCTCTTGGATGTTCATCTTTATTAAAATCTGTCTCAGCTTTTTTTAATTTAATTTTAAAGTCTATAATCTCGTCTTTGAATTTATTTTCTTTTTGAGCTTTTAGTGCTTTTTCATGTGATTTAAGTGCAAATTTATCTTGTTCTTCTCTAGTTACCTGAAATTTTTCTGCAACATTTTCAGCAGTAATGCCCATGTGATAACCATGGAATGCATCCCATAGACCATCTTTAATCATCGTATCAATTATTTCGGCATCTCCAAGTTTTTTACCATCTCTAAGGTGTATAGCATGAGGAGCTAAAGACATGCTTTCTTGTCCCCCAGCAATAACAATTTTTGAGTCACCCGATTTAATACTTTGAAAACCAGATGCTACAGACCTTATTCCAGACCCACAGACTTGATTGACAATGTATGCAGGTTTTTCTTTAGGTATTCCAGATTTCATAGCCGCTTGCCTCGCTGGATTTTGCCCTGTGCCGCCAGTTAATACTTGTCCCATTATAACTTCATCAACATCTTCAGATTTAAGTTTAGATTTTTTTATTTCATTGGAGATAACCGCAGCCCCTAAATCCTCACTTTTAACATTTTTCAATGTTTTTCCTAAAGACCCTACCGCTGTTCTGGAACAAGATGTTATAATTATATCTTTCATTGTGTTTAACTTATATTTTTAAAATTTATTTTCAATAATTTTTTCCTTGCCCGCTAATCCAATTAATATTGCCATTATTAAAAAAATATAGGTGGCATTTCCTGTTGTAAAAAAGCTTCCTGTACTTTTTATTGGAAATATCTCTGCGATGAATAAAAATATGAAAGGAATAATAATCTTATTATTAATTAAATGAGAGGAGTCGACAAAATATTTTTTGTAAAAAGTTCTGTAAAGAATTATACTAAAAATAGTTATTGTTAAGAAAAAACCAATTAGTCCAGTCTCAGTTAATATTTCCAAATAATAATTATGTGGGTGCATATTGCATCCAATCTTAGGATTTTTATCTATACTAGGTCTTACATGACAATAATATCTAAAACTTTTAATTCCACCACCAATATATTTATTCATTGACCAAGTACCATAAGAGGTTGCAAAATCTTTTAAATAGGTAGATTTCTTACCTTTATCTATTTCCAGATTAAGTAGGGTTTTGGTCATGATTGAAATTTGACCATAAAAATTTCCAAAATTATTTTTTACTTTTTGATTAAAATTAAACACTAATAAAAAAATGACTAGCAAACTTAAAATAAATGGTAAAAAATATTTTCTAGTTTGTCCGTGAAAAAAAACTACTAAAGTGATTAAAAAAATAAATAAAATAAATGACATTCTGTTTCCTGATAAAATTAAAGCTAAAAATACAATTATTAATAAAAGAGGAATAAGAAACTTTAAAATTTTAGAAGAAACATTCTCATAGAACAAAGGAATCGTAAAAAGAGCAAATATTGAAAATCTTTGAATATAACCACCTGCAATTGGCTCATCACCGAATGGACCACTTAATTTTCTAAAACCTTCCATCATCTCATAGCCAAAAATATCTTTTCCAAAAATATATTGATAAAAAATATCAAAACAAACAAATAAAGCTGCAAAAGAACAAGATAAGAAAAATATTTTAAAATTAATGATATTTTTTTCAACCAAAAATTTTAAAACAATAAATAATAAAAGATATTTTAAAAATAAGATTGATCTTAACGTTGTTGCAAAAGGTGTTCCCCAAGATAACTTATTTAAATAAAATACGTCATTTATTAAAGCCGTAAATATTATAAAACCAAAAAAAAGAAAAATTATTTTATCTAACAATCGATATTTAATTTTAAACAAATCTTTACCAAATAAAATTATAGTAAAAAATATAATTAGAATTGTGATAATGTTAATTATCATATTGCCTGCTATGAAAGCAAATGGCATTAATGCTAATAATAAGTTAAAAAGGTTTGTTTTTGTTAAATTATTTTTGAAAAGTAAGTACATTTTTTTAAATTTATGATAATTTAAATATAACATTAATCGAAGTAAAAAAATAAAACAAATTTTTTACTATATTGCGCCTGTAGCTCAACTGGATAGAGCGCTTGGCTACGGACCAGGAGGTTCTGGGTTCAAATCCTAGCAGGCGCACCATATTTACCTTGAAATAAATTAAAGGGAATATAAATTATAATAATGAAAATTTTTAATAACATATCACTACAAAAGTCAGTTATTCTGTTTTTTTTGTTTGTATTTATAATCTTAATTAGCCTTACATTCATACTATAAATAAGCCAAAATCAGCAAAATTAAACCCAATAAAATTCTATAAATTACAAAAATATTCAAACTTGATTTTTTAATATAGTTTAAAAAATACTTTATTGTAATGAAGGAAAATAAATAAGAGAATATTATAGAAAGAATTATTAAAAATGAAAAATTGAAATTTTCAGATTTTAATAAATTATTTAATCCAAAGACAGAGACTGCAGCCAAAGTTGGAATAGATAATAGAAATGATATTTTAGCAGAGTCAAATCTATTGAACTTTAACATTCTTGCACCAGTTATAGAGATGCCCGATCTACTTACTCCCGGAAGCAACGACAAAATTTGCAGAAAACCAATCAAAACTGCTGATTTTAAAGTAAAATTTGAATTGATTTTTTTTTTGATTTCAGATCTATCGCTTAAATAGAGCAATATTCCAAAAATTAATGTTGTCCAGCCAATTACTTTGATATTTCTAATTTGATCAATTAAATTTAATCTTATTAATAAATATCCCACGATCATTACTGGCAATGAAGCAATTAAAATTTTTAAAAATAAATCTTTATTTTGAACAAAGTTAAAAATATCTTTTCTAAAGAAAACCATTACTGCCAAAAATGAACCAATATGTAAGCTTACATCAAATTCTAAATTTCTATTGTTAAATTCTAAATATTCAGAAACAATTATTAAGTGGGAAGAGGAACTTATTGGTAAAAATTCTGTTACCCCTTGTATTAACGATAGAATAATTATTTCAACCATGATTAAAGATTTTAAAATTTATGCTTGTTCATTTAATGACACAGAAATGCATAGCAGGTATGCTCAAATTAATCACTTAAAATAAGGATTTTCGATATAATAGGTAAAGATTATTTACTTAAATAGAGTATCAAATCCATGAATTTTCCATTATTTTGTAAAAATTATGAATAATAAAATGTTAAAATTTGTTGATTTAAAAAAAGAGTCTCCTCTTAAAAGAGATACCAGTAAGAGGCGTAAAGATTTCAATGAAATATATGATGAATTCATTAATACTAAAGCAAAAGAGCAGTCTAGCAGATGTTCGCAGTGTGGCGTGCCTTTTTGCCAAATTCATTGTCCTTTAAGCAATAATATTCCTGATTGGTTGAAACTTACCGCAGAAGGAAGATTACAGGAAGCTTATGAAGTGGCTCAAAGTACAAATAATATGCCAGAAGTTTGTGGAAGAATTTGCCCTCAAGACAGATTATGTGAAGGCAACTGTGTAATTGAACAATCTGGTCATGGAACAGTTACCATTGGTTCTGTTGAAAAATACATTACAGATACAGCTTGGGAAAAGGGTTGGATTAAACCACTAAAAGTTAAAAAAGAATTAAAACAATCGATTGGAATTATAGGCGCGGGACCTGCAGGATTGGCATGTGGAGAGGAATTAAGAAAATCAGGATATCAAGTTACTATTTACGATAGATACGATAGACCAGGAGGATTATTAATTTATGGTATTCCTAATTTTAAATTAGAAAAATTTGTTGTTGAAAGACGGACTAAACTTTTAAAAGATAGTGGAATTAAATTTGTACAAAATTTTGAGGTTGGAAAAAATAAAACTTTAAGCCAATTAAGAGAATCTCATGATTCAATATTAATTGCAACCGGTGTTTATAAACCAAAAGAAATAAAAGTTCCTGGTCAGGATTTAAAAAATATTTTTCCTGCAATGGAATTTTTAACCGCCTCTAACAGAAAAGGATTGGGAGATGATGTTGAACTTTTTGACAATGGAACCTTAAATGCAGAAGGAAAAAATGTTGTTGTTATTGGAGGGGGAGATACTGCAATGGATTGCGTTAGAACCGCTGTTAGACAAAAAGCAAAATCTGTAAAGTGTTTATATAGAAGAGATCAAGAAAATATGCCAGGTTCTGCTAGAGAAGTAAAAAATGCCATAGAAGAGGGGGTAGAGTTTATTTGGTTAAGCAGTCCAAAAAGTTTTTTAGGCGAAAATGAAGTTAAAGAAGTTGAGGCAAATAAGATTATTTTAGGAGAACCAGACTCATCTGGTAGGAAAAAACCAGCTATTAAATCTGGCTCTGAATTTAAACTTTCAACAGATTTGGTTATAAAATCTTTAGGTTTTGATCCCGAAAACTTGCCAAAATTATTTGATGCTGAAGAACTATCTATTTCAGAATGGGGAACAATTAAAATAGATTTAGAGTCTATGCAAACAAATTTAGATGGAGTGTTTGCTGCAGGAGATATAGTTAGAGGGGCATCACTAGTTGTTTGGGCTATTAAAGATGGAAGAGATGCGGCTCTTCAAATTGAAAAGTATTTAGAAAAAAAAGACAAAAAAACTATTATAGCAGCATAATTTTAAAAAAATGAATAGATACGAAAAAAATAAAAAACTTCTTACTGAAAGTAATAACTACGATCAAAGCATGGAACATGATGCTTGTGGTGTTGGCATGATCGCAGCAACTGATGGAAAAAAATCAAGAAAGATAGTTGAGTATGGAATAGAAGCTCTAAAAGCTATTTGGCATAGAGGAGCAGTTGATGCAGATGGAAAGTCAGGAGATGGAGCTGGGATTCAAATAGAAATAGCAAAAGAATTTTTTAAAGAGAAAATCATAGCCACAGGACATGATCCTGATGATTCAAAAAGGATCTGCGTTGGAATGGTATTTCTTCCAAGAACAGATTATTTGGAGCAAGAAAAATGTAGAGAAATAATAGAGTCCGTATTGCTTGAGGAAAATTACTCTATTTATGGATGGAGACAAGTTCCCTTTAATTCAAGTGTATTAGGAAAAACGGCTGAACAAAGTCGGCCTGAAATAGCTCAAGTTATGTTTAAGAAAAATGAAAATTTAGAAACAAATGATCTAGAAAGAAACTTATTTGAGGCAAGGAAAAAAATAGAAAAACTAGCTAGAAAAAATCAACTTAAAAACTTTTATATTTGTTCATTTAGTTCTAGATCGATAGTTTATAAAGGAATGTTTCTAGCTGAAATGTTGGCTGAGTTTTATCCTGATCTAAATGATGAAAAATTAACTTCAAGATTTGCAATTTTTCATCAAAGATACTCGACAAATACTTTTCCTAGTTGGGATTTAGCTCAGCCTTTTAGAACTTTAGCGCACAACGGTGAAATTAATACTTTAAAAGGAAATATTAATTGGATGAAAATTCATGAACAGGATATGTCGAGTTCATTATTTAAAAATGTAAAAGATTTAAAGCCAGTTATAAGAAGCTCATCTGACTCAGGAGCTCTTGATAATGTATTTGAATTACTTACACATTCAGGAAAATTAGCTCCATTAATTAAATTAATGATGATTCCTGACGCTTGGTCTAAGAGGAGTAAAACAGTTCCTAAAAATCATCAAGATCTATTTAATTTTCTTAACAGCACTATTGAACCTTGGGATGGACCAGCAGCAATTTGTGCTACCGATGCTAAATGGGTTTTAGCTTCAATGGATAGAAATGGATTAAGACCATTAAGATATGCAAAGACATCTGATAATTTATTTTTTGCTGGATCAGAGTCAGGAATGATTACAATTCCAGAAGAAAAAATTATTGAAAAAGGAAAATTAGGACCCGGCCAGATAATTGCAATTGATTTAAAAAAAGGAAAACTTTTTAGAGATAAAGAAATTAAAGATTTTTTAGCGAAGGACTATAAAAAATATAACAAACAAATAATTGACCTTGAAAAGAAAATTTCAACAGATAGCGAACAACCAAAATTTATTGGAGAAGAACTAAAAAAAAGACAATATTTATCTGGATTAAGCATAGAAGATTTGGAATTAATTTTACATCCAATGGCAGAGGAAGGAAAGGAAGCTTCTGGCTCAATGGGCGACGATACACCAGTAGCAGTTTTGTCCAGCCATTATAGACCCGTGTCACATTATTTTAGACAGAATTTTAGTCAAGTAACTAATCCACCAATTGATTCTTTGAGAGAGAATAAAGTTATGAGTCTAAAAACAAGATTTGGAAATCTTGGAAATATTCTTGACTTTGATAATTTAACTAAGGAAGATATTTATGTATTAGACAGTCCAATTTTAACTAATTCTCAATTTAAAAAATTTAATAAAATTTTTTCTGAAAAAATAAAAGTTATAGACTGTACTTTTGATGTTAGTTCATCTTTAAAAGAGAGGATAGAAAGAATAAAAGAAGAATGTGAGATATCTGTAAGAGAAGGAAGTTCTGCTTTAATATTATCAGACAAAGATATTTCAGATAAAAAAACAAGTATACCAAGCGCACTAGTAGTAGGAGCTGTTCATTCTTATCTAGTTAAAAATGGACTAAGAGGTTATTGTTCTTTGAATGTTGAATGTTCCGACGCACTCGATACACACTCTTTTGCTGTACTAATTGGAGTTGGGGCTACAACTATAAATCCATACTTAGCTATAGATAGTATTTATCAAAGATTTGAGAAGAAACTTTTTGGTAAATCAGATTTTGAAAGTTGTGTAATTAAATTTAAAAAATCAATTGATTCTGGCCTTTTAAAAATAATGTCAAAAATGGGAATTTCAGTAATCAGCTCTTATAGAGGAGGTTGCAACTTTGAGGCTGTGGGATTAAGCAGAGCTATAGTATCAGATTATTTTCCAGGCATGTCTTCCAGAATCTCTGGAATAGGAATAAGTGGAATAGAAGATAAAATAAAAGAGTTACATAGTAAGTTTTCTAAAAAAAATATTTATACTTTGCCGATAGGAGGACTTTATCGTTATAGAAAAAGTGGAGAAAATCACCAGTATGATGGTAGCTTAATTCACTTATTGCAAAGTGCAGTAGGAACTGGGTCCTACGAACAATACAAAAAATATTCGAATGGCATTTATAATCTGCCACCTATAAATTTACGTGACCTTTTGCAATTTAAAAAGAGAAGAACACCTATTGATATAAATGAAGTAGAACCGATCGAGGATATTTTGAAGCGATTTGGTAGCGGAAGCATGTCACATGGAGCTTTGTCAGCAGAAGCACATGAAGCTTTAGCTACTGGGATGAATAGAATTAAAGGAGCATCTTGCAGTGGAGAGGGTGGAGAAGATGCTAAAAGGTTTAAAACTTTACCAAATGGAGACTCGGCAAATTCTAGAGTAAAACAAATTGCTTCCGCAAGATTTGGTGTTACCGTTGATTATTTGAATAATGCAAATGAAATAGAAATAAAAATAGCCCAAGGGGCAAAACCAGGTGAAGGAGGTCAGTTACCTGGATTTAAGGTAACTGATGAAATCGCAAGATTAAGACATTCAACTCCTGGTGTTACTTTAATCTCGCCTCCACCTCACCATGATATTTATTCTATTGAGGATTTGGCTCAACTAATCTACGATTTAAAACAAATTAATCCAATAGCAAGAATTGGTGTGAAATTAGTTGCTTCAACAGGAATTGGAACAATTGCTGCAGGCGTTGCTAAAGCAAAAGCTGATATAATTTTAATTTCTGGTCACTCTGGAGGAACTGGTGCTAGCCCTCAAACAAGCATTAAGTATGCTGGAGTACCATGGGAGATGGGATTAACTGAAGTTAATCAAATTTTAACTTTAAATAATCTAAGGCACAAAGTTACACTGAGAACTGATGGTGGAATAAAAACTGGAAGGGACATTGTAATTGCTGCGATGATGGGCGCTGAAGAATATGGAATGGGGACATCCTCTTTGGTAGCCATGGGATGTATTATGGTAAGACAATGTCACTCGAATACTTGTCCTGTTGGTGTTTGTAGCCAAGATAAAAAATTAAGAGAAAAATTTACCGGCACCCCTGAAAAAGTAGTAAATCTTTTCACATTTGCAGCTAAAGAAGTAAGGGAAATTTTAGCTTCTCTAGGACATAAATCAATTAATGAAATTATTGGTAGAACAGATTTACTATCTCAAGTTAACAAAGGAGCTTCTAATCTAGACGATTTAGATTTAAATCCTTTATTAGTTCAAGCAGACCCAGGAGAGAACCCAAGATATTGCAAAGATAAGATTATCAATAAAGTTCCTGAAACATTAGACGAAAAAATTTGGTCAGATATAGAAAATAAAATTCAAGTCACAAAACAAAATGATTTTGAGTACGATATTAAAAATACCTTTAGATCAGTTGGAACTCGGTTATCTCATTATACTTATAAAAAATTTGGTAATGAAAAGTTAAATCCTGATACTATAAAAATTAAACTACGTGGGTCTGCAGGACAATCACTAGGAGGTTTCTTGATGAAAGGAATAAAGTTAATAGTTGAAGGGGATTGTAATGATTATGTGGGCAAAGGACTTTCTGGAGGATCTATAGTTGTTTACCCTTCATCTAAGAGTAAACTCATTTCATACGAGAATTCTATTATCGGCAATACCGTTTTATATGGAGCCACATCTGGAAAATTATTTGCTTCTGGACAAGCTGGGGAAAGATTCGCAGTAAGAAACTCCGGAAGCCTAGGGATAGTTGAAGGATGCGGAGCTCACGGATGTGAGTACATGACTGGTGGCACAGCTATCATGCTCGGACAAATTGGAGATAATTTTGGAGCTGGAATGACAGGTGGAATGGCGTTTGTTTATGATAAGAAAAATAATTTTGAAAGCTACGTTAACCCTTCCTCTATTATATGGCAATCAATAGAGACTGAATATTGGAAAAATTTTTTAAAAGAAAATATTAAAGATTTTTTTAAAGAAACCAGTTCTCTCATAGCAAAAAAAATACTAGAAAATTTTGAAATGGAAATTAAGAAATTTAAACAAGTGTGCCCAATTGAAATGCTTGATAAATTAGATAACCCTATTACTTTAAAATCAAAGATTAAGAAAGCTAGTTAAATGAATAAAATAAATGTTTTTTGTTTTGGTTTTGGCCAAGTAGCAAAAAATTTTGTTAAAAGACTAAAAATTGAAAAAATTCCCTTTCAGTTAACCACAACATCGCGACAGGAAACTAAAAGTAAAAATTTTGAAGATACCGATTATCAAAGCTTTCAATTTAATGAAAAGCAATTTGATAATAACTTGATTAAGAATCTAGATGAGGCAGACCATATTTTAATATCAATAGCTCCAGTTAATGGTGAAGATATAGTAATAAAAAACTTTAAAGAAAAATTTAAAGAAAAAAAATTTAAATGGATTACTTATCTATCCGCAACCAGTGTTTATGGAGATCACGGAGGAGAATGGGTTGATGAAAAAAGTAAAACAAACCCAACATCAATAAATGGAATTAACAGACTAAAAGTTGAAAAAAATTGGATAGAATTATCACAAAAATATAATTTGCCATTACAAATTTTTAGATTGTCAGGAATTTATTCAAATCAATATAATGTTTTAAAAAGATTAAAGACAGGAGAAGTAAAAATAATAAATAAGAAGAATCATTTTTTCTCACGAATCCATGTTGAGGATATTGCCAGCGCATTATCTAAGTCTTTGGATAATTTTAAAAAGAATGAAATTTATAATATTTCGGATGATAAACCAGCTTCTAATAAAGAAGTTATAATGTATGGCATAAAATTATTAGGTGTTGATGAACCACAAACTATAGAGATTAATGAGATAGAAAGTGAAATGTTAAAAAATTTTTATAAAGATTCAAAAAAAGTCAGTAACAAAAAAATGAAAAATTGTTTCAATTTTGAATTAAAATATCCCACTTATATTGAAGGATTAGATTATATTAACAACAACTCTATTTAATTCTTTAACAATTTTGTTCAGTGATTGTTTATCTGACAAACTATGATCTCCATTTTTAATAACCATCAGTTTCTTTTTTGCTTTAATAAAAATAGCTAAAACTTTTCTAGAAAATGAAACTGGAACAATTTCATCTTTTTGTCCATGGATCATAGTAACATTAATTTTAGATTTTACTTTTCTTGATAAAACTTTATTTTTTCTACCATCTTTTATTAATTGATGAGTAATAGGATATTTATATTGCCCACTCTTAATGGTGCTAATACCTTTTGTAATAATTTCATTTTTAATTTTTTTTGGAAATTTATTCCACATAAGTCTTGTCAAAAATTCAGGAGCTGATCCTATTCCAAGAAATCCTTTAATTTGTTTTTTAAAATATGTAAATTGTTTAAGAGCAATCCAAGCACCCATACTTGAACCGATCATTATAAAATTATTTTTTCTAATTATCTTTTTAATTAATAATTTCGTATTTTTAGACCAAATAGTTATATTTCCTTTTGTAAATTCCCCAGAAGATTTTCCATGACCAAAATATTCCAACGCTAAAAAACCTAACTTTTTTTTTACAGCATAACGTTTTAATAATTGAGGTTTTTTTCCCTCAACATCAGACATAAAACCAGGAAGAAAAACAATATAAAGTTTTTTTTTGTAATAATTGTGAATATACCTAAGTTTTTTAGTCTTTGAGATTTTTTGGTACTTAAATTTTTTCATATAAGGTTATAAGTTAATTTATTAATATATAACAATATATATGGCTTCAAAAATAAAAGTTCTTCAAGTTATTCCTAAATTGGGATATGGAGGCGCAGAAACAGGTTGTTACGATATTGCCCATTATCTAGCAGAGAAAGATTGCGGTTCTTTCATCGCCACTTCTGGCGGTGAGTTAATAAAATTTGTTAAAAAAAAAAAAGTAAAAATATTCCGTTTACCTGTTCATTCAAAAAATCCTCTTTTAATTATTTTTAACACAATAATTTTATCTATAATAATACTGATCAAAAATATAAATATTGTTCATGCTAGAAGTCGAGCTCCAGCATGGGCATGTTACTTAGCATGCCTAATAACAAGAAGAAATTTTGTTACTACTTTTCATGGAACCTATAATTTTGAAAACAAGTTAAAAAAATTTTATAATAGTATTATGTTAAGATCAAAATTAACAATAGCTGGATCAAATTTTATTTTCAATCACATTAATGAAAATTATAGTGAGTATTTAAATCGAAAAAAAAAATTAAGAGTTATTTTTAGAGGAATAAATATTGATTATTATAATCAAAAAAATATTTCAATTTTAAAGTTGGAAAATATAAAGCAAGACTGGAAACTTTCTCAAGACAAATTTACCATTCTAATGCCTGGAAGATTGACATATTGGAAAGGCCAGGAAAAATTGATCGAAGCATTAAATATTTTAATTGAAGATTATAATAATTCTAATTTTCAAGCTGTAATCCTTGGATCTGATCAAGGTAGAAAAGTATACAAAAAAAAACTTATTGATTTAGTTCAAAGGTATAGATTAGGTCACAAGATAAAATTGATTGATCACTGTAAAGAAATGCCATTAGCTTATTCACTGGCAGATGTAGTGGTCTCTGCTTCAATACAGCCAGAAGCATTTGGGCGAGTGTCAGTTGAAGCGCAGGCCATGGGAAAACCCATTATAGCAAGTGATCTAGGTGGATCAAAGGAAACAATTTTAAAAGGAAAATCAGGTTTTTTATACAAACATGATGATCCTCGTCAGCTTGCTAAAGCCTTAAATACTGTTATTGAATTAGATCAAGATACATTGAATTCTATGGGAAACGAAGGTAGAAAAAACATAACAAATAAATTTGATGTAGAAGCCATGTGTGATTCAACTTTAAGAGAGTATAAAAAATTGTTAGATATATAATACATGCCTCAAATTCAATTATTAGATGGAAAAAAAATTCCATTTACAAAATCAATCAGCGGTCTAGAACTCTCACAAAAAATTAGTAAATCTTTGGAAAAGACAGCTCTTATTATGGAGGTTAATGGACAATTAAAAGATTTAAGCCATGAAATTACAAAAGACTCAAAAGTAAGAATTATCACTTCAAAAGACAAGGAGGGCTTAGAAGTCATTAGACATGATGCAGCACATATAATGGCAATGGCAGTTCAAGAATTATTTCCAGGAACCCAGGTAACTATAGGGCCAGTTATTGAAAATGGTTTTTATTATGACTTTGCTAGAAAAGAGCCATTCACAAGTGACGATTTAAAAAAGATAGAAAAAAAAATGTCAGAAATAATTGACCGAGATGTCAAAACAAGAAGAGAAGTTTGGAAAAGAGATAAAGCTATTGCTCACTTTAAAAAAATGGGGGAAAAATATAAAGCTGAAATTATTGAAAGTATTCCTAAAAATGAAGAACTTTCTGTATATCATCATGGAGATACTTGGCATGACTTGTGCAGAGGTCCTCACCTAACATCATCAAGTAAAATAGGAAAAGCTTTTAAATTAACCAAAGTATCAGGCGCTTATTGGCGAGGAGACTCTAATAATGAAATGTTACAAAGAATCTATGGGACGTGTTGGAGTTCCAAAAAAGAATTAGATGATTACTTACATAGACTAGAAGAGGCAGAAAAAAGAGATCATAGAAAACTTGGTAAAGAAATGGATTTATTTCATTTTAGAGAAGAAAGTCCTGGATCAGTTTTTTGGCATGAGAAAGGCTGGTTATTATTTCTAAGATTAGTTGAATACATGAGAATGAAGCAGCGCTTGGCAGGTTATAAAGAAATAAATACGCCTGAACTTTTAGACAAAACATTATGGGAAAAATCTGGTCACTGGGAAAAATTTGGTGAACACATGTTTACTTCGGAGACACCTGATGAAAAAACTTTTGCAATAAAACCGATGAACTGTCCTGGATGTGTTCAAGTTTTTAACCAAGGCTTAAAAAGTTACAGAGATTTACCTTTAAAATTATCAGAGTTTGGAAAAGTACATAGGTATGAACCTTCAGGAGCATTGCATGGGTTATTGAGAGTAAGAGCTTTTACTCAGGATGATGCTCATATTTTTTGTACTGAGGATCAAATAACTCAAGAAACTTTAACTGTTACTAATTTGATTATAGAAATTTATAAAGCTCTTGGATTTGAAAATGTAATATTAAAGTATTCAGATAGACCAGAAAAGAGAGTGGGTGAAGACAGTGTTTGGGATAAATCTGAAGCGGCTCTATTAACTGCAATAAAAAAATCAAAACTTGATTATACAATTAATAAAGGCGAAGGAGCTTTCTACGGACCTAAAATAGAATTTGTTTTAAGAGACGCAATCGGTCGCGACTGGCAATGTGGAACCTTACAAGTTGATTTAAATTTACCTAATAGATTAGGCGCCACATTTGTTGATAAGGATGGAACAAAAAAGGTCCCAGTTATGTTACATAGAGCTTTGTTCGGTTCCCTTGAGAGATTTATAGGAATCTTAATAGAAAACTATGCAGGAAAATTGCCTTTTTGGTTGTCACCATCACAAGCTGTAGTGTGTACTATAGCAGAAGAGAACAATGAATATGTAAAAAAATTATTTGAAGATTTATTTAAAGAAGGTATAAAATGCGAAGTGGATTTAAGAAACGAGAAAATAAATTATAAAGTTAGAGAACACTCTCTAGCAAAAGTTCCAGTGATCATTGTTTGTGGGAAAGAAGAAGTTTCCGATAACACTGTGACAATCAGAAGGCTAGGATCTGAAAAACAAGAGAAGATGAAACGAGAAGATTTGATTAAAAATATGATTCAAGAAAATAAGCTGCCCTTAAATTAAGTGTCACATTTTAAACCAAACTATTTCCAAAGAAGAAGCAAGCCTCAAGGCCCAAAAGCTAATGAAAGAATTAGAGCTTTAGACGTTCAAGTAATTGGTAGTGATGGCGGCAATCTTGGCGCGATGCCATTAAACAAAGCAATCGAAATAGCCAAACAAGAGGGATTAGATTTAATAGAGATATCTCCTAATGCAAACCCACCAGTTTGCAAAATTATGGATATGGGAAAATATAAATATGATTTGCAAAAGAAAGCTAATCAAGCCAAAAAAAAACAAAAAATAGTCTCTCTTAAAGAGATCAAATTACGACCAGGAACAGAAGCTCATGATTATAATTTTAAAATTAAAAATGCCAAAAAATTTATAACTAAAGGTGATAAAGTTAAATTTACTGTTAAATTCAAAGGAAGAGAAATGCAACATACTCAGCTTGGAAAAGATTTAATGAACAGAATTATTGAAGAAACAAAAGATATTGCAAAAGTTGAAAGCCAGCCTAAGTTTGAAGGAAGGCAAATGGTAATGATAATTCAACCCATCTAAATTAAAGATAATATCACCTTGTAAAGATTAATCATTGACTATATAAAATCAAAATATTTATGCCAAAATTAAAAACTAAAAGTTCTGCAAAAAAAGATTTAGATTTACTGCTTCTGGTAAAATTAAAATGCCTCAAGCTGGAAAAAGACATGGCATGATTAAAAGAACGAATTCACAAATTAGAAAACAAAGAGGCACTACGATAATGACTAAGCAAGATTCAAAAATTGTTAAATCGTATATGCCATATAATTTAAGAGGATAATATGGCTAGAACAAAACGAGGTGTTGTCAGTAGAGCAAAACATAAAAAAATTTTAAAATCTGTTAAAGGTCAATATGGAAGAAGAAAAAACACTATTCGAATAGCTCGTCAAGCGATGGAGAAAGCAATGCAATATGCTTATCGAGATAGAAAAGCAAAAAAGAGAGAATTTAGATCTTTGTGGATACAAAGAATTAATGCTGGCGTAAGGATGGAAGGTCTCACATATGCAAAATTTATTAATGGTTTGGCTAAATCTAAGATTAAGTTAGATAGAAAAGTGTTAGCAGAATTGGCTTATAATAATCCAGAAGTCTTCAAATCTATAGTAAAAAAGGTTCAATCATCTCTTAACTAATAAGAGTCTTTGATTTAATCTCAACTTAATATAAAAAATCATAATACCCTATGAGTGATTTAGAAAAAATAAATTCTATTTTTAATGCTAAAATAGATTCTGTTAAATCAAAAGATGAATTACAAAATTTAAAAACAGATTTTTTTGGTAAAAATGGTCAAATTACAAATCAGTTTAAAAATTTAGGATCTTTATCTGCAGAGGACAAGAAAGAATTTGCCTCTAGATTAAATAAATTAAAAGACAGTTTATCAAAACAGATTGAGAATAAGAATTTAGAAATTGAAACACAAGAAATTAATGAAAAATTAAAAAATGAAAAAATTGATGTAACTCTGCCTATAAGATCTTACAGACAAGGAAAAATTCATCCAGTTTCGCAAGTGATTGATGAAATTTCTTCTATATTTTCAGAGATTGGATTTTCAGTTGCAGAAGGCCCTGATGTTGAAACAGAGTATAATAATTTTACCGCACTTAATACACCGGAAGATCATCCAGCAAGAGATATGCATGATACTTTTTATTTGGATAAAGATAAAAGACTTTTATTAAGGACACATACTTCGCCAGTGCAAATTAGAACAATGTTAAATGAAAAACCACCTTTTAAGATTATAGTTCCTGGTAGAACTTATCGATCTGATAGTGATCAAACCCACTCACCTATGTTTCATCAATTAGAAGGTCTTCATATAGATAAGAATATTACCATGAGTCATTTGAAAGGATGTCTAGATTATTTCATTAAGGAATTTTTTGAAGTCAAAAATGTTAAGATGAGATTTAGACCAAGTCATTTTCCATTCACCGAACCTTCAGCCGAGGTAGATATTGGATATAGGTTAGAGAATGATAAAATAGTCATTGGGGAAGGGGATAAATGGTTAGAAATTTTGGGTTGCGGAATGGTACATCCTAATGTTTTAAAAAATGTCAAAGTAGATACAAAAAAATATCAAGGTTATGCGTTTGGTATCGGCATCGACAGGCTAGCAATGTTAAAATATGGAATTAATGATCTAAGGGCATTTTTTGAAACTGACTACCGATGGTTAAGTCATTTTGGCTTTGATCCTTTGGACGTTCCAACTAATTATAGAGGTTTAAGTAAATGATTATTACAATCCCTTGGCTTAAAGAACACTTAAAAACAAAAGCAAACGAAGCCAAGATAATAGATCAGCTAACAAATATTGGACTTGAAGTTGAAAATATAAAAGAGAATTCAGGAGAATTAAAAGATTTCAAAATTGCAAAAATTTTAAAAGCAGAGAAACATCCTAACGCCGACAAGCTAAAAGTTTGTGATGTAAGTTTAGGTGATAATAGAATTATTAAAGTAGTTTGTGGAGCATCAAATGCCAGAGATGGACTGGTAACTATCTATGCGCCTCCAGGGTCAGTTATTCCTAAGACAAAGTTACAATTAAAAATAGTTAAAATTAGAGGAGTAGAGTCTAGAGGAATGCTTTGTTCAGAAAATGAATTGAATTTATCAAATGAAAGTGCTGGTATCATAGAATTAACGAATAAAGAAAAAGAAATTGGTAAAAGTTATTTTAAAACTAAATCAGAAAAGGCTTTAGATATTTCTATCACACCAAATAGAGCTGACTGCCTAGGAGTAAGAGGGATAGCAAGAGACCTTGCCTCATCTGGACTTGGTAGTCTTTTAAGGTTAAAGAAAAAATCTATAAAACAAACCTTAAAACAACCCGTTAAGGTTTCGATTTCAAAGGAGAACAACCAAGGCTGTTTATCTTTTGGAAGCTGTTATATAAAAAATATTACAAACAAAGAAAGTCCGGAATGGTTAAAAGATAAAATTCTAGCCTTAGGTTTGAAGCCCATTTCTACTGTTGTTGATATTACAAATTATGTAATGTTTGATTTAAATCGGCCTTTACATGCATATGATGCGAAAAAAATAGATAAAGAAATTATTGTTAGAAATTCCAAAGAAGGTGAAGAGTTTGAAGGATTAGATAACAAGACATATAAATTAAAAAAAGGGATGTGTATTATTACAGACAAAAGCAGCATTCTTGGACTCGGAGGTGTTATTGGAGGCACAAAAACATCAACCGAGTTTGATACAAAAGACATATTATTAGAGTCTGCTTATTTTTTACCTTCATCTATTAGAAAAACAGCTCGTGAATTAAACATTAACACAGATGCAAAATATAGATTTGAAAGAGGTATAGACCCTAATTCTATACAAGAAGGCTTAGAAATAGCTGCAGCGTTAATAATTAAGATTTGCGGTGGAGTAGCTAGCAAATTTGTTATTACTGGTCAAGCTTCTCAGAAAAACAAACTTATAGATTTTAATATTGAAAAATTTAAAGATTTAATTGGTATATCAATTTCAATTTTGGAAGCTGATAAAATTCTATCATCTTTAGGCTTTAAAGTTAAAAAAACTAAAAAAAATTTAAAAGTTGAAATTCCTTCTTGGAGACCAGATATTTTACAAGATGTTGATTTAATTGAGGAACTAATAAGGATTAAAGGATTTGATAAGATTAAAGTGATTGAACCTGAAAAAAGAAGAGAAAAGGAGACTTTAAATTTTAATCAGAAACTGTTTCACCTTTCTCAAAGAGCTTTAGCGTCTAAAGGTTATATGGAAACAGTTACTTGGTCATTCACTGACTCAAATGTTGATGCACAATTTTCAAAAGGTGAAAAAGAAATAAAAATTTATAACCCTATATCATCAGATTTAGATGTTTTGAGAAGATCAATATTTTCCAATCTTTCTATTCATTTGAAAAAAAACCAAGATAGAGGATATGGCGATTTATCTCTTTTTGAAATAGGACCGACATTTTTTGGAAAAAATCCTGGCGAACAGCAGATAGTTGTTGGAGGAATAAAATCGGGCCAAGTTAATAGGAAAAGTTGGTCTGATAAGGCAAGAAATATTGATGTCTTTGATGTTAAAAGCGATGCATTAAGAACACTAGTTGAATTAGGTATAGATGAAAAAAATCTTTTTATAAGTGATTTAACAAAAAACAGTTATCATCCTGGTCGATCAGGTTCTATTAACTTAAAGTCAGATAAAGGACCTCATCTTGCATATTTTGGAGAATTGCATCCTGCTATTATAAAAAAATTAGATTTTAAAGATAAAAATATCTTTGGATTTGAGATTTTCTTAAAAAATATCCCTCAATCTAATAAAAAAGCAAGACAGACAAAAATAAATTATACCGTTTCAGATTTTCAAAAGTCAGAAAGAGATTTTGCATTTGTAATTGATAAATCTTTTAAAGTGGGTTTGCTTGAAAAATTGATTAAAAAAGTAGACGAAAATATTATTCAAAAAGTTGTTACATTTGATATTTTTGAAGGAGAAAATATTCCTAAGGATAAAAAATCAGTAGCTATTAATATAACACTCCAAGCTTTAGACAAAACTTTAAGTGAAAAAGATTTAGATCAGGTAAGTCAAAAAATAATCGATGTTGTGAGAGAAAAAACTGGCGCAACAATCAGGTCCTAATGTCAGACATAAATAGAATTCGTAATTTTTCAATAATTGCGCACATAGATCACGGTAAATCTACAATTGCAGATCGAATTATTCATAAATGTGGAGGATTAACTGATCGAGAGATGAAAACTCAAGTTTTAGACTCTATGGACATTGAAAGAGAGAGAGGAATTACTATTAAAGCACAAACAGTAAAGCTTAATTATAAAGCCAAAGATGGAAAAGATTATATTTTAAATATTATAGACACACCAGGGCATGTTGATTTTGGCTATGAAGTCAGTCGATCTTTATCTGCTTGTGAGGGCTCATTATTGATAGTAGATAGCACTCAAGGAGTTGAAGCACAGACATTGGCAAATGTATATCAAGCTTTAGAAATTAATCACGAGGTTATACCTGTTTTAAATAAAATAGATTTACCAGCATCGGATATTGATAAAACGAAAAAAGAAATCGAAGATGTGGTGGGCATTGACACTTCAAATGCAATTAAATGCTCAGGAAAGACAGGTGAAGGAGTCGACGATATTTTGGAGTCAATTATAAAAAATTTACCTGCTCCAAAAGGTACACAAGAAGAAAAACTCAAATCTTTATTAGTTGATAGTTGGTACGATAGCTATTTAGGTGTTGTTATTTTAGTGAGAGTGATAAATGGGAAAATTAAAAGAAATATGAAAGTTAAACTAATGTCTAATGGACAGGAACATATTATTGAAAAAGTAGGGATATTTACTCCAAAACCCAATGATATAGAGGAATTAAATTCTGGAGAAATTGGTTTTATAATAACTGGGATTAAATCTTTATCAGAAACAAAAGTTGGAGACACAATCTGTGATGCATCAGATCCAATTGAAACAGCACTGCCTGGATTTAAACCAAGCAAACCAGTTGTTTTTTGTGGTTTATTTCCTGTAGATAGTTCGGAGTATCAAAAATTGAAAGATGGTTTAGGAAAGTTGAAACTTAATGATGCTAGTTTTTCTTACGAAGCAGAGTCTTCAAGTGCTTTAGGCTTAGGTTTTAGATGTGGTTTTCTTGGCTTGTTACACCTAGAAATTATAACAGAAAGATTAGAGAGAGAATTTGATGTAAATCTAATTACTACAACTCCAGGCGTTATTTATAAAGTGCATAAAGTTAAAGGTGAAGTTATAGACTTGCAAAACCCCTCTAGCATGCCGGACCCAACACAAATTATAAAAATTGAAGAACCTTGGATCAAAGCTACAGTAATAACTCCTGATGAATATTTAGGTTCAATTATAAAAATTTGCCAAGATAAAAGAGGAATTCAAACCAATTTAACTTATTCTGGCAATAGAGCAGTTTTGTCTTATGACTTGCCACTTAACGAGGTTGTTTTTGATTTTAACGACAGATTAAAATCTATTTCAAGCGGATATGCCAGCTTTGATTACGAAATCACTGGACATAAGGAAGGCAACTTAGTGAAGCTTGGTATATTAGTAAATGCTGAACCAGTTGATGCTTTAGCAATGATTATTCATAAAGATTTTGCTCAATCTACTGGCAGACAAGTTTGTGAAAAATTAAAAGATTTAATCCCAAGACATAATTTTATGATTCCAATCCAAGCAGCGATTGGAGGAAAAATTGTGGCAAGAGAGTCAATCAAGGGATTCTCAAAAGATGTTTTGACTAAAATTCATGGCGGTGGTGCAGCAGACAGAAAGAAAAAATTATTGAAAAAACAAAAGAGAGGAAAAGCAAGATCTAAACAATTTGGTAAAGTTGAAATTCCTCAAGAAGCATTTATAGGCGTACTTAAAATCAATAAAGAAACTTAAAATTTTAATAATCTATAGTTTTTTGAATTCCATCCTCTAATTTCGTAAAAAAAGATTTTTTTAAATTTAAAAACCTATTCATTTTTTTAAAAGTTCCAGAGGATTTTTTAGGGTCAAATTTATCAAGTTTCCTTCTTTTAAATTTACTTTTCGATCCTAATTTATTTTTTATCAAACTATACAAATAATTAATTGTTACAGATCTATTAGTACCAACATTAAAAATTTCATATTTTTTATTATTTTGAACTTTTTTCATAGAAAGAAGCATTATTTTAATTACATCATCTACAAAGATAAAATCTCGAGTTTGATATCCACCATTTATTGTAACTGAAATGTTTTTTTTCATCTTGTTTAAAAATATTGGTATTACCGCAGAATAAGGGTTATTTGGATTTTGTCCTGGTCCGTATACATTAAATAATCTTAAGCCAACGGAAGAAATTTTGAAAACATCAAAACTCATTTTAGCGTAATTTTCTAAAGTCAATTTATCTTGCGCATATGGGGAAGTAATTGAATATCTTTTTACAGAGTCTTTTCCTTTAGATAAATGTCCATAAATTGCAGATGAAGAAGCATAGACTATGGGCACTGAATATTTTTTTGCTAAATCAAAAACTTTAATAGAACTTGAAAGATTATTGGTGCTACTTTCGTTTAAATTTTTTAGAGAAAAAGGAACTGATGATTGAGCGGCTAAATGAAATATACCTTTAAGCTTTTTGATGTTAACTTTATGAAGATCTTGAATTTTTTTCTTAATTAATTTTTTTCTGTATTTTTTTGGAATAAACTTCAGAGACCCTTTCGAAAGATCATCTACTAGAATAAGATCATATTCATTGGAAATTTTTTTAACTAAGTGAGACCCAATAAATCCAGCACTTCCAGTTATAAGATATTTACCTTTTTTCATTAAATAGATTTTTAATTTCCAATAATGTTTGAAATTTGTTTTATCTTACTCTTTTTAGTATTAAATTGATATATCGGAGAGGTGGCCGAGTGGTTGAAGGCGCACGCTTGGAAAGCGTGTAAACGGGAAACCGTTTCGAGGGTTCGAATCCCTCTCTCTCCGCCATTTCAAGTAGCCTTATACAACCTCAAATATATTAAAATTTATTTTTGATGACGTATTGCTGTCTAGATTAAGATTTGCTAAGCTTTTTTAATTTTTATGAAAACTCTTAGAAACATAATAGCTTTTATAACTATCACTTTGATTAGTTATGCTTATCCTATAGCTATAGCAAATGCTGCAACTTGTTTTAAAAAAGGTGAATACACATCTGGATTTAACAAAATTTGCATATACGATTGCTTAGGATCAGATAGAGCTTTAACACTAAAAAGTACTGATCTTTGTCCGTTATCAATTAACGGTTAAGTTTGTTGGTGCTTTATATGAGAATACACAAAATATTAGCTTTGCTTGCGGTAGGTGTTTTATTTACTAGTTGTGCAACTACCTGGTCACATCAATCTGGGAATAACTCTAATTTAGATACTGATAAAAGATATTGTGGTGCAACTGCTAACGCAGTAGCTCCAACTTATATTTGCAGAAATCCTTTAATGTGTGCCCCAGATGAACTTGGTATAGCTATGGAACGTATAGCTCAAAATAATGCAGCTTATGATAGATGCATGATTCAAAAAGGATATCGTGCTCAATAAATGTCTGACTCCGTATTGCTGTCACCAGCTAAAATTTTATCAAATTTCAAAAAATTAATTAGCACTAATTAATAACTTTAGAGTGCTAGGTTGAAGGCGCACGCTTGGAAAGCGTGTAAACGGGAAACCGTTTCGAGGGTTCGAATCCCTCTCTCTCCGCCATTTATATCCATTTTGAAATGCTTCAGTTTTATAAATATTAAGGTATACCTATTAAAAAAATAAAAGATTATGCGTATTTTAATATTAGTAATAATTTTTATCTATTTGAATTCACCTAAGCAGTTATATGCTGCCGATGTCGAAATTTCTGGAACGCAAGCAACTAGGGAAGATCTTCAAGCAAGCTCAACACTAACTATAAGCGGGACGCTCGATGGCGATTTAAATAATATTGTTCGAGGATATATTGCTGCTGGAAATGAAATTGATAATGCTACGGTAGTTGTAGAGTCTGGTGGAGTTATTCAAGGTAAAAGCAACGCTATAATGGGGAGAGAGACAAGTGGTTTGACTGTGACCAACTCCGGAACCATTGAAGCGACTTCATCCAAAGCAATTCAACTACAAGACTCTCAAAATGCTACTATTACAAATAAATCCGGAGGTTTAATATTTGCCGATACAAATGCAATTGTACAACAATCTGTTGGGACTGAGGATGCTACTGGTGCATCAATTACTAATGCAGGCACAATTTATAGTGTGGAGAACAGAGCTATATATTTTTATGATGGAGCAACAGATGCAACTTTTACAAATGAGTCTGGAGGAATTATTTACAACACATCAACATTTGCAACAGTACAAATAGATACAAGTTCAACATTAGTTAACAGCGGGACTATAGATAATAGAAACAGCCCCTCCAATGCAGGTATAGCAATAGTAGGTAACAACAACACTATTACACTTAAAGATAAAAGTATTTTAGTTGGTAAAATTGATGGAGGAACAACAACTGGAAACACATTAAAATTTCAACATGGTGTTGGTCAAGGTTACTTTTATGAAACTGCAGGTAGCTTCACTTTACAAGATTTAGATGGCAATCAAGTAGTAAAAGGATCGGCAGGATCAGTTGGTCAAGGAGGAAGCGAGACGTTAGATGAACTTTTAAGTTATAAATCTCTAAACATAAGACAATTTTTAAACAGATACAAAGACTCAGAAAATTTATATGATGGTAATGGTTGGGGAGAAACTTATACCTCTCTTTTAAATCGAAAAGGACATGCTACAAATCTGGCTTTAGAGTACGATTTATTTAATGTGGGAGCTAATTTAATTTCACCTTTAGAAAATTCAGATTTCATTCTTGCTTTTGAAGCTGGAGTTCAAGATTTTGAAAAAGATCATAAAATAACATATCAAAATGTTTCTGCTGGATTGTATTTTCCAAGCAATAAATATCTTTTAAACTTAGACTCTTTTATTTTAGGTGGAATTACTTTAAAAGAGGGTGAGAGAACAATTTTAACAAACACAACATCATCAGGTAAATTAGATATAGACAGTAATTACCAAACTTTCGAAGTACATTCTGGTGTAACAAAAACTAACCCCAAGCTTATTCCAAATGTTGGATTAACTGGAAGTTTTTCAATTACTCCAAGTTATGATGAGAGCAAATATTATTCATGGAGAAATAGAAAAGTGGGAAACGTGTCTGTATTTTTTTCTGATAAATACAATCTTATAAATAATGATAATAATAATTTTAATCTAGGTTGGTTATTAGATTTTAGAAATTTGGTAGGAGACAAATCTCAAGTTTATTCAATTAATGGCACAAGCGCCACGTACAAACAAGATAATGCTCTTACAAGAGAGATTTCATTAGTTGCTAATTTAGGTTACGAAAAAAAGATTACAGATAATGGAAAATTTACTGCTAGTATTTCTGCAAAAAATACTAATCAGGATGTTAAAAGCTTAAGTGGAAATTTAGGATTTAAACTAAATTTTTAATTAAGATTGGTCGCCATATGGTCGTCGCTAGACCAATTTTTTTAAAGTCTTAAAAATAAATTGAAAGTTAATCAACGATTCTAAGCCGCTAGGTTGAAGGCGCACGCTTGGAAAGTGTGTAAACGGGAAACCGTTTCGTGGGTTCGAATCCCACTCTCTCCGCCATTATTAGTAATGACCAAAATGAGTCAAAATTATTAATAATAGCTCAATAATGAGTCACAAAGACTCAAAATGAACAACCTTAATAGAGGATGTTGGATTCCGAAAATGATAAAGTATTAAATACAAAACGAATCAGTTCGTTTTGTTTACTGTGAACAAAAAAGAGAGGTAGCTATGAAAATGTTATCAGGATTAAATTCAACGGTAAACTCTTTAACTTCAGTGGTGATATCACTACTTGGTTTAGGTATCGTTGTTTCATTATTGGGCGGCAATGTTCCATTTGTTGGCGGAATAGCCGACAATATTATTGGACTAGTGCAAGCTCTAGGGGATGCGGGAATAGTTGGTTTAGTAGCAGCTATAGTCATCCTAGGATTTTATAAGTAAATAAAATACTCGCAGTGAACTCCCAAAGTAACTGCAATTTGCTTATTGCCCCAACTTTTCCTCCTCTTATTGATTTAAGTCGGGGCAATAAGTGTGAAGAGATAAAATTATGAATAAATGGATATCTAAAATTAAATATTATTTAAATAGTTTCTTAGAAGTCGGTGTTCTTTTACTAGCTGTATCAGTTATTGCAGAAGTAATATTTGGACCTAATGTTGCTTTTTTTGGCACTCAAGTTACTGAGAATTTAATTAGACTACTCAATAGTTTGGGAAGTCAAGGTATAGCAGCATTGATAATTGTATTTGCGGTAATATTTGCCTACAGAAAATTATTAAAATAGTTATTAACATACAATTAAAAAGAGTCTTAAATTAAAAGCTCGAATCAATTAAATTGAATTCAAGGGCAGTGGAGGGAGACTGAAGCTGCCTTTGCTATTTATACCCTTTTTATTCCAATTACTTTTAATTTAGCAGTTCGGTCTATTCTTTTAATTGTTTGATCAATGTCCATGATTAGGGTTTTTTTCATCGGTCCATAAGCATGGATAAGCTTTTTTTTTGAAAGAGCTAAAGCAACATGACCTTTCCAATAAATAATATCATTTTTTTTAATATTTTTTAATTTTATGTTTTTTTTAAAATATTTTACTTGATCTTTTGCATCCCTTGGACAAAACTTATTATTAAAGTTTAGAAACAACTGTATCAAAGCTGAGCAGTCAATTCCTTTAAAAGATTTTCCACCCCATTTATATTTAATATTTTTAAATATAGATATTCTTCTAAAAGGATCTTTTTCTTTATACGAAATAGGTTTTACATCATTTTTGCTTATCCACCCTTTAGA
This sequence comes from Pelagibacterales bacterium SAG-MED05, assembly GCA_014654415.1. Taxonomy (GTDB): domain Bacteria; phylum Pseudomonadota; class Alphaproteobacteria; order Pelagibacterales; family Pelagibacteraceae; genus Pelagilacustribacter. The sequence goes on along the minus strand of JACWDC010000003.1, from coordinate 55,937 downwards.
AAACCTAAAGAACCTAGCTTTATTTTCTATGACTTTTATTTTTGAACCAAATGATATTTCATTAGTTTTTTTCTTTTTGTTTGGAAATTCGTACACTTTTGCTTTTAAAACATTTATCTTATGAGTTGGTTTTAAAAAATGAGAAAAATTTTTATTTTGTACATAGCCTTTATAATTATCCTCTTTAATTTTTACTTTAAGCCATTTTCTAGTTTTTTTGAATACCGAAAAGCTATCTCCATAAATCATTTGTGTTACGACTTCAGATTTACTTGAGGGTTTTTTGTAAAGATTTATAACTACAAAATTATTTGTAAGATATTTAGTCATTCAACTTAAGTTTATCTTTAATAATATAAAGAAAAATCAATGAAGGTATTACCATTCCAGCAGTAATTATAAAGAAAATACCCCAATCTCCATTTAACCAATCGACCAATGCACCAGATGATGCTGCTAAAGTAGTTCTACCTGCAGTTCCGATCGAAGCAAGAAGAGCGTATTGAGTAGCGGTATAAGTTCTATCAACTAGCATTGAAATAAATGCTACAAAAGCAACAGTTGCAAATGCTGCTGCCATATCATCAAAAATTACAGCTATCGCAAAAAGTAATTCAGATTTTCCAGACCAAGCTAACAAAGAAAATAACAAGTTAGTAGATGCCATCAATATACCAGAGACAAACATTGCTTTTATAACGCCAGAGCGAATTGCAAACAAACCTCCAAGCAAAGTAAATATCACAGTGGTTATCCATCCTAATCCTTTAGAATAAAGCGCGATGTCTGATTTAGTAAAACCTATTTCTTTATAAAATATTACCGACATTCTACCTAGAAATGCTTCACCAATTTTAAAAAGAAAAACAAATCCTAAGATAGCTAAGGCAATATTAAAACCATTTTTTTTGAAAAAACTCATCACAGGACCAGCAACTGTTCCTGTAATCCATGCCAAAGTTTTTGTTGCAAAATTAGAGGAACCCAACTTATCTTCGATCAATTTATCAGTTTTTGCTTGAGATTCTTTTCTATCAGTTGGTTGTGGTTCGTGCACAAACATCAATCCTATATTACAGGCTATAATTACTATACCTAAAACCAAGAAAGTAATTTGCCAGTAATTTTCAAATCCTGCTAATTCAAAAAACTCTGCAAAGTTTAATGCTATAACTCCACCCAACTTATAGCCAGTCCACCATCCAACAACAGCCATAGCCGCACCAGCTTGCATTGACTTTCCTTCATGTTCTCCGATTTGTTCAATTCTAAGAGCATCAACAGTGATGTCTTGTGTGGCTGAAGCAATAGCGATTATTAATCCAATACTAATAACCAAAGCTAAATTTGCAGTTGGATTTACAAAACTCCAACAAACTAGACTTAATAAAATTATAGTTTGCATTGTAACAATCCATCCACGTCTGTGACCAATTTTATCAGTCAACCAAGGAATTCTAATTCTATCGATTATTGGTGCCCACAAATAATTAAAAGCATAAACAGCAAAAATTAATCCAGCCCAGCCAATGGTACTACGGCTTAACCCATCTTCTTTAAGCCATAAACTTAAACTACTGCCTATTAATACCCATGGAAATCCACTAATAGCTCCAAGCAATAATATTCTAATCATTCGTTTATCAAAATAAACAGAGAAAGTTTCAGATAATGTTTGTTTTTTATATATTTCCATAATTAATTATTTTTTTTAATTTCTCCAAAAAGATGGAAAAAACAATACTAACACTGCAAGTAATTCCAATCTTCCAAGCAACATTCCTATTGACAATATCCATTTTGATAGATCAGGAATAGTTTTATAGTTCCCGTCTGGACCAATTACACCTCCCAAGCCAGGCCCTACATTTGATATTGCGCTTGCCGCACCAGAAATAGCTGTTAAAAAATCTAACCCAGAGATAGATAGCAGCATAGCAATAATAAAAAAAATAAATAAGAAAGAAAAAATGAAAACTATAACCGAGTTAATAAATTCATCTGATATTTTCTGATTGTTATATTTATTTATTATTACGCTATTTGGATAAAATAATTTTTTAATTTGATTCTTTAAAAAAATAACAAGCATTTGTAGTCTAAAAATTTTAATACCACATGCTGTGGATCCAGCACACCCACCAATAAACATTAAGAATAAAAAAAAGATTAGAGAAAAATTTCCCCACAACCCAAAATCATCTGTAACATATCCTGTCCCCGATAAAATAGAGATAACATTAAAAGATGATATTCTAACTTTATCCAAGACATTGCTTTCATAATTAATAAATAATAAATACAAAAACATAATTAATGTAGAAACAAGAATTAGGTAAACGAAGCCTTTAATTTGGAAATCTTGAAAAAAAATTTTTTTGTTACCTTTAACAAATTTTAAGTATGAAATGAAAGGTATACTCCCTAAGACTATAAAAATACTTGCTGTAATTTCAATATTTGGATTTTTAAAAAAACCTATAGAATCGTTATGAGTTGAAAATCCTCCAGTAGCAATAGTTGTCATAGCATGAGAAATGCTGTCAAATATTGACATTCCAAATAGCCAGTAGAAAAACACACATAGTAAAGTCAAAGCTAAATATGTTGAGATAATAATAGTAGCAACTTCAATTGTTCTAGGTAAAATTTTTTCAGTTGTATCTGGCCCTTCCATTTTAAATAATTGCATTCCTCCTACTTTTAATAATGGTAAAATTGTAATTGCCATAACAACTATTCCAATTCCCCCAAGCCATTGCATTATTGCTCTCCATAACAGAATGCTTTTTGGGCTATTATCTAAATTAGTAATTATTGTTGCCCCAGTAGTAGTGATGCCAGACATACTTTCAAAAAATGCCTCACTAAAGGTAAATTTTTCAGGAGAAAGAAGGAAAGGCAAGCTTCCAAAAATTGCAACCATTAACCACGCTAGTGTTGAAAATAAAAAAGTTTGTCGTAAGTTAAGTTTAAACTCTTCTTCTAAGTTAGATAGAATGAATAATATTCCTATAAAAATTGTTACAAATGCTGATGAAATAAAGCTGTGATTATTTTCATTATATACTAACTGCATAATATATGGAGCAAGCATAAAAACCCCAAGGACAACAAGCAGCACCCCAATCATGAAAAAAACAGTTTTGTTTGTTGCCATAGTTTTTGAGATTATTTAAATAGATATAAAATTCAACTTAATATCGTGTAATAATATCTGTATTTTATACATAAAATTTAATAAACCTTATTTATGCTTGATAACAACTTAATTCAATCAACCTCTTCCTGGGCTTTTGTAGAAATTAGAAAACTTTTAAAAGATAGAAAAGATATAATTAAGGCTAAAAATAAAATTACTTTTCAAACAGGTTATGGTCCTAGCGGCTTACCTCATATTGGAACCTTTGGAGAGGTTGCAAGAACAAGCATGATGATTAATGTTTTAAAACATATTCAAAAAATTGACCATGAGTTAATTACATTTTCTGATGATATGGATGGACTTAGAAAAGTTCCAGAAAATATACCTAATGATGAAGTTTTAAAAAAAAATTTGGGAAAGCCTTTAACAGACATTCCAGATCCTTTTGGTAAATATAGAAGTTTTGGTGAACATAACAATGAAATGTTAAAAGAATTTTTAAAAAAATTTAACTTTAATTTTACTTTTAAAAGCTCGACCTCAAACTACAAAGAAGGTGTTTTTAATGATTCCCTGATTAGAGTTCTAGAAAAATATGAAGAGATTATGAATATCGTTTTACCCACTCTTCGAGAGGAGAGAAGAAAAACTTACTGTCCTTTTCTACCAATTTGTCCAGATACAGGTAAAGTTTTACAAATTCCATTAATAAGCATGGATGCAAAAAAAGGAACAGTTATTTTCAACAACAATGATAAAAAACTTGAAACTAATATTTTAAATGGAAATTGCAAACTACAATGGAAAGTTGATTGGGCAATGAGATGGTTTACATTTGATGTTGATTTTGAAATGTATGGCAAAGATCTAACTGAAAGCGCGATACTTTCTAATAAAATTTGTAGAGCGTTAGGAAAAATTCCACCGAATGGATTCGCCTATGAATTATTTTTAGATGAAAAAGGTGAGAAGATATCTAAATCTAAAGGAAACGGTATATCGATTGAACAATGGCTTAGATATGCATCGCCAGAAAGTCTATCTTTATATATGTATCCCAATCCTAAAAGAGCTAAAAAGCTTTACCCAGAAGTTGTTCCTAAAACAGTTGATGAATATTTGTCTTTAATTGAAAAATACCCAAACCAAAAAGAAAAAGATCAAATAATTAATCCAGTGTGGCATGTGCATAATGGAAAACCACCAAAAGAAAAATCAGTTATGCCTTTTTCTATGCTTTTAAATTTAGTTGGATCTAGTAATGCTGACAATAAAGAAATATTATGGAAGTTTATTAATAGATTTCATAAAGAAATAAAACCTCAAAATTACCCAATTTTAGATGGTCTTACTGAATATGCCATTAATTATTTCAAGGATAAAGTAGAGCCAAATAAAAAATTTAAAATTCCAAATGATAAAGAAAAAGAAGCTTTAAAAAATTTAGTTTTGAAATTAGAAAAGGTTGATCAAAAATTAAATCCAGAGGATATTCAAACTGTTGTATATTCTGTGGGAAAAGAAAATGGTTACGAAAAAAGTCTTCGAGATTGGTTTAAATTAATCTATCAAGTATTATTTGGTGAAGAAGATGGGCCAAGAATGGGTTTTTTTATTAGTTTTTTTGGCCTAAAAGAAACAATTAATTTAATTAATAATAAAATAAAGTAATTATGTTTTCAATTTTAAAACCTTATATTTTTTCATTAGATCCAGAGACAGCTCATGATCTAGCGATCAAATCACTTAAAGCAAATTTTTTACCTGAAAGTTTTTTTAGAGTTAAACAAGAAGAATTATTAGAAACAAATTTGTTTAACAAAAAAATTAAAAACCCAATTGGTTTAGCTGCTGGTTTTGATAAGAGTGCTGAAGTTTACAATTCAATTTTTAGACTAGGGTTTGGTTTTGTAGAGGTAGGGACAATTACACCTAAAAAACAGCTAGGTAACCCCAAACCAAGAATTTTTAGATTAGAAAAAGATGAAGCTTTAATTAATAGACTTGGATTTAATAACCATGGATCAGAAATAGTTGCTCGGAGAATTAATGAAAATAAACCCCAGGGAATTCTAGGAATTAATATTGGTCCAAATCGAGAAACCAAAAATAAATCAGAAGATTTTTATATTTGTTTATCTAGACTTTATTCTTATGCAGATTATATAACAATTAATATTTCATCCCCTAACACTGAAGGCTTGCGAGACTTTCATGAAGAAAATTCAATGATAGAGTTATTAGAAGGATTGAATAAATTAAAAAAAAATAAAAATATTAATAAACCTCTGATAATAAAACTTTCACCGGATATTGATGAAAAAGAAATAAGCAATATTGTGGAAATTATAAAAAAGTATAAGATTAATGGAGTTATTATCTCAAATACTACAAATCAAAATAGAGAGAAATTATTAGATAGTAAAAAAGATGAAGCGGGTGGCTTATCTGGGCAGCCCATAAAAGACATTTCCACAAATTTAATTAAAAAATTTTATAAAGAATTAAATAGAAAAATTACTATTATTGGCGTTGGAGGTATAGATTCTGGAAAAAGTGCATTTGAAAAAATAACCGCTGGAGCAGATGTGATCCAATTATATACAGGTATGGTTTATAAAGGCCCAGGAATAGTAAAAGAAATTAAAAAAGAATTAATTTCAATTTTAAAGAATGATAAAATCAAAAATATAAGCGATGCTGTTGGAATTAACACTTGACCAGTGATCTTGCAGGAACTATATAGCCTTAGGAAAATATTATGAGCAAAAGATGTGAACTAACAGGAGTTTTACCGTTAAAAGGTCATAACGTAAGTCATGCCAAAAATAAAACTAAGCGAAGATTCTTACCTAATTTAAAAAAAGTGACTTTTAAAAGCGATATTCTTAAAAAGAACATTAAATTAAATGTAACCAATGCCGCTTTAAGAACTGTAGATTTTAAAGGTGGGCTAGACAAATATCTTATGTCAGCTAAAAGCAAAAAATTATCAAAAAAAGTGAAGAAACTAAAATCTTCTATTTATTCCAAAGGCTAGTTATTTAAGTAATGAGTTTTTTTTATAAACTATCAATTATAATGGGCTTGGTAGTAGTTGCCTCAAATTATCTAGTTCAATTTCCTATTCAATATTTTGGTTTAAGTAAAATCTTAACTTACGGTGCTTTTAGTTATCCAATTACATTTTTAATTACAGATTTAGCTAATCGAGCATATGGAAAAATTGTAGCAAGAAAAGTTGTATATGTAGGATTTTTTATTGGTGTGTTTTTAACTTTATTTATTTCTACAAATTTTTCAGATATAATTTCTATTAGAATAGCTATTGGATCAGGTGTTGCATTTTTTATTGCACAGAACTTGAATGTAACAATCTTTAGTATGCTACGAAAAAGATCTTGGTATGTTCCTCCACTCACCTCGTCAGTTTTTGGCTCAATAGTTGATACTTTTTTATTTTTTTCAATTGCTTTTTATTCAACAGGTATTTCTTGGGTTTCTTTAGCATTTGGAGATTTAGCTGTTAAGTTTTTTATAACTTTATTAATGTTAATACCTTTTAGACTTTTATTATCAAAAATTACTGATTTTTCTGAGAATAGAATTTCTAAAGCAAGAAAAATTTAATGTAGAGTTTTTTTATTTTTTTCAACAAAAAGATCAGTTAATTGATTAATCATCACATCACCTAAATCTTGCACATCTGTAATTTTAATTGCTTGATTATAATATCGAGTTACATCATGACCAATGCCGATGGCTAACAATTCTATATTCGTTCTGTTTTCAATCCATTTAACAGTATTTTTTAAATTAGCTTCTAAATAGTCACTTGAATTAGTTGACAATGTTGAGTCATCAACTGGAGCTCCATCTGAAATTACCATCAAAATTTTTCTTTCTTCTTTTCTTTTAGACATTTTATTGTAAGCCCATTTTAAAGCTTCCCCGTCAATATTTTCTTTTAGTAGGCCCTCTTTTAACATCAAACCCATATTATTTTTTTCTTGTCTCCAAGGCATATCAGCTGATTTATAAATTATATGTCTTAGATCATTTAATCTACCGGGTAAATTTGGTTTATCATTTTTCATCCATTTTTCTCTGGACGAACCTCCCTTCCAATGTTTAGTAGTAAATCCTAAAATTTCTACTTTAACAGAACAGCGTTCTAAAGTTCTAGCAAGTATGTCTGCGCAAATAGCAGCCACGGAAATTGGTTTGCCTCTCATAGAACCTGAATTATCAATTAAAATTGTAACTAAAGTATCCTTAAATTCGATATCTTTTTCTTTTTTAAACGAAAGCGAATTAAAAGGATCGATTATTATTCTTGGTAATTTTGAATTATCTAACAAACCTTCTTCTAAATCAAAATTCCAAGATCTATTTTGTTTTGCTAAAAGTTTTCTTTGAAGTTTATTGGCAAGTTTAGAAACAAAATTTTTAAGCTGCAATAATTGTTGATCTAAATTTTTTCTTAGCCTGATGAGCTCTTCTTCATTTTCTAAGTCTGTTGCTTTAATTATTTCATCAAATTCTTCTGTATAAGATTTGTATTTAAGGTCTCCTAAACTGTTTCTAATATTTTTTCTAAAATCAGATTGAGACTTATCTTCTATTTCAATTTCTTCTACTTCTTGATCTGATTCCTTAGCTTGATCCTCTAAGTCTGGAACACCAGAATCTATAGACATTTCTTGTTGTTCTTGTTCTTTTTCTTTTGTTTTTTGATCCTGATTTTTTTGGTCTTTTTGTTGTCTTTCTTTATTATCTTCATTTTTTTCCTCTTTTTCCAGATTTTCATCTAAATTCATATTTGAAATTAAATCTGAAATAATTGAGTTATATTGAGCTTGATCATGAGTTAAATTGTTTAGTTGTTTAATTTTTCCTTTAAATTTTTCATTTAAATCTTTTTGATATGTCTTAAGTTTTTTTTCTAATTCTTTGCTGTTTTTTGATGCAAAGAACTTAACTCTTAAATAATTTTCAAAAGATTCTATTATTTTATCTTCACTGTTTTTAAGATCTAAAGAATTGGTTCTTTCTTGGTAATATTTTTCTATGTTATTTTTTACCCCCTTAAATTGATCTGACCCTAGTTTTTCACATCTAATTTTTTCAGCAATTCTATATAATTTCTTTGAGATGTTTCCATGAGGTTCATATGTCTTAAAAGTTTTTTCATCGCTAAATCTTAATTTAAGAGACTTTGAGTCTGCCAATGCTCTAATTTGACTATAATTGATTTTGTTATTTACTTGCTCAATCTCTGGCAATTTAATTGAATTATTTTTTGATTGAGAATTTTGATCACCGAATGAAACTTCCACATCCTCAGAATTTGATAAAGATTTTACTGTAGAACCAATGGCAATTTTAAAATTTTCTAGTATTTCAGACTTTTTTTCCACTTTTTTATAAAGTAACGTTTATTGAAGACTCTGGAAGGTCTTCACCAAAACATCTTTGGTAATACTCAGATATGATTTTCTTTTCTAAATCATCACATTTATTTAAAAAAGTAACTCTGAAAGCATAACCCTGATCTTTAAAAATAGACATGTTTTCTGCCCAATGCAATACAGTTCTTGGACTCATTACCGTTGAGATGTCTCCATTCATAAAACCTTTTCTCGTGAGATCGGCAACTTTAATCATATTAGATAATATTTCTTTACCTTCTTTATTATTTAATTTTTTATTTTTAGCTAAAATTATTTCTAATTCTTTTTCAAAAGGCAGATAATTAAGAGCAGAAACAATATTCCATCGATCCATCTGACCTTGATTTATTTGCTGTGTTCCATGATACAACCCAGAAGTGTCTCCAAGCCCAACAGTATTTGTTGTTGCAAATATTCTAAAAAAATCATGTTGTTCTAAAACTTTATTTTTATCTAATAAAGTAAATTTACCATCACTTTCTAAAACTCTTTGAATAACAAACATTACATCAGGTCGACCTGCATCATATTCATCAAAAACTAATGCCATTGGATTTTGGATTGACCAAGGTAATATGCCTTCTTTGAATTCTGTGATTTGTTTGTTATCTTTTAATACAATTGCATCTTTACCAATTAAATCTATTCTGCTTATGTGACTATCTAAATTTACTCTAACACAAGGCCAGTTTAATCTGGCTGCCACTTGTTCAATATGAGTTGACTTACCCGTTCCATGATAACCTTGAATAAGGACTCTTTTATTAAAAGCAAAACCAGCAAGAATTGCTAGAGTGGTATCTTTGTTAAATTTATAATCTGGGTCTATTTTAGGCACGTATTCATTTTTTTTTGAAAAAGCATCGATCTGCATTTCACTATCAAAACCAAAAGTTTGTTTTACAGAAATTTTCATATCTGGTTTTGAAATAAATTGTTCTGTGCTCATTTTTTCCCTAATGTTTTTTTTAGTTGACTATAAGCTAATGTGATTTTTTTAAGCTTATCTTCAAACTTTTTATTTCCTTGGTTTTTATCAGGATGATATTTTTTCACAAGGCTTTTAAATTTTGCATGAATTTCCTCCCATTTTGTCTCATCATTTATCTCCATAACCTCAAGAGCGTCTCTATCAGTGCGTGAAATTTTTGCTTTTTTGAATTCTTTAAAATTTGAGCTTTTGAATATATTAAGCTTATCATCTAAAGCATTGTTCCATAAAATATTGAAGAAATTTTCAGAAGAGCCAAAATTTTTAGTAGACTTATGCCAAGTTAAATCTGATTTTATAAAAAATTCTATTTCTTGATCATTCATATTTTCAAAATAATTCCAATTTTTATTAAAAATCTTTATATGATTTAAACAAAGTAATCTGAATTTTTTGCTATTATCTCTTTCAATAGGTGCTTTATATGCGCCTATTTCTTTACAGTCTTTCCAATCACAGATTACTTTCATATTAATTCTAATTCTATATAGTAAATTTGTTAAAATGGAAAATTATTTTAAAGATATTGAAAAAAAATTAAAAGAAAAAATTAATTTTGAAAAATTAGAAATTATTGACAACTCACAAAAACATAAGGGGCATAAATTTTTTTCTGAAGAAAAATATCATTTACATTTAAAAATAAAATCTTTGTATCTTAAATCGATATCAAGATTGAGTGCTCAAAAATTAATTATGAATCTTTTAAAAGAAGATCTGAAAACTAAAATTCATGCTTTAGAAATTAGTATTGAGTAAAGAGCTTAACAAGTTTTTTTAATTCATTAATAGAAATTTTGCATTTGTTAGGCAAAGTTGTTTTACCAATGTTATTTAACAATATAAAATTTATTTTTTCATCATCATTTTTTTTATCATTTTTTAAATAAGGAATTAATTTATTGATTTCTTTGGTCGTTGTATATTTGTTAAATGAATAGTTTAGATTATTTGCTCTGTAAATTCCCATAAGATCCTTCAAAGTTTTTTTATTACAAACTTTTTTTATTACTGAGAGTTTTGTAGCCAAAATCATGCCTGCGAGAACAGCTTCACCATGTGTAGTATTTTTTGAGTAATTATTTTTTACTTCAATGGCGTGAGCAAAAGTATGACCAAAATTGAGAATCATTCTTAAATTTTTTTCATTAACGTCTTTATTAACAAAAAATAATTTAATATTACAACTTTTTTTTATAGCATAAATTAATTTCTTTGAATGATGGGAAAAAATATATTTTGTATTTAATTTTAACCAGTTGAAAAATTTTTTATCATTTATAACCGCATGCTTTAATATTTCTGCATAACCACATATCATTTCTTTTCTTGGCAGACTTTTTAAAAAAGATGTATCGCTAATTACTAATTTTGGTTGAGAAAAAGATCCTATTAAATTTTTACCATACTTAGAATTAACTCCAGTTTTTCCTCCTACAGCAGCATCCACTTGAGATAATAATGTTGTGGGTATACTTATAAAATTTATACCTCTCTTTAAAATGCTTGCAACAAATCCACTGAAATCACCTGTAATTCCTCCACCTATTCCAATAATTAAATCTGATCTATTAAAATTTTTTAAGAGCAATTTGTTTAATAGAAAAGTTACTGACTTTATTGACTTTGTTTTTTCATTTGCATTGAAATTATAAACATAAACTTCATACTTCTTTAAATTTTTTAATATAATTTTTTTATATTTGGAAGGAACACCTTTATCAAAAATTAAAGCTATTTTTTTTGTCTGTGGACAAAGAGAGTTAACTTTTAATGATAATATTTTTAAAATATTATTTCCGATTAATATAGAATAATCTTTATTTAAATTTTTAAATTTTATTTTCTGAATTTTCATATAATTTTATAATTTTATTTACAATTTGATCAACATTCGTTGAATTACATTTAATTTTAAAGTCAGATTTATTATAGATTTTCTTTCTTTCAGAGTAAATTTTATTAACTGATTGTTCTAAGCTATCTTGATTAAGGAGAGGTCTTTTTTTAACATTTTTTAATCTAATTAATAGGGACTTTAAGTTAAGATCTAGCCAGAAACTCATCGAGAAATTCTTTGCTTCTTTACGAATTGATGAGTTCATAAATGCTCCACCACCAAGAGCTATAACTGAATTACTCTTTTTTAGTTCTTCAAGACTAATTTTTTTTTCAATCTTTCTAAAATAATTTTCACCTTTATCTTCAAAAATTTCTTTGATTGTCCTTTTTTCTTTTTTTTCAATAATCTGATCAATATCGATAAAATTAAATTTTAGCTTTTTTGCAAGCTTTTTACCTACAGTTGATTTACCAACACCCATCATTCCAGTTAATAAAAGGTTTTTTTTCAATTATGCTACCAATTTTAAATTTGATTTATCATAAATATGTCTTATTTTTTGAGTTTAAATATATTTTTTTTACTATGCAACTGAAATACAATCGACAACCAAGCATTGGAAGCTCTATAGGAAGAATTTTAATCAAATTAATTTTGGTTTTAATTTTTATGATTGTGGTAATTTTTTTAATTGAAAAAATAAATTTTCCTAGCCCTGAGCAAAAGTATAAAATTGATATTACTGATGAAATTAATAAGCTTAAATAGATATATAAGCTTATTAATTTTAATTATTTCATTTCTGCCTTTGCATGCAGAAGAGGAAATAGATATTTGGAACAAAGAAAATAAAGAAAACTCTAATTCCAATCAAAATATTAATAGCAACAATATAACAGCAACTCCCAAGATAAATATCCCAACTCAAATTAACAACAATATTGAAATTGAAAATGAAATATCAAAAGTTTCTCAAGATATAAAAATATTTGGTATTTATGATCCTGCTGAAAACGATTTTGATTTGAATATGTGGTCGACAACAGAAGCTGAGGATATTAGATCAAGCATTAAAAGAATTAATAAAATTCAACTTTCAAATACAGCTACAAAATTATTCGAGAATACAATTTTATCTTTTGCATATCCCCCCAAAGGAATGGATGAAAAAGAATTTGTTAATTTAAAAATTGATTGGATGATAGAAAATAAAAGAATAGATCTGATAGAGAAATTTCTAAAACAAAATAATACTTTTCCTAATAAAAAAAAACTTATCCAATATTTGGTTGATAATAGTATAGCCCAAGCAAATATTAAAGAAGGCTGCAATAAAATAAACTTTTTGGATAAAAATATAAAAGATTCATATTTAGAAAAGTTTAAAATTTATTGCTTAGTTTTTAATAAAAAGAAAAATGAAGCACAGCTTCAATTTGATATTTTGAGAGAAGAAAATCAGTCAGATAAATTTTTTGAAGATAAAATAAATTTTCTTTTGGGCGTGACAAGCAAAACTTCAAAAAAAATTAAAGATGATAACTTGCTTAACTTTTATCTTTCAAGTGTGACTATTAAAAATTTTAAATATGAACCAAAAAAAAATACACAAAAGATAATATGGGAATACTTAAATGCTGCCAATTTGATTAAGTTAGATGATGACAGAGATAAAGAAAAATTAAAGAGCTTAGAGATCGCAGCCAACCAAAATCAATTTGACAAAGAAAAAATATTTAATATTTATTCCAATATTACTTTTGATTTAAATAGTTTGATAAAAGCCCAAGACACTTATCAAACATTTGATAATATTGATGCCAGAGCTTTAATTTATCAAAAATATTTACTTTCAGATAATGAAGAAAATAAAATTAAATTATTGTTTTTACTTAAGGACTTATTTCAAAAAGACAATCTATCAAATATTTTTGCACAATTTTTAAGTGATCGGCTTAAAGAAATAAATCTTGATGATGTTCCAGAATCTTACAAAGAAGTTGTGCAAAAAAATATAACTAGCGAAGAAGAATTAAAGTTAGGAAAAATTAAATTTGATGACAAAATTTTGCATAGATCAAGATTATTGAAATATTTTAAAAACGAGATAAATCAGAAAAAAGCCCAGAAAGATTTTATTAAAATATATAAAAAAATTAAAAAAAATAGAAAATATTTTTTTTCAGCTAAAGATCTAGCTTTGGTTGAATCATTGGCTAAAGATGGATTTACAATTCCTAAAGAATTTAATTATCAAGAAATTTCTAAAAAATATAGTATTCCATCAAATTTATTGAAATTAGGAAAAAGCAACGAGTCAGCCTTCTTGGCCCTCAAATTAGTAGAAATCATCGGAGAGGATGAAGCTTATAATTTAGATCCAGAAACAATTTATTTCGTAACACATCTTTTAAATCAGAATAACTTAAAAAAAATCAGAAACGAAATTTTAATTTCAGCACTACCGCAAAGAAGCTAATTACAATATAAGTTATATATGTTAAGAAAAATTCTTACAGAACCTGATGCTATTCTAAGGAAAAAGTGTGAACCTCTAGAAAAAGTAGATACAGAAACAAAAAAACTAATGGATGATATGCTAGAGACTATGTATGCAGCTCCAGGAATCGGTTTAGCAGCAATACAGGTTGGAATTTTAAAAAGACTTGTTGTGCTTGATATTTCTAAAGGCGAAGAAAAAAAGAAACCTATTTTTCTTATTAATCCTAAAATAATACATCAGTCTAAAAAAACCTCTGTATATGAAGAGGGTTGTTTATCTTTACCTGGGCAATTTGCAGAAATTGAAAGACCGGCAGAGTGTACTCTTAAATATATTGATTATAATGGCAAAGAAAAAGAGCTAAAAGCTGATGGCCTTTTAGCTACTTGTGTTCAACATGAAGTTGATCACTTAAATGGAATATTATTTATTGATTACTTGTCTAAGCTTAAAAAAGATATGATTATCAAAAAGCTTGTTAAACAGAAAAAGGGAATTGAAAGAGTAATAGTCTAAAATTAATGTCGCAAAAAATTGTTTTTATGGGAACTCCAGAGTTCTCAATACCTACTTTAGAGTCTTTAATAAACTCTAATCATAAAATCTTAGCGGTATACTCTCAGCCTGCTAGTAAAGCAAATCGTGGTCAAAAAACAATTCCTTCAGAAGTAGAAGTATTAGCAAAAGAACATTCTTTAAATTTAAGAACTCCAAATAGCCTAGATAATCATGAAGAGTATAATTATTTAAAAAAATTAGAGCCAGACATTGTTGTTGTAATTGCTTATGGAAAAATTATACCAAAAAAATTTTTAGATTTATCAAAATACGGTTTTATAAATGTTCATGCTTCACTGCTTCCGAAGTGGAGAGGCGCAGCTCCTATTCAAAGATCAATTATGAATTTAGATAATCAAACTGGAATAAGCATTATGAAAATAGTTGAAGAACTAGATGCTGGACCTGTGATGCATCAAGACAAGATACAAATAAATGAAAATGTAGATGCTTTAACTTTGTCAAAAGTTTTATCTAAATTGGGAGCTAAGTCCATTATAAATGCCATAGACAAAATAGAAAAAGGAGAGGCAACATTTATAGAACAAGATCATGGGAAAGCAACTTATGCAAAAAAAATTTTAAAAACTGAAGGAAGAATTAATTGGAATGAAAATGCCAAAAAAGTTTTAGCCAAGATTAATGGATTAAATCCTAATCCTGGAGCTTGGTTCGAGTATAAGAATGAAAGACTCAAAGTATGGAAAGCTGAAATAGTAAATCAAAATAGCAATGCTGGAAAAATAACAGATGATCGACTTACGATTGCCTGCAAAGAACAATCAATAAAAATTCTTGAAATTCAAAAAGAGGGAAAAAGCAGACAATTAACAGATCATTTTCTGCTTGGTAATGAGATAAAAAGTGGTGACATTATAACTTAATGTTTACTTATCAAATTATAGTTGAATATTTAGGAAGAAATTTTGTTGGATGGCAAATTCAAAAAAATGGTCTTTCAGTTCAAGAAGTTTTGGAAAAAGTTCTATCAAAGTTTTTAAAAGATAAAATTAGAGTTATAGGATCAGGTCGAACAGATGCAGGAGTTCATGCGAGTGAACAATCTGCTCATTTTAAAACAAAACATAAGATTGTTGATAAAAATACATTTATAAATTCCATTAATTTTTTTTTAAACAAATATCCAGTATCTATTTTAAATATAAAAAAAAGGCCGGACGGATTTCATGCAAGACATAGCGCCAAAGAAAGAGTTTATAAATATTTTATTATAAACAGACACTCATCTTTAGTGTTAGATAAAAATAAAGCTTGGCACATTCAGAAAAAGCTTAATGTGAAAGTAATGAGACAAGGAACCAATATTTTAAAAGGCACTCACAATTTTTCAACTTTTAGAGCTTCATCTTGTCAAGCTAAGTCTCCAATTAGAACTATCAAAAATGCTACAATAAAAAAGAATAAACAGAAGATAATTTTAACTTTTCAATCTAAGTCTTTTTTGCAACAACAGGTAAGATCTATGGTGGGTGCTTTAAAATATTTAGGAGAAGGAAGATGGAATTTAAATGAATTTAAAAAGGCATTTTTATCAAAGAAAAGAAAAATGTGTGCACCTCCAGCTCCAGCTCACGGATTATATTTAGCTAAAATAAAATATTAATTATTTTAAACCATATTTCTTAACCGAATTAAGAGATATATTGAATAAAGATTTTAAATTCTGAAAAAAATTTAACTTATTATATTTATAGTTAATTTTCCAAATCCAGTAAAAATTTCTTAGTTTGTTACTTTGCAAGGAGTCTTCACGTATTCTATATTTTGTTAAATAATTTTTCAAACAATAAGCAAATTTAATTTTTTTTAATATTTTACATTTAAAATAATAATCTTCACATATTGCTGTATCAGTAAATTTTATATTTTTGACTGTTTGTCTTTTAATAATCATTGTACTTGTAGCTATAGATGTATTTTTTATAAAATTATCGAAATTGAATTTATTGGGTGGGACAACTTTTTTAAACTTTAGACCAAAAGTTTTATAATAAGTATATGTAAAATCATAATTATTTTTTTTCATATATTGAACTTGTAATCTTAATTTATTTTTTTCCCAGATATCATCCGAATCTATAAATGCTATGTAATTTGATTTTGATTTACTTATTGCAAAATTTCTACAATAAGCAGGACCTTTATTTTTTTTTAACCAATATATTTTTACTTTTTGTAATTTTTCATATTTTTTAATTTTTTTTCTGGTTTTGATATCTGAAAAATCATCAACTATAATTAATCTCCAATTTTTAAAATTCTGTTTGAGCACACTTTGAATGGTTTTATCAATGAATTCCCAACTATTATAATTTGGTAGTATTATATCGATTTCTGTCTTTTTATTCTCCATCTAGAGCCCTCTCTTACAATATATCCGACACAATTTTTTGATCCACATTTGCAGGGAAAATCTTTGTAATATTCATCATACCCAAATCCATAATCATAAGATAATTCCTCACCTTTTTTTATGTCCCTGATTGCGTAAACCCAAACTCTTAAACCAACTCCAGCGACTTCACAGTTTGGATTGCAAGAATGATTAATTAATCTAGCGGTATTATATTTGAAATCCCCATCAAGATCATACCTTTTATTTAAATTAAAAAGATATATTGCTTTGTCATTATCAAATTTAGAATCTTCTTCTACTTTTTTTTTAGTAACAACCTTACCCTTGTATTCAATGATCTTTGTGTCATTTTTTATATCCTGGCTAGCATAGAGGCCTCTATTATCAATATTGGATTTTTTTATTTTGTATAGTTTCACTTAAAATACTCTACTAAAATATTCTTATAAATATCTGTAAGCTTTCTAAGATCAGAAATTGAAACACATTCATCTATTTTATGCATTGTTTTATTTACAAGACCAAATTCAAGACATGGAGCAATTTTTTTAATAAATCGGGCATCCGAAGTTCCACCAGTTGTAGAAAACTTAGGATTGTTTTTAGTGATTTTTTTAATTATCCTTTTAGCCATATATATTGTTTTTTCCGGTTTTGTTAAAAAAGAGTCCCCATTTGCAAGATAATCTATTTTAAAAGAACATTTATTTTTTTTGCATATATTTTTGACAATATTATTTATCTTTTTTTTCAAAGAATTTGCAGTATGAAAATTATTATATCTAATATTGAATTGTGCTTTGGCTTTAGCTGGAATTACATTATGAGCTTTATTATCTACATTAACACTCGTAAATTCCAAATTTGAAGGCTGAAAATTTTTGTTACCTTTGTCTAATTTTTTTTCTTTTAATTTTTTACAAATTTTAATCAAAGTATTTATAGGATTATTCAAAAGATGCGGGTAAGCTACGTGACCTTGAACACCAGATATTTCAATTTTACCTGTTAAACTTCCTCTTCTTCCAATTTTTATCATTTCACCAAGTTTATTAGGATTAGTAGGCTCTCCTACAATGCAAAAATTAATTTTCTCTTTCTTTCTTTTTAAATACTGAACAACTTTCTTTGTACCATTAATTGCATAACCTTCCTCATCTCCAGTTATTAGGAAACTAATAGAGCCATCAAATTTTGGTTTATCTTTTAAAAATTTATTTACAGCACTTACAAAACAAGCAATTGAACTTTTCATGTCATTTGCACCTCTTCCAATTAAATGATTTTTTTTAACTGTTGGTTTGAAAGGGTTTACTGTCCAGTCATTAATATTTCCTGGCGGAACAACATCTGTATGTCCAGCGTAACAAAGATTAGGCTGTTTAGTTCCCAACCTAGCGTATAAATTTTTTATAGGTTTGCTCTTTTTATCTTTAAATTCTAAAATTTTACACTTAAATCCCAATGATTTTAGTTTTTTGCTTAAAAAATTAATTGCACCAGCATCTTTTGGTGTGATACTTGGAAAAGCAATTAGTTCTTTAGCTAATTTTAATTCGTTGATACTAGGCATTAATCTCTTAATAAATCATTAATTGATGTTTTGCTTCTAGTTTTTTCATCAACTTTTTTAACAATTACAGCACAATATAAAGATGGACCAGCTTGATTTTTTTTATTTGGCATTGAACCTGGTACTACAACCGAATACGCTGGAACTTTTCCATACGTAATTTTTCCAGTCTCTCTATCAACAATTTTAGTAGAAGCTCCAATGTATACCCCCATCGAGATTACAGCACCTTCTTCAACTAAAACACCTTCGGCTATCTCAGATCTAGCTCCTATAAAACAATTATCCTCGACAATTACAGGTCCTGCTTGTAGTGGTTCAAGGACTCCTCCAATACCTGCTCCACCAGAAACATGACAATTTTTTCCAACTTGCGCACAAGATCCAACCGATGCCCAAGTATCTATCATGGTACCTTCATCCACGTATGCTCCAAGATTTACAAAACAAGGCATCAATACTACTCCCTTGGCTATAAAAGATCCTTTTCTAACGACACCGTTCGGGACATGCCTGTAGGCAGCTTTTTTCCAATCCTCTTCGCTCCACGAAACTGATTTACCAGGAACCTTATCGTACCACGTAGTGTAAGGACCTTTCGACATCGTCATTTTGTTAACTCTAAAGCTTAATAAAATCGCTTTTTTTACCCATTGATTTACCAACCACTCTCCATTTTTTTTCTCTGCTACTCTTATTTTGCCTTTATCAGCAAGCTCAATGGTTTCATTTATCGAGTCTAAAATCTTTCTATCTGATTTTTCAGATATGCTTTGTTTTTTTTCAAAAGCTTCATTAATTATATTTTCAAGTTCTTCTGTTTTCATTTATCTCCTTTAAAAAACTCGCCAGTTTTTCTGTTTTATAGTTTATAAAATCAGCATCAGAAAACTTTGATGCCCAAGGTTCATTGTTTTTAATCCAAACAGTTTTCATTCCTAGTTCATAAGCTGGTTTTAAATTTCTTGCTATATCTTCAAAGAATATACAATATTGTGGCTCAATTTTGTAATCTTCTACTAATTTTTTATACGGTTCTTTTGAAGGCTTAGGTATAAATTCTGAGTCTCTTATATCAAATATTCCATCAAAAAGCTTATCAATCCCAATCCTTTTGGTTACATTTTCAGCATGAGCCCTAGACCCATTGGTAAATATAATCTTTTTACCTTCTAATTTTTTTATTTCATTTTCTAGGATTTTATCTTTGTTTAAAAAGTTAAGATCTACATCATGAACAAACTCTAAAAATTCATCAGCATCAATTTTATGATTTTTAATCATTCCGTTTAATGTAGTGTTGTATTCTTCGAAATAATTTTTTTGAATTTTTCTTGCCTCTTCTTTATTTATGTTAAGTTTTTCTGAAATAAACTTAGTCATTTTTTTGTCAACTTGTTCAAAAACTTTAGTAGCGCCATCATATAAAGTATTATCTAAGTCAAACAACCAATATTTAATGTTATTTAAATCATTCATTTTCTTATCAGCGTTCCTGATCCTATATCTGAAAATATTTCATGAAGTATTGAGTGAGGTTTTCTTCCATCAAGAATTACAACACCTCTAACTCCATTTTCTACTGCATCCACACAATTTTCTATTTTAGGAATCATTCCTCCTTCGACTATCTTCCACTTGATCAAATTATCAAGATCAAAAGGTTTAATTTCCGAAATAAGATTTTTTTTATCATCATAAACACCTTCCACGTTTGTCATTAGTATTAGTCTCCTAGCTTTAAGTTTTTTAGCTATAGCGCTTGCAGCTGTATCTCCATTAATATTAAAAGTTTGGTTATTTTTACCTAAGCCCAATGGAGCAATAATCGGAATTTTATTCTTACTTAAAGCATCTTCAATTAAATTTGTATTAATCTTTTCTGGAATTCCCACAAAACCTAGCTCTTCTCTTTCTGGCTCAACTTCAATTATATTATCTATCTTTGTGTGAAAAGAAGCTGCTTCAGAGCCTAATTTTTTAAGCGAGTTTACTATATCGTTGTTGAAATCTATTAATACTTCTTCGACAGTATCTATTATATTTTTATCTGTTACCCTCAAGCCATTAATAAATTTCGAAACAATCTTTTTTTTATCTAGCTCTCTTTTAATTCTTGGACCACCACCGTGAACGACAACAATAGAAAGGCCTAATTTGTTGATTACATCTATGTCAGCAATAAAATTATTAAATACTTTTCTATCTATTAATACATTCCCTCCATACTTAATGACAATTTTTTCTTTTTCGTATTTCGACACATATTTTTGAACAACATTAATATCAGGAGCTTTTTCAGGCCAAAATTTTTTTATATAGTCTAAAGAAATTTCTTTTGACATTTAATTAGTTTTTACTTTGGTCTGTTTCATTATTACCCATTGTTGAGCAATTGTTAAAATATTGTTTATAGTCCAGTAGACAACTAAACCAGACGGAAAAGATGCTAAAATAATTGTCAAGAACAAAGGAAAAAAAGCAAATATTTTTGCTTGAATAGGATCAGCTGGTGCAGGGTTTAGTTTTTGTTGAACCCACATTGAAGCACCCATTAATATTGGCCAGATACCAATAATCAAAAAGCTTGGAGGGTCCCAAGGAATTAATCCAAACAAATTAAATATAGAGGTAGGATCTTTGTCAGATAAATCTTTTATCCAACCAAAAAATGGTTGATGTCTCATTTCTAGAGATATGAATAACATTTTATAAATTGCAAAAAAGAAAGGGATTTGTATTAAAACTGGCAAACATCCTGATGCAGGATTTATTTTTTCTTTTCTATAAAGCGCCATCATTTCTTGCTGGAGCTTTACTTTATCCTCCTTATGAAGTTCTTTTAATCTCATCATTTCTGGTTGTACTGCTTTCATTTTGGCCATAGATCTGAATGAGTAATTTGCTAGTGGAAAAAAAATCAGTCTTATTCCAATTGTAATAATCACTATCGCAATTCCAAAGTTACCTGAGTACTTAAATAAATAATCGATTATAAAGAAAAGAGGTTTCGTAAAAAAATAAAACCAACCCCAATCTATGACTAAATCAAATTTATCTATATTTTGGTTTGAAGCATACGAGTCAATAGTATCAACTTCTTTAGCCGCAACAAATAACCTTACTTCATTGGAACTATTTGATGATGGATTGATAGTGGTAGGATTATTTAAAATGTAATTAGCTTTAAAAGAATCTTTATATAAGAAAGTAGATTTAAAATTTTCTCCTTTTTTTGGCACTATAGCTGTCATCCAGTATTTATCTGTAATTCCAAGCCAACCTTCATTAGCTTCTCTAACTATTTTATTTTCTTCAATATCATCGTAGTCATCCTCTTTCAGCTCTTCATCAAAAACACCTATAAATCCTTCGTGAGAAATATAAAAATTTTGAATGTCATCAGGTACTTTATTTCTTGTTATTTGAGCATAGGGATATAAATCAATTGCTTGTTTTGTGTTATTTTGAACTTGTTGAGTAATTTTAAATAAATATTTGTCATCTAATTCAATTTTTTTTTTAAATATAATTCCTTCACCGTTATTCCATTCTAAAAGCACTGATTGACTGCTGCTTAAAATCTTCTCACCATTTACCTTCCACAATGATTTTTTTGAAGGGACTTTTATTTTGTTTCCTATACTTGTCCATCCAGTTTCGACATAAAATCCATTTTCGGTTTCAGCTGGATTTAAAAATTCAATATTTAAATTATTTTCTAAATTTTGTTTATGTTTTTTGAAAGAAATATCATCTATTAGTCCGCCTTCTAACAACATAGATCCAATTATGTTATTATTTTCTATTTTAATTCGTTTAGAATTTTTTATGGAGTCTTGTCTAGAAATTTTATTAATTTTTAAAGACTCATTTATGTTTGGTGTTATTATATTTTCATTAGTTTTTTTTTGTTGAGGAATATTATTGTTAACGGGCTTAGGAGTTTCAAAGAATGCTGCCCAGAAAAGCAAAACGGACATAGACAAAGCAATTGCTATAAAAACATTTTTATTATCCATTTTTGTTTTCCTTTTTGTCTGGAACTGGAACAAAATCTATCCCATGACTACCGCCTAGTTTTTTAAATGGATGACACTTAATAATTCTTTTAATGCCAAAATTGAATCCTCTAATAAGACCATGAAATTTAAGAGCTTCAATAAAATATTCAGAGCAACTTGGCATAAATCTACATTTGTTTCCTAATAATGGAGAAATAAAATATTGATAGGTTTTAATTATACAAATTAGAATTTTGGTCATCTTATTTTTTTAATTTACTAAAACTTTTCTCCATTGATGGCAAAAGCACATCTTGTTTTTGAGTATAAGCATTAGACTTACCGAAAACTATATAAGTGTAATCTTTATTAATTGCACCCCTTTTTTTTAATAGTTTTTGAACAATTGCTTTTAATTTTCTTCTTATTTTGTTTCTTTTCACCGCATTTCCAATTTTTTTTTTCATAACGAAACTTATTAGTAAATTAGATTTATACTTAGGTTTAAAAAAATTTTTTGCTGCAAATATAGAAAAATAATCTGTATAAACCTTCTTTTCTTTAAGAGTTTTTTTGAATTGGTTGCTTTTTTTTAAACTTTCAAGCTTAACCATTTATCTGATTATGTTGATATTGTCTTTCGACCTTTAGCTCTTCTTCTAGCTATAAGTTGTCTTCCAGTTCTAGTCGCCATTCTTGCCCTGAAACCGTGTCTTCTTTTTCTTACTAAATTACTTGGTTGATAAGTTCTTTTCATAAATATTTAAAGGTATATATTTTAATTGCCGTCTATTGTACAGGTAAATTATGAGCAAAAGTCTAAAACTATTTTTAGGAATTTCTTATATTTTAATCTTGTTCTTTTTCCTATATCTGATCTTTTCTTATGTTGAAGTAAGCAGATTGAATGATTTTTTATATTACAAAGAATTACAAATAGATTTAGAAAAAATGATTAGTAATAATTTTTATCTAAATCTTCTGATATTCTTTTTGTTTTGTTTGATCTGGGTATCTCTACTGGGATTTGGAACTCCACTTTTGCTTATTTCAGGTATTTTATTTGGTAAATGGATCGGAACTTGTATTTCAGTTTTATCAATTTCTACCGGTGCCTTAATTCTTTACTCAATAGCCAATTTCTTTTTCAAAGATTTAGTTTATGATTTATTGGAGAAAAAGTTTTTTAAATATATACATCTTTTCAGAAAAAATGAGTTTAATTATTTTTTAGCATTTAGATTGACGGGAGGATTAGGCATTCCATTTGGACCACAAAATGTTTTACCTGTTATTTTCAACATAAAGAAATCAAATTATTTTTTTGCAAGTTTTTTAGGTTTCATACCAATATTTTTTATTATGAACACTATTGGTGCAGGATTAAATGAATATATAAAACAAGCAGATAACTTTAGTTTTGTAAATTTACTTTCAAACAAAGAGATTTATTTACCGATAATTTTGTTTGTAATTGTTATCTTGATATCAGGGATAATTAAGAAGAGAATATTTGATGATAAAAATTAATAAAATCTGTAATGAATTCTAATTTTTTAAAAAATATTTTTGCTTGGTTAATTTGGTTGATACTTTTAATCCTATGGAATTATTCATACCCGAAAGCCACGCCTTTGGAGGACGTGCTCGTAAGTGTAGCAATAGCTATGATTTTGAGAATTGTCCAAAGGATATTTTTGAAGTATTAAATGTTAAATTTGTTGCCCACAGGCTTAGATAAAAAGAACTAGTTTTTTTATAAAAGATCCTCATACCTATTAGTTTTTTAGACATTCTATTAATTAAAAAGCAAGTTTTTAAGAAGAGCCTTGCATAAAACCACTTCAAGAAGTAAAAATAAGATTGAATGAAGGAGCGCTTAATATGGGAATTCACTACGATTATAAATCTACACGTGGCGATAAAGCAATGAAGAAAGAAGCTAAGCGCAAAGCACGAATTGAACAAAGAAGAGCTAAAAAATCTAGCAATAGTCCTAAATTGTCGGAAGAAAAAGAAATGCACGATATAGACAAGCCTATCACGCTAGAAGATTTAACAAACCCAGATAAAAATTAATTTTAATATGAAATCTTTTGTTAAAAAAGATTCTTTATTTAAAACTCGTGAGATTTCATTAAAAAAAAATTTAAAAAAAAGAAAGAAATTTAAAAGTAAAATAAAAAAAAATGACCGTTCTATCAGATAAATGGATTAAAAAAGCAGCACAAAAAGGAATGATAAAGCCTTTTGTTAATAAACAAGTTAGAAA
Organism: Pelagibacterales bacterium SAG-MED05; assembly: GCA_014654415.1. Lineage (GTDB taxonomy): Bacteria > Pseudomonadota > Alphaproteobacteria > Pelagibacterales > Pelagibacteraceae > Pelagilacustribacter. The sequence continues at coordinate 31,218 of JACWDC010000003.1, read as the reverse complement.
AGGAAAAATTTCTTTTGGACTTTCATCTTATGGTTATGATGCAAGAGTTTCTAACGAATTTAAGATATTTACAAATGTAAATTCTGGCATTGTAGACCCAAAAGTTTTCAAGAAAGAGAGCTTTGTAACAAAAATTGGTAAAGAATGCATAATACCTCCTAATTCTTTTGCATTAGCAAGAACAGTGGAATATTTTAAAATTCCAGAGAATGTATTGGTTATATGTTTAGGCAAATCTACATATGCAAGATGTGGGATTATTGTGAACGTAACGCCATTAGAACCTGGATGGGAAGGACATGTGACATTAGAATTTTCTAACACTACCCCTTTGCCAGCTAAAATTTATGCCAACGAAGGTGTTTCACAATTTGTATTCATCAAAGGCAATGAAAAACCTAGTATCACTTATGCTAAAAGGAAAGGTAAATATATGAAACAAAAAGGGGTTACTCTCCCTAAGATTTAATATCTTAAATGCAAAAATTATTGATTAACGGGAAAAAAGAATTATCTGGAAAAATTTCAATTTCTGGATCTAAAAATGCTACTTTACCCATTTTAGCAGCAACCATTTTATCGGATAAAGCAAAACTAACAAATATACCTTTAGTTAAAGATATTTTTACAATGGTAGAATTGTTAAAATTCATAGGATTAAAAGTTAATATTTCAAAAGATAAGAATACAATTGAAATAGAAAATATTAATAAAAATATTAAAACATTGGCTCCTTATAAACTGGTAAAAACCATGCGAGCTGGAGTATTAGTATTGGGACCGCTTTTAGCCAAATATAAGAAGGCTAAAATTTCTCTTCCTGGAGGATGTGCAATTGGAACTAGACCAGTTAATTTACATCTGTTTGCACTAAAAAAATTTGGCGCAAAAATTAAAATAAAAAATGGATACATTATTGCTGAAACAAGAGATGGATTAAAAGGAGCAAATGTTACTTTCCCTAACATTTCTGTAGGAGCTACTGAAAATGCAGTGCTGGCAGCATTTAATGCAAATGGAAAAACAATACTTAATAATTGTGCAATAGAACCCGAGGTTAAAGATCTTATTAAATTTTTAAATAAATTAGGCGGAAGAATTAAAATTGTTGGACGCAAAATTTTAATTACTGGATGCAAAAAAATTAAAAAGAATATAACACACGAAGTTATTTTTGATAGAATTGAATTAGGCACATATATGATAGCCGCAGCTCTAGTAGGAAAAAAAGTTATATTTAACAAAATAGATCCACGAGTAATTAAAAATGAGATCAGAACTTTAAAAAAGATGGGAGTAAAGTTACAAATTCAAAAATCCACTATTGAAATTTATAAGAGCAATAATATAAAAAAAATTAGCATTTCAACGAAGCCATATCCTGGGTTTCCAACTGATTTACAGGCGCAACTAATGGTTTTAATGACTCGAGCTCAGGGAACATCAAAAATTAAAGAAAGTATTTTTGAAAATAGATTTATGCACGTCCCAGAGCTTAAGCGAATGGGGGCAAACATAGAGATAAAAAATAAAATAGCAATTATTAAAGGACCCTCAAAGTTAACAGGTGCAGAAGTTATGGCAACAGATTTAAGAGCATCAGTGAGTTTAGTATTAGCAGGTTTAGTTGCAGACAATAGAACAATTATTAATAGAATATATCACCTTGATAGAGGTTATGAGTTTTTAGAAAAAAAATTGAAAAATTGTAAAGCACGTATTAAAAGAATTTAAAGTGAAAGTTAAAAATTTAAAACTCATAGCTAGAACCGACGAAGATTTAAGGATTATTTCAGCTCATCTTCAAGACTCTATTGTAAACACAGCGAATATTGCAAGTTTAAAAAAGAATAAGATTTTTCTAATGCAACTTAATAGGTTTATGTGGGAGGATGTTGAAAAAGGGGTTTTTAGAAAAAATAAAAGAATTAGAACAATTTTAAAATTTGAAAATGTTATAGAAGTTAATTCAAAAAATATAAGCCAAACTAGTAAAGATAAATTTTTAGATTTTCTTGCTATCGAGAGCAATCAAATGCCTGACAATAACTATGAAATGAAATTAATATTTTCTGGAGACTCGGTTATTAGAGTAGTTGCAGAAGTCATTGAAGTTGCTTTAGATGATCAAGGAGAGCCTTGGGATTCAAAAAATAAGCCAAAACACAAAGTTTTATAACGCTGAAATATTTAAATAGAGATAGACAAATTATAAAAATAGATATTGAAAGATTAGGGTCTTTAGTTATAAATCTAGCACAATATTTAAAAAAGGATTTTTAATTGGTAAAACAAGAAACTTTAGAATTTAAAGGAAAGGTAACAGAATTATTACCTAACGCTATGTTTAGAGTAAAACTTGAAAATAATCATGAAATTTTAGCTCACACAGCTGGAAAATTAAGAAAGAATAGAATAAGAGTGCTAGCCGGTGATAATGTAATGGTTGAAATGACACCATATGATTTAACCAAAGGCAGAATAACTTTTAGATTTTAGGCCTTGTAGCTCAGTAGTAGAGCAGTACCCTGAAAAGGTATGTGTCGTTTGTGCGATTCAAACCAAGGCCACCACCAAGTAAAGATGTTTAAATGAGTAAAATTAAATCTGATATTGAAATAGCAAGAGCAGCAAACATCAAACCAATTAACGAAGTTTTAAAGAAATCAGATATTTCTGATGATCCTTTCAATTTTAGTCCTATGGGACGGCACATAGCAAAATTAAATTTAGAATACATTGACTCTCTTAAAGAAAAAAAAAGTAATTTAATTTTAGTTACAGCGATAACTCCAACTCCTGCAGGCGAAGGGAAAACCACAACCTGTGTTGGGCTGAGCGATGGCTTAAATAAAATTGGAAAAAAAGCTGTGGTTTGTCTCAGAGAACCTAGTTTGGGACCCTCATTTGGAATGAAAGGTGGGGCAGCGGGAGGCGGATATGCTCAAGTTATTCCAATGGAACAGATTAATTTACATTTTACAGGAGATTTTCATGCAATTACATCGGCTCATAATTTACTGTCTGCCTTAATAGATAATCATATTTATTGGGGAAATAAATTAAATATAGATTCTAATAATGTAGTTTGGAAAAGAGTGGTAGATTTAAATGATCGTGCTCTTAGAAAAATAGAAATTAATTTAGAAAAATTAAAGGCTAATACCCCTAGAAACGATAGCTTTGATATTACTGTAGCATCAGAAGTAATGGCAATTTTCTGTTTATCTAACAGCATAAAAGAATTAGAGAAAAAAATTGGTAACATTACTGTAGCATATTCTAAAGATAAAAAACCTATTTACGCAAAAGATTTAAAAGCCCAAGGCCCAATGACTGTTCTACTTAAAGAGGCTGTTAGGCCTAACGTAGTACAAACTCTTGAAAATAATTTAGCTATTATTCACGGAGGACCATTTGCAAATATTGCTCATGGATGTAACTCAATTCTCGCAACAAAAACTGCTTTAAAGTTATCTGAATACGTTGTTACAGAAGCAGGTTTTGGTGCTGACCTTGGAGCTGAAAAATTTTTAGATATTAAATGTCGTAAAGCAGGCATTCAACCAAGTTGTGTAGTTCTTGTAGCTACAATTAGAGCTTTAAAAATGCATGGAGGGGTAGAGAAAGAGAATTTAAAAAATGAAAATACTGATGCGCTTATAAAAGGACTGCCTAATCTTGAAAGACATATTGAAAATATAAAGAAATTTGGTTTAGAAGTAGTAGTAGCAATTAATCATTTTATTACTGATACCGACAATGAAATTAAAATTATTCAAGATTACTGCTCAAAACTTGGAGTAAAAGCTAGTCTTTGTACGCACTGGTCTGATGGAGGAAAAGGAACAAAGGATTTAGCTAATAATGTAGTTGAACTATGCAAGAAGAGCGATAAAAGCAAGTTTAAATATTTGTATTCTGATGAAATCCCTATTTTGAAAAAAATAGAAAAAATTGCAAAAGAAATCTATAAAGCAAAAGGAATTGAAGTAGATGAAAAAACTAAAGAACAAATTAAAAAAATAGAGCAGGCTGGATTTGGAAAATTTCCAGTTTGTATTGCAAAAACACAATATAGCTTTTCTACGGATCCAAAATTAAAAGGAGCTCCCTCCGATCATATGTTATCTATTAGGGAAGTAAGATTATCTAGCGGTGCTGAGTTTTTAGTTGTTGTGTGCGGATCTATAATGACTATGCCAGGACTTCCAAGAGTTTCAGCAGCTGATAATATTAAATTAAATGAAAAAGGCGAGATCGAAGGATTATTTTAGATTATTTTTTTTTATATTTTGCAGCTTCTTCAGATCCACCTGTTGCACTTCCTTTGCTATAAGAATGAGCACCCATTCCAGCAAGTTGGCCGTTCTGAACAATTAAATAAGGATCTCTAATTGGTTTTTTATCAAAGAAACATTCAAGGATTTCTCTAACGCCTGCAGCATATCTGTATTGAGCTGATAAAGAAGTCCCAGAAGTGTGTGGTGTCATTCCATGATTAGGCATTGATCTCCAAGCATGATCATTTGGTGCTGGTTGAGGAAACCAAACATCTCCCGCATAACCACTTAACTGTCCAGATTTAAGAGCTTTAGCGATAGCTTCCCTATTACAAATTTTTCCTCTAGCAGTATTAACGATATATGCACCTTTTTTCATTTTGCTAATTAATTTATCATCAAATAAATTTTCAGTTTCAGGATGAAGTGGACAGTTAATTGTCACAACATCACAAACTTTAACTAATGACTCCACCGAATCATGAAATGTAAGATTTAATTCTTTTTCAACAGAATCTGGAAGTTTATGTCTATCGAAATAATGTAGGCGAACATCAAACGGTTTCATTTTTCTCAATGCGTCTAAGCCAATACGTCCAGCAGCAACTGTTCCAATATGCATACCCTCAACATCGTAAGATCTTTGAACAGCATCAGCTATATTCCAACCACCTGCTTTTACGATTGCATGTTGGTTGTGGTAATCTCTAACCAATGATAAAATCATCATTACAATATGTTCCGCTACTGATCTTGAATTACAATAAGTAACTTCTACAACATCTATTTTGTTGTCCATAGCGGCTTGTAAATCAACGTGATCTGACCCAATACCCGCGGTAATTGCCATTTTTAAATTTTTGGCTGACTCTATTTTTTCTCTTGTTAAGTAATAAGGCCAGAAAGGTTGAGATATAACAATATCTGCATCCACAAGTTCTTTGTCTGCTTTACAGCCTTTTGCGTCTTTGTCTGAAGTTACAACTAATGTATGACCGTTTGATTCTAAAAATTTTCTTAAACCTAATTCTCCTGAAACACATCCTAATAACTCCCCAGGATTGAAATCTATTCCTTTAGGGCTTGGAAGTGTCATTCCATCAGGATATTTGTCTAATTTTGGTAGATCAGACAAAGGGTAGCTTTTAGGCATCCCTCCTTTTGGATCATCGTATAAAACGCACAGTATTTTCATTTTATTTATTTTAGATTTGACTATTAACAAGGGGCAAAGTCAAACTAATCTTATATTGATTTTTCTGGACACCTAGTAGGTAACATTGGTATATCCCGAAAATATGAAATTTTCTTTAGAAATAACAATGAAGACAGATCTCTCAGTTTTACCAAAGGTTAAAGATGTCTATATAACAATGTTGCCTGGCAATGATTTCAGACAAGTTGCTAACAAAGCTAAAGAACTTGTGCAAAATGGGTTTAATCCAGTTCCACATTTTCCGGCTCGATCAATTAAAAATTTAAATGAATTAAAAGAGTATACTTCTATGTGTAAAGATTTTGGCGTAAAACAAGCTTTGGTAATTGGAGGTGGAGCCGATCCAATAGGTGATTACCACTGCTCGTTGCAATTATTAGAAAGCGGATTATTTAAGGGTATGAAGATAGGAATTGCTGGACACCCTGACGGGTCCCCTGATATATCGGATTCAGATTTAGAAAAAGCCATGAAAGATAAAATGCCATTCGCAGATTACATTGTTACCCAATGGTTATTGGATCCTAAACCGATCTCAGATTTTATTTCTAAACAAACTTTACCAGTTCATGTAGGGATTACTGGGCCTTTAAAAATAAGCAGCTTATTAAAGTTTGCTAGTATTGTTGGTGCAAAAAATTCTTTAAATTTTATTAAATCTAATGCAACGAAAGCTGTAGACTTATTAAAGCCTAAAGATCCAAATGAATTAATTGAAAATCTTAAATCTGTTACAAACAATTTCCACATTTATACTTTTGGAGGTTTAAAAGAAACAAACAAATGGTTAGAACAAAATAATTATGCCTAAAAAAGTTCCGAATTCTTATAAAGTTGAAAAAGTAAATTATGATAAAGTAAGACACGAAACATCAGTAGATCAATCAGACAGACAAGTTCCATATAATCTTAGACAGAGTGGGCCAACAAAAGTAGAAATGTTAATTTCAACTCGTGTAAGAAAGTCCCCTTACTGGCATCTATCTATGAAAGCAGGATGTTGGAGGGCTACAGTTTATAACCGAATTTATCACCCAAGAGGTTATGTTAAACCTGAAAAAGGTGGTGCGATGGTAGAATACCAAGCGATAAAAAAACATGTAACTATGTGGAATGTAGCCGTAGAAAGACAAATACGAGTTAAAGGACCTGACGCAGAAAAATTTACAGATTATGTAATTACAAGAGATGCTTCAAAAATTTCAACAATGAGAGGACGTTACGTTATTCTTTGTAATTATAAAGGTGGAGTTCTTAATGATCCAGTTTTAATGAGGATAGCAGAAGATGAATTTTGGTTTAGTTTATCAGATTCTGATATTGGTTTATATTTACAAGGTGTGAATGCTGACAAAAGATTTAACGTAGAGATAGACGAAATTGATGCGTGCCCAGTTCAAATACAAGGACCTAAATCAAAAGCATTAATGAATGACTTAATAGGAGATCAAGTTGATTTAGACAATATGCCTTTTTATGGTTTAGCAGAAGCAAAAGTAGGCGGCAGAAGCTGCGTTATTTCTCAATCAGGATTTTCTGGAGAAGCTGGTTATGAAATTTATCTTCGAAATGCAACTTTATATGCAGAAGATATGTGGAATGCAGTACTAAAAGCAGGAAAAAAACATAAGTTGATGGTAATTGCTCCAGCGCATCATAGAAGAATTCAAGCTGGAATATTATCTTGGGGACAAGATATGGATCATGAACATAATCCTTTTCAATGTAATTTAGGTTATCAAGTATCGTTATCTGGAAAAGGCGAGTGGAACAAACAATCGGATTATGTTGGTAAAGAGGCTTTAGAAAAAATGAAACAACAAATTAAAAATGGAGAAAAACCTTACAAGCTCCAACTTGTTGGTATGGAATTGGGAGGAAAACCTATAGAAGATTACGCAAACGATTTTTACTTAATATCACATGCTAACGGAGGCAAACCAGTCGGTTATATAACATCACCGTGGTATCACCCAGAAAAAGGAAAAAATATTGCAATGGGTTATGTTCCGTTTGAAGGAAACTTAAACAATAACGGTTTTCCGATTGGTAACTTTGGAAAAAAATACAAAGTGCATTTACCAAAAAAATACTCTAGCAAACCTGTTGAAGCCGTAGTTGTTCCAATTCCTTTTACACAGTCATATAATGCAAATACTAGAGAATCAAAAAAGTAGTTAACGCTGAAAAAAAATATTATTCAGCGATGATTCAAAAGGATCTTTATAAAATATTTAAACCTCAGTTAACTCCAAAAAAGATGTTAGAACTTGGAGTATTTGGTGGAGCATATTTTTCTGATGGTAGCATTAAAGAGTTTCCTAAATCTTGGTTTACCAAGGCCAAGATAAGTAAATTTTTTGATGTTAATCTTAATCGATTTCAAATTGAATCAGGATTATCAAGAAAAGAATGGATTGATAAAGGATGGATTTTTAAAGAAGACCCCTTAGGCTGGTTTCAATGGTATTGTAGATTTAAAAATGGAAGACGAATTCCAAAAATTGATCAAATTCAAATTAAAAGATGGAAAGCTTTTGGGGATAGACACGGTCCAGCAGTAAAGAAAAATTGTGAAGAAGGAGATTTACAGTGCAGGAGAAGACAAAGACAAGCCCTACTTCAATGGGCTTACAATCCAATTTTTTAGACTAAATAGATCCACAGCAATGTTTATATTTTTTTCCTGAGCCACAAGGACATTTTTCGTTTCTTCCAACTTTTTTATTGTCGAGTGGTATTTCTATTTTATCTTCTTTTTCTTCGTTTGAGACAATAATATTAAGATTAAGTAAAAATTTTATAACATCATTTTTAATTTTTTCTAACAGTCCTTCAAAAAGAGCAAAAGCTTCTTTTTTAAATTCAGATAAAGGATCTTTTTGGCCATATGATCTTAAACCTATTACTTGTCTTAATTGCTCTAAATATTGTAAATGTGACCTCCAAGCAAAGTCAATAATTTGTAAAAATATTTTTTTTTCAAGATTGCTATTTTCTTGATCACCAATCATATCTATTCTTTTTTTCTTTTTAGATAAATAAAAATTTTTAATTTTTTCAGAAAATTGTTCTTTATTTAAAGACGAGATGGATACTAAATCTTCATCATTAATTGCATTTCCAAAAGTATTTTTTACGGAAGTAAGATAAGTTTTTTTATCTTTTGATTTTTGATAAATATTCCTTACTGTTTCAAGATTATTTATGATTTCGTTTAAAAAATCATCTAATATTTCTTCTATATTTTTATTTTTTAAAATTTTTAACCTTTGAGAAAATATAACTTGTCTTTGATCATTCATCACATCATCAAATTTAATTAATGTTTTTCTAATATCAAAATTTCTTGCTTCAACTTTCTTTTGAGCTCTTTCCATGGCTTTATTAATCCACGGGTGATCAATTGACTCATTTTTTTTAAGTCCTAATTTTTTTAACATTCCATCAATGGAATCACCTCCAAAAATTCTCATTAATTCGTCTTGAAGACTTATAAAAAAAATTGAGCTTCCTGGATCTCCTTGCCTTCCTGATCTTCCTCTTAACTGGTTGTCAATTCTTCTGCTCTCATGTCTTTCTGTACCAATTATATACAAACCTCCAAAATCTTTAACTTTTGACTCATCTTTTTTAATTTGATCAATGTCATTTAGTTTTCCTTCTTCAATAAAATCTTTATTTCCACCTAATTTTATATCTGTTCCTCGCCCAGCCATATTAGTTGCGATGGTTACAGCATTAATTTTTCCAGCCTCTGCTATAATTTTAGCCTCTTTTTCGTGTTGCTTAGCATTAAGCACGTTATGTTTTATTTTTTTATCATCTAAAAGTGTAGAAATTTTTTCTGACTTTTCAACACTTGTAGTTCCAACTAAAACTGGTTGTCCTTTATTATTGCATTCAATAATCTTATTAGTAATGGCATTGTATTTTTCAGGTTCAGTTCTAAAAATTTGATCATTATAATCTTTTCTTTGCATTTTTTTATTCGTGGGTATTGAAACAACATTTAGTTTATAAATATCATAAAATTCTTCAGCTTCTGTAGCAGCAGTTCCTGTCATGCCAGACAATTTTTTGTATAGTCTAAAATAATTTTGATAAGTTATCGAAGCTAATGTTTGATTTTCTTCCTCAATCTGCACATTTTCTTTTGCTTCTAAAGCTTGGTGTAATCCATCAGAAAACCTTCTGCCATCCAAAACTCTACCAGTAAATTCATCGATAATTTTTACTTTTCCATCTCTAAGAATGTAGTCTGTATCTTTTTTAAAAAGCAAATTAGCCTTGAGAGCTTGATTTACATGATGCACAAGACTTAAATTTTCTGGATCATAAAAATTATTATTTTTAAGAATTCTTTTTTGAATAGATAATTTTTCAATTTTATCTATTCCTAGATCAGTTAAAATTACATTTTTGTTTTTTTCATCTAATTCAAAATCATTTTTTTGTAAATGTTTAATAAACTCATTAGAAGTTGAGTAGAGATTAGTTTTATCCTCTAATCTTCCAGAGATGATTAATGGTGTTCTTGACTCATCAATTAAAATACTATCAACTTCATCTACAATACAATAATTGTGATCTCTTTGAACCATCTCATTTAGCTCATATTTCATATTATCTCTAAGATAGTCGAAACCTAGCTCATTGTTCGTGGCATATGTAATATCACATTTGTAATTTTCTTGTCTTTGTATGTCCTCTAAATCATTGGTTATACATCCAGTCGAAGTCCCTAGAAAATTAAATATCTTACCCATCCACTCAGAGTCTCTTTTTGCCAAATAATCATTTACAGTGACAATATGAACTCCTTGGCCGGTTAATGAATTGAGATAAGCAGGAAGAGTAGAAACTAATGTTTTGCCTTCACCCGTCTTCATTTCGGCGATCTTACCTTGGTGTAAAATTATACCTCCAGCTAACTGAACATCGTAATGTCTTTCTCCTAATGTTCTTTTTGCAGCCTCTCTAACTAAAGCAAAACTTTCAGGAATAATATCATTAAGCAATTTGCCCTCTTGCACTGATCGTTTTAGGTTTAATGTTTTTTCCTTAAACTCACCATCTGATAGAGACTTAATTGAACTCTCTTTACTGTTTATGGCTGAAATTAAATTCTTTGTTTTATCTAATTCTGCTTGATTAGAGCTTTTAAATATTTTACTAAAAGTTCTTGTAAATACATTCATTATACTTCTATATATGTATTTATAATCTAAATTAAATAGTAATTATGACGATAAACTTAAAAAACTTCCTAAACGATAAAAATAAAATGTCGAAAATGGGGGAGTTTCAAAACCTCAAACAGATGGAAGGGCTAGAAATGTCTTCTGTATCAGCAGACCTATACGGAAATGGAAGGGATGATTTATCATTATTTTATTTTAGCAAAGGCGCTAATTATGCAACTGTATCAACAAGCAATAGTATAATTTCAGAGACAATATCTTGGAATAATAGTTCTCACAAGAAATCAATAAAAGGTTTGATGGTTAATACAAAAAACGCGAATACTTTTACAGGAAAACAAGGAAAAGAAAGTTTAGACATTATAGCAAAAAATTTATCAAGAATTTTAACTTTGAAAGAGTCAAAATCTGAAAAAGGCACTTCCGAGACCGTAAGAATCAAAGATTTAATTTTTGCTTCAACAGGGGTTATAGGGGAACAATTTCCGGTCGATCAAATAAAAGATGCTTTACCTGATTTAGTTGAAAAACTTAAAAAAGAACATAATAAATTATTTTGGCTGAAAATTGCATCTGGCATTATGACAACTGACACAAAACCTAAAGTAGCCTATGAAGAAATTATATTTGGAGATGAGCTAGTGAAGATATGTGGAGTCGCAAAAGGATCAGGAATGATTGCTCCTAATCTAGCAACAATGCTATCATTTATCTTTACTAATGCAGACATAAGCTCAAATTTATTAAGATCACTTTTAAAACGAGCGGTTGCCAACACATTTAATGCGATAACTGTTGATAGCGATCAATCAACAAATGATATGGTTTCTTTATTTTCAACGAGAGCAATTAAGTTAGGTCAAAACCTTTCTTTAAATGATAAAATAGTTCAAAAATTTGAATTAAGTTTAAAAAAACTATGTTTAAATCTTGCCAAACAAATAGTAGTTGATGGCGAAGGTGCAAAAAAATTTTTAACAGTAAAAGTTATTAATGCTAAATCATTAGGCAGCGCGAAGAATATTGCTTTTTCAATTGCAAATTCTCCATTGATAAAAACAGCAGTAGCAGGAGAAGATCCGAACTGGGGAAGAATTATTATGGGAATCGGTAAATCAGGAGAGATGATTGACTCCAAGAAACTTAAAATTAAACTAGGCAATTTTATTGTCGCTGAAAATGGAAAGATCGCAGATAGTTATAATGAAGAAAAGTTAAGAGAATATATGAGATGGGATTCAATAGTTATAGAAATAAATTTAAAATTAGGTAGTGATGCATTCGAGTGTTATACATGCGATTTCACACACGATTATATAGATATAAATGCAGACTATAGAAATTAGGAAATAAACCGAATAGTATATTTAAATGATAAAATATAACCTTGAATGCGATAATAATCATGAATTTGAAAGTTGGTTTTCTGATTCTAATGAATTCAACAAATTAAAAAAAAAAAAATTACTCGAATGTATTTATTGTTCCTCTAATAAAATTCAAAAATCAATTATGTCACCAATGATTTCTGGAATAAAGTTAAATGAAGATAAAATGAGTCTTTTAGATCAAAAATTATTAAATGAAAAAAATCAACTTATAAAACTCAGGAAGCATATAGAGAAAAATTTTGAATTTGTTGGAGATAACTTTAGCGAAAAAGTTAGAGATGTTTATTATGACAAAGAAACTAAAAAAAGCATTTATGGAACTACCACTCTAGAGGAAAAAAAAGAACTAGAGGAAGAGGGCATTGATTTGTTAAGCATTCCTTGGGTTAGCAAAGATAATTAATTTTTAAAACTAGAAATAATATAATTTACTGAGAGATTTTCAGATTTTTTCCATTTATTAAAAATAGGGTTAAATTCTAGTCCTTTAATATCATTTGTAGAAAATTTTATGTCTGATAATTTTTTTTCCATTTCTTCAGGTTTTATAAATTTGTTCCAATCATGAGTTCCGATAGGCAGCCACCTTAATATATATTCTGCTCCAATAATTGCCTTTATATAAGATATAAATGTTCGATTAATTGTTGCCGTGAACATTAAACCATTTCTTTTTAATAATTTATAACAAGATTTAAGATACAGATCTAAGTTATCGACATGTTCAACAATTTCAAGATTTAAAATTATGTCAAATTTTTCTTTTTCGTCTAACTGTTCAGGAGATTTATTTAAATAAGTAATTTTTAAATTGTTTTCTTTACTATGAAGAGAGGCAACTTTTATGTTTTTTTCAGATGCATCTATGCCAGTTATATTGCCACCTAAGCGCGCCATTGGTTCACTTATAAGCCCACCTCCGCAACCAATATCTAGAATTTCCAAATTTTTAAGTAAAAGTTTTTTGTTTCTATTTAATTTAAAATGTTTTGAAATTTCCTCTAAAATATATTCAATTCTAATGGGATTAAACATATGTAAAGGTTTAAACTTACCATTTACATCCCACCATTCGTTAGCTAATTTTGAAAACTTTTGAATTTCCTCTTTATTTATTGTAGTCATCTATTCTTAATGTATTAATTATAATTAAATTCTGTTTATATTATATTAAAATCTAGCAATGGCAAAAAAAGTATTAAAATTTGGTGGGACTTCCGTTGGAACTATTGAACGGATTCTGCATGTAGCCAAAATCATAAAAAAAGAGCATGATTCAGGTACTCAAGTTATAGCTATAGTTTCAGCAATGTCTGGTAAAACAAACGAGCTATTAAAACAATCTAAATCTATTTCTGCAAATTTTAATAAAAGAGAACTCGATGTGCTTTTGAGTTCTGGAGAACAGGTTACGAGCGCTTTATTAGCTGGGGCATTAATTGAGTTCGGGGTTAATTCTAAGTCGTGGCTTAACTGGCAAATACCTATTTTAACAGAAGGAGAACATTCAAATTCTAGAATTATAAATATTAATATTAAAGAAATTAATAAATTTTTATCAGAAAAAGGAGTTGTAATAATTCCTGGGTTTCAAGGAATTTCAAAAACTGGAGATGTTACTACTATTGGTAGAGGTGGTTCAGATGCTACTGCTGTGGCTGTTGCTAAAATATTTGATACAGATACATGTGAGATATATACTGATGTAGATGGAGTTTTTTCTACAGACCCTAAAAAAATACCTGTAGCAAAAAAAATAGATAAAATATCTTATGAAGAAATGCTCGAGCTATCATCATTAGGAGCAAAAGTTATGCAATCATCTGCTGTACAAACTGCTATGATGTATAATATTCCACTTGAAGTTAAGTCTACATTTACAGATAGGGAAGGAACAAAAATTTTTGATCAAGAAAATTTAGATTATACTAAAAGTGTTACTGGAGTAGCTTATTCAAAAGATGATGCTAAAATTACTTTGATGGGGGTACAAGACAAGCCAGGCGTCGCAGCAAATATATTTGAGCCACTAAGCAAAAATCAGATCAATGTTGACATGGTAATTCAAAATATTTCATCTGACCAAAAAATTACTGATATAACTTTTACAATTAAGAGAGATGATCTTATTAAGACTATAGAGATATTAAAAAATAATAAAGATATCAAATATGAAAGTATGAGCAATAATAATAAAGTTTCCAAAATTTCAATTGTAGGCGCAGGAATGGTTTCTACACCAGGCATAACCTACAAAATGTTTAGAAGTCTTGCAGAGGAAAAAATTAATATTTTAGCTATATCAACTTCAGAAATTAAATTATCAGTAATTATACATGAGGATGATACTTTAAAAGCTATAAAAAAATTACATACAGCTTTTGATTTGGATTAAAAATGGAAATCAGACCACACAGAACAATAAATAGAAAAATAACTAAAAAAATTAAAGTTGGTGATATTTCTGTAGGAGGTGGCTCTCAAATTAGTGTTCAATCTATGACCAATACACTTACAACCAACGTAAAAGAAACAGTAAAACAAATTCATTCATTAGAGGAAGCTGGTGCAGACATAGTAAGAGTTTCTTGTCCGGACGAAGCTTCTACAAAAGCACTTAAAGATATAATTAAAGAGGTTAAAGCTCCAATTGTAGCAGATATACATTTTCATTATAAAAGAGCTATAGAAGCAGCCAAAATGGGAGCAAGTTGTTTACGTATTAATCCGGGAAATATTGGATCTAATGATAGAGTTTTAGAAGTAGTTAAAGCTGCCAAAGATAATAATTGTTCTATAAGAATTGGAGTTAATGCAGGCTCACTAGATAAAGCCTTGTTAGAAAAATATAAAGAACCTTGTCCAGAAGCGCTTGTGGAGAGTGCGATGTATAATGTAAAATTACTAGAAGATAATGATTTTTTTAATTTTAAAATAAGTGTTAAATCTTCAGATGTTTTTTTAACTGTCAAATCTTATAGGGAGCTCTCCAAGATTTGCGATTATCCTTTACATCTAGGAATAACAGAGGCAGGAGGTCTTCTCACCGGCAGTATAAGATCCTCGATTGGCATTGGCCAACTCTTGATGGACGGCATAGGAGACACAATAAGAGTTTCACTTTCTTCAGATCCAGTTGATGAGATAAAATCAGGCTATGAAATCTTAAAATCATTGGGTATTAGATCAAGAGGAGTAAACATTATCTCTTGTCCTTCTTGTGCTCGTCAAGCTTTTCCAGTGATTGAAACTGTAAAAGAACTAGAAAAAAAGCTATCTCACGTAAAAAAACCAATTACCCTGTCCATCATAGGATGCGTAGTTAATGGTCCTGGAGAAGCAGCACAAACAGAAATAGGCCTTACCGGAGGAGGACAAGATAATAATCTTTTGTATTTATCGGGTTTACCACATGCTAAAATAGCAAGTTCAGAGATAATAAATAAAGTTGTTCAACTTGTTGAAGAGAAAGTTAAAGAAAAAAATAATTAAATAATGATCCCTATAGAAAAAGTGCAAGATATTATTGCAAAGCATGATAATTTAGAAAAAGAATTATCTACTGGTAATATTGATACGAAACTATTTGCTAAAAAGTCTAAAGAGTATTCAAATTTAGGAAACATTATTTCTTATGCTAGAGATTTTGTAAAATTTGAGAAAGAAAAAAAAGATTTAGAACAGATAATTCAAGATAAAAATAGTGATTTAGAAATGGTTGAAATGGCAGAGAAAGACTTACAGGAGTTAAAAATTAAAAAACAAGATTATGAGGATAGATTAAAGATATTTTTGTTACCAAAAGATGAAGATGACGATAAAGATGCAATAGTTGAAATTAGAGCTGGCACAGGAGGTTTAGAGGCCTCTCTTTTTTGCTCAGATTTATTTAAAATGTATGAAAAAGTTTGTTCTAAAAAAAAATGGAAATTAGAAATTATCAGTATTTCTAAAAGTGAAGCAGGAGGTTTCAAGGAGGTTATATTTTCTGTTAGTGGAAACAATATTTATTCTTACTTAAAATATGAGTCTGGAGTTCATCGAGTGCAGAGAATTCCAGAAACAGAAACTCAAGGGCGGGTACATACCTCAGCTGCAACGATCGCGGTATTGCCTGAGGCAGAAGATGTTGACATAAAAATTAAAGAATCAGATTTAAGAATAGATGTTTTTAGAGCGGGTGGTCCGGGAGGACAATCAGTTAATACTACTGATAGTGCTGTGAGAATTACCCATATTCCTTCTGGAGTAGTTGTAAGTCAACAGGATGAAAAATCTCAACATAAAAATAAAGCTAAAGCTTTAAAAATTTTAAGATCAAGAGTTTATGAGGCTGAAAAAAGAAAAAAAGATCAAGAACGATCAAGCAATAGAAGAAGCCAAATAGGTACAGGAGATAGATCTGAAAGAATAAGAACCTATAATTTTCCTCAAGGAAGAGTAACTGATCATAGAATCAATCTTACTTTACATAAGCTTGATGAATTTTTAAGTGGTGAAATTCATGAAGAAATGAATCAGGAATTAAGATTAAAAGAACAAGATATAAAACTAAAAAACTTAAACTAATGGAAATCTTAGAACTAATTAATAACGGCTCAAAACAACTGAAAGATAAAAACATTAATTCTCACAAAATAGACTCAGAAATTTTACTTTCTGAAGCTTTAAATCAAACTAGAGAAAAAATATTAATTAATTTAGATAAAAAGATTGATTCAAAAAAAATTAGTAACTTTTATAAATTTATTGAAAGGAGATCTTCAAAAGAGCCAATTGCTTATATTTTAAAAAAAAAGGAGTTTTGGAGTAAAAGTTTTCTTGTAGACTATAATACTTTGATACCGAGACCTGAAACAGAGTTAATGGTCGAGAAAATAGTAAAAATTTTTAAAACAAAAAATATATATGTTTTAGACATTGGAACGGGAACGGGTTGCATATTATTAAGTATATTAAGTGAATTAAAAAATTCGAAGGGGATAGGCATAGATATATCTTCAAAAACAATAAAAACAGCTAATACAAATTTAAAAAAACATAAATTAACTCAAAGAGCTAAGTTTTACAGGAGATCTTTAGATGAGATTTACCACGATAAATTTGACTTAATTGTATCTAACCCCCCTTATATAAAGAGAAAAGATTTAAAAAATTTAAATGAAGATATTAAAAAATTCGAACCTAAACTAGCTTTAGATGGTGGAAATGATGGGCTTGACGTTATTAGAAAAGTTATCTACAAATCTAAAAATATCTTAAAAATTAAAGGTATGCTCGCCTTAGAAATAGGAAATGAGCAATTTAAAAAAGTTTCAAAAATACTAGAAAGTAATAAATTTAAGACTAGATACTTAGTTAAAGATTATCGGGAAAATATTAGATGCATATTGTCAACATTAGAAAACTAAAATTATAACCAAATCAATAATTAATGAATAATAATAACAGAAGAAGAAGTTTCAGGCCTAGGCCACAAAGAAATAATTTTAGACGCAGAAATGGCTCTATCAATTCAAATAATGGAGCGAATTTTAATAGCAATGGAAATATGAATTTTAATAGAAATGGCTCTATGACTAATCCTCATAATGTTGAAAAAACTATGCAAAAATTTCAACAGTTAGCAAAAGATGCTCAAAGCAGTGGAGATCCAGTGTTAGTTGAAAATTATTTACAACATGCGGATCATTACTCAAGGAGATTATCAGAATTGAATGAAAGAAACAAAGATGTTTCAAAAAATGATAATAATAATCAAGTTAATACATCAACTAAAGACTCATCAAAAAGTTAAAAATAAATAAATTATAAATAAAATAATATTTATCTTAATCCAGATAATTTAAGGTCAATTTTAATTCTCGCTAATTCAAACTCTTCTCTAATTTTTCCTTTTAAAATTTTTCCCGAAGGTAGCTTGAGCCTCTGAGAGTTTACTTTTTTACCATTCACAATCACTTCATAATGAAGATGCGGACCCGTTGATAATCCTGTGGACCCAACATAACCAATTATTTGTCCTTGTTTGACTCTTTTTCCTTCTTTTACTCCTCGAGCAAAACTTTTCATGTGAGCGTATACAGTTTGATAAGTAGAATTGTGTTTTATTTTTACACAATTTCCACCACCACCACACCATCTTGCTCTAGTAATCTTGCCTGCACCAGAAGCCATGATCGGAGTTCCACTTGGAGCAGCAAAGTCTGTTCCTCTATGCATTTTGTTGTATCCTAAAATTGGATGCTTTCTCATTCCATATGATGAAGATAATCTCGCGCCGTTGATAGGAGTCTTCATTAGAGACTTAACAATACTTTTTCCTTTAATGTCATAGAAACCTATATCACCACTACCATCTTTAAAATTATAAAGATTAATTTCCGCACCATTAACAAACATCGAAGCATAAATTATTTTTCCAGTGTCTTGTACAATGCCGTTATCATCTTCAAATCTTTCATATAAGATTTCAAACCAATCTCCTTTTCTCATATCTCTTTGGAAGTCTACCTCAAAACCAAAAATTCTTGCAAATTCTACTATGATGTTTGGTTCTACGCTAGATTCTATCGCCGCACTATATAAGCTGCTTTTTATTTTATTTTTTATAACAATTTCTTTTTTGTAAAGTTTAAGTATATTTTCTTTTACAACAAAGTTATTTTGACTTTTTCTTATTTCAATAAATAAGGTGTTACTTACAGGATATGTAAGATTTATCACAGTATTCGATCCATCGTCCAATTTTTTTAATACTAATGAAAGTGTTCTACCAGCATATATATTAGTTAGTTTTTTTTGTTTCAGATTATTAGATATAATTTTTATATCATTTGAATTGATATCAAGTTTTTTAAGAATTTTTTCAATAGAATCATTATTTTGAATCAAATATTTGACTTCTTTGTAGGGGCTATTTATCTTTGATATAAAATAGTCTCCTAAATTTTTAAATTCTTCCGATTTTACTACTAAATTGAAGTTATCAATTTCTTCCTTATTTTTTTGATTATTTAAATTGAAGAGTATTATAAAGATTAAAAAAAATAAGATTATTAAAAATGAGTAAAATAAATAACTCCAACTACCTACATTATACCCTCTAATGTCTTTATCCTTTATCCCTCTAAATATTTTGGAAAAACGATTAAAAATTTGGTCTAACGTCATAGTTGTTTTCTATAAAAATTGTATTAGGTTTGCAATGGAAGAAGGATAAAAAAAGCCTATATTTGTTGACTTTTATTACTAATATACGCCTTGACTTATCACATATTTGTAATAAAACCACCGCTCACCTCAATGCAAATATTTATTATTAGCGCTAAAGGTGTGTAGATTTTAAGCATAAAATCTTAGCTTTTTTAAATTGTAAATTTTTAAGAAGAGAAGTGTGGACGGCTAGGTTAATAAAGAAATTGTCGTACACACTTTAACGAAAGTAATTTTAGTATATCTAAAATTATTAAAGCTAGTGTGCGCCGTTATTAAACTTGAGAGTTTGATCATGGCTCAGAACGTACGCTGGCGGCACGCCTAACACATGCAAGTCGAACGCAGTAGCAATACTGAGTGGCAAACGGGTGAGTATAATGTGGGAATCTACCTTTTGGTTTGGAATAACACGGGGAAACTTGTGCTAATACCAAATAAGCCTTTACAGGGAAAGTTTTAACGCCGAAAGATGAGCCCGCACTTGATTAGCTAGTTGGTAAGGTAAAAGCTTACCAAGGCAACGATCAATAGCTGTTCTTAGAGGAAGACCAGCCACATTGGGACTGAGACACGGCCCAGACTCCTACGGGAGGCAGCAGTGGGGAATCTTGCACAATGGGGGAAACCCTGATGCAGCGATGCCGCGTGAGTGAAGAAGGCCTTTGGGTTGTAAAACTCTTTCGTCGGGGAAGAAAATGACTGTACCCGAATAAGAAGGTCCGGCTAACTTCGTGCCAGCAGCCGCGGTAATACGAAGGGACCTAGCGTAGTTCGGAATTACTGGGCTTAAAGAGCTCGTAGGTGGTTAAAAAAGTTGATGGTGAAATCCCAAGGCTTAACCTTGGAACTGCCATCAAAACTTTTTAGCTAGAGTGTGATAGAGGTAAGTGGAATTTCTAGTGTAGAGGTGAAATTCGTAGATATTAGAAAGAACACCAAATGCGAAGGCAACTTACTGGGTCACTACTGACACTGAGGAGCGAAAGCATGGGTAGCGAAGAGGATTAGATACCCTCGTAGTCCATGCCGTAAACGATGTGTGCTAGACGTTGGAAATATATTTTTCAGTGTCGCAGCGAAAGCGTTAAGCACACCGCCTGGGGAGTACGACCGCAAGGTTAAAACTCAAATGAATTGACGGGGACCCGCACAAGCAGTGGAGCATGTGGTTTAATTCGAAGATACGCGCAGAACCTTACCAACACTTGACATGTTCGTCGCGAGCCTAAGAGATTAGGCTTTTCAGTTCGGCTGGACGAAACACAGGTGCTGCATGGCTGTCGTCAGCTCGTGTCGTGAGATGTTGGGTTAAGTCCCGCAACGAGCGCAACCCCTATCTTTAGTTGCCACCATTTAGTTGGGCACTTTAAAGAGACTGCCAGTGATAAGCTGGAGGAAGGCGGGGATGACGTCAAGTCCTCATGGCCCTTATGTGTTGGGCTACACACGTGCTACAATGGTACTTACAATGGGAAGCAAAGAGGCGACTCCTAGCTAATCCCTAAAATGTACCTCAGTTCGGATTGTACTCTGTAACTCGAGTACATGAAGCTGGAATTGCTAGTAATCGCGGATCAGCGCGCCGCGGTGAATACGTTCCCGGGTCTTGTACACACCGCCCGTCACACCATGGAAGTTGGTTACACCTTAAGGCAAAGCTTATACCTTTGACTACGGTACGATCAGCAACTGGGGTGAAGTCGTAACAAGGTAGCCGTAGGGGAACCTGCGGCTGGATTACCTCCTTTCTAAGGAAGACCAAAAATTTCATTTGGTCTTAAAAAATTAAGTTAATGTGGCCGTCCTCATTTCTCTTCTTAATTAATTAAAGTGTCTCATAAACGTGCTTAGGGGCCGGTAGCTCAGGTGGTTAGAGCGCACCCCTGATAAGGGTGAGGTCGCACGT
>JACWDC010000003.1:0-5000 GCA_014654415.1 Pelagibacterales bacterium SAG-MED05 | reverse complement strand
CTGTAAATATTATACTCAATATTTCAATACTAAATATCTATTTATAATAAGGGATCCAAGAGCAACATTTGCTGGATCCTTTAAACAGTTTGATCAATATCCAACTTTTCCTGAAAGCTATAAGATGGATATAGTTTTATCCTTTTGGCTTACAGCTCATAACTTTATCTTAAAGAATAATCCTAAAAAAATTTACGTTATTAAAAATGAAAAAATTAACCAAAAGCTTAAACCAGAATTAATTAAATTGAGTAGGTGGCTTGGTATTCAATTCCATCATTCACTTTTAAAGCCAACAATTCTAGGACAAAAATGGCACGGAGACTCTTCTTATTTAGGAAAATTTGAGTCAAACAAGCCTTTGCCTAGTGACTATTACAAACAAATAAATGTAAAAAGACGTTGGAAAAATTATTTAGATAAGAAAACAATCTTAACTATTGAAGTTATTTTAAAGAATGTAATGAAAAAATATAATTATATTCCTGAGAATGATTTAAATTTTTTTAATATAATTAAAGGGTATACTAATTTATTTTTAAGCTACAATAAGAAATCTTCTCTCATTCGAAGCTTTTTAGAAAAAATCAAAAATACTTTTAGACGAATTATGATGCTTGTAAATCATGATATTGCTCGCAAAATTTTTGATATAAATTAAGCCCCTATTTTAATTATTAATATTTTCTTGCTATATTGTTTAAAATATGAACATAATTGTTCAATATATGAACAAAAACTTTTTATCTCAGGATCATTTTAATATTCTCAGAAAGATTAACAAGAATAAACAATCTCAAAGAAAGTTGGCAAACGAACTAGGTTTTAGTTTAGGAAAATTAAATTATTGCCTAAGACAACTAAGGCTTAAAGGTCTGGTTAAATTAAACAATTTTTCAAAAAATCCAAATAAATTAAACTATGCCTACGTGCTAACACCAAGAGGAATTTCTGAGAAAACAAAATTGACCTTAGCTTTTATGAAAAGAAAAATAGAAGAATATGAAGAATTAAGAAAAGAAATAGAAGACAAATAAATTATGTGGGCAATATTAAGAATAAATAATAACAAATATAAAATGCTAACTAAGAGCTTAAATGCTGAATTAAAATCAAAAGCAATATTTTATTTTCCAAAGGTTATTATTCAAAAAATAAGATTAAATAAAAAAAAAAGTACACAATGTTCTGTTTTAGGAAATTATGTTTTTTGCTACCACAATAGTTTTAAAAATCCCAAAAATATCGACAAATTAAAATTTATTCATGGATTAAAATATTTTTTGAAGGACTATAATAATTATCAAAAAGATATAATGGAATTTATCAATTATTGTAAACATAATGAAAATAAAGAAGGCTTTTTAAATTCAAAATTCTTTTTTGAAAACACAAGTGTTAGAGGCAAGTTTTTAAATGGGCCTTTTTCCAATATGTTTTTTGATATAATTGAAAAGGAAAAACAAAAGTTAAAAATAATTGTTGGCAATATTAATGTAAGTTTGACAAAAAATAGTAAATATTCTTACCTGCCATCGTAAAAAAAATGTGTGTAGATGATTAAAATAGATTCTATCAAAGTGCGGAGCTATGGTTAATTTGTAATATTATGAGACTGAATAATTTAGATAAAAAAAAATTTGTAAAAAATTTTGAAAACAAAGGATATATTTTAATTAAAAATTTTTATAATAAATTTACTGCAAAAAAAATTAAAATTAATCTTAAGAGTTTTCTTGAAAAAAATAAATTAAATTTAAAGGGAGTAAATTTAATAAATAAAAAATCTAAAATTAATTCTGCGCATAACCTTCAAAAATGGAAATTGTTAAAAAAAATACAAAAAGACAATAAAATAAAAAATATTGCCAAGATTCTTTTAAAGGGTAAAGTTAAAAATTTTGGAGCCGAAGTATTTGCAAAACCTGCCAAAATAGGACTTAGTTCTCCTACTCATCAAGATAATTTTTATTGGAATGTAAGCAATAATAAAGGAATTACTTTTTGGATAGCATTGAACAAATCTAATAAAAAAAATGGATCTATTTTTTATTATGAAAAAAGTCACAAATTAGGATTAATCCAACACGTACCTTCTTTTGCACCTGGTAGTTCACAAAAAATAGATAGCGTAAATAAATTTAAGAAATTCAAAAAAGTTTATCCTAATCTTAAAGTAGGAGATGTATTAATACACCATTGTTTAATAGCCCACGGTAGCGAAAAAAATAAAAGTAAAAAAGACAGAATGGGCTTAACCTTAAGGTTTATTGGAGCTGACAGTAAAATTGACCAAAGAAAAAAAAAGAAATATCAAAAAAGTTTATATAAACAAAAAAAAATCTTAAATTGATGCCTGGGTACGAAGTAATTGATAAACAAGAACTATATCAATGTGAGGATATACTTAAAAAAAGTAAGACTTTTTTCAGAATGGGTTTTGAAAAAAAGCGTAATGGAATTTTTAAAGTTTTAGAATTTGAGAAAAAATTCGGCAGTTATTTTAATGCAAAATATTGCTTAGGGGTGACCTCAGGAACAGCAGCCTTAAGAGTTGCACTTGCATCTTTAAATTTAAAACCTAATGACGAAGTTATAACTCAAGCATTTACATTTGTAGCCACAGCAGAAGCAATAATAGAAGCAAATTGTAAACCTGTTTGTGCGAATATTGATGATACTTTAAATTTAGATCCTAAAGACCTTATAAAAAAAATTAACAAAAAAACTAGAGCAGTAATCGTAGTACATATGCTGGGAGTTCCTGCAAGAATGAGAGAAATTGTAAAAATATGCAAAAAAAATAAAATAATTCTTATTGAAGACACGGCGTGGGGGTGCGGAGGAAAAATTAATAATAAATTTTTAGGAACTATTGGAGACATAGGCACTTATAGCTTTGATCATGCGAAAGCAATTACTACTGGAGAGGGAGGAATGGTGGTTTTCAAAAATAAAAATCATTTTTTAAAAGGAAAAGCCTGGCATGATCACGGACACGAAAATAATCCAAAATTCCCGAGGTGGGAAGATACTAGAAAAAGTAGTGGATTTAACTTTAGAATGAATGAACTTCAAGGTGCGATAGGTATAGCGCAATTAAAAAAATTAGACTTTATAACTAAATCTCAAAGAAAAAATTATTATCTTATTCTAAATAGCATTAAAGATATAAAAGGTTTAAAAGAAAGATCTATACCCAAAAATAGTTATATATCTGCTGATGCTTTAATTATTATTGTTAAAAATAAAAAAATAGCAATGAGATGTAGAAAATTTTTATTAAAATCAAAAATTTCAACCAAAATATTGCCAGAGGCATATAGTTGGCATTTTGCAGGTAAGTGGTCTCATATGAAAGAATTAAATAAAAAGAAAAACTTTAAAAATTCTCTTAAAGTTTCAGAAAAAATATTAAGCAAAGCTGTTTCGATACCTATTTTTGTCAAAATGACAAAAAACCAAATTTCTGGAATTAGAAATTCTTTACTTAAATCATTAAAATAATTTTTAAATGAGAAAAAAAAATACAGTCTCGGTCTCTGTAATAATACCAGTTTATAACCAAGAATTATATATTGGTAGGTGTTTAAGATCACTGTTAGATCAATCTTTAGATAGAGAACAATATGAAATAATAATTATTGACGATGGAAGCAAAGACAAAACTTCTGAAATTCTTAAAACTTATAAAGATGAAATAGAGTTAATAAAAAACAAAAGAAATAAAGGCCTCCCATATTCTCTTAACAGAGGCATTAAAGCCTCGAAAGGAAGATTTATAGTAAGAGTTGACTCTGATGATTATGTAAACAAAGAGTTTTTAAAATATCTACAAATGCACCTGTTATACAATAATGAAATGCATGCAATATGCTGTGATTATTACCTAGTTGATGATCAAGAAAATATAATAAAAAAAGTCAATTCAATGGACAATCCAATAGGTTGCGCAATTATGTTTAGACTAGAACATCTAATAAAAATTGGCATGTATGATAAAAGCTTCAATGTACATGAGGATAAGGATCTTAGAATTAGATTTTTAAGGAAATTCAGTATTAATCGTGTTGCCTTGCCTCTTTATAGATATAGAAGACACGCAAACAATATTACTAGAGATGGAGAAAAAATGATGAAGCATTATAAAAGATTCTTGAAAAAATATAAAAAAATATAATGATTTTTAATTTTAAAAATATCCAAAAAAATAACACAACATACATCATTGCTGAAATCGGGGTTAATCATGAATGTTCAGTTAAAGTAGCTAAAAAATTAATTTCACTTGCAAAAAAAGGTGGTGCTGATGCAGCAAAATTTCAAACTTATAAGGCTGAAAAAATTGTAAAAAAAAATTCAAAAGCTTATTGGGACTTAAAAAAAGAAAAAACTCAATCTCAATTTGAATTGTTTTCTAAGCTTGATAAATTTCAACCGAAAGATTATAAAAATTTAGCACTGTACTGTAAAAAATTAAAAATAGATTTCTTATCAACACCTTTTGATTTGGAGTCAGTAAGTTTTCTAAATCCTTTAGTGCCTTTGTTCAAAATTTCTTCTTCAGATATAACTAACATTCCTTTAATTAAAAAAATTGCTAACTGTCGTAAACCAATAATTCTCTCGACGGGTGCTTCAAATATAGAAGAGATAAAATCTGCAATTAAAATATTAAAAAAAGGAACAAAGAAAATTATCATAATGCATTGTATTCTCAATTATCCCACTAAAGACTGGAATGCTAATTTAAGCATGATTACAGATCTAAAAAAAAATTTTCCACAATATATTATTGGTTATTCAGATCATACCTTACCAGATACTAATATGTTAAATTTAACCACAGCATACTTGTTAGGAGCAAAAGTAATTGAAAAACATTTTACTCACAATAAAAAGTTAAAAGGAAATGATCATTACCATTCAATGGATGTTGAAGATTTGAAAAATTTATCTAAAAATATTACGCATATAAATAAAATTTTAGGAAAGATCGG
>JACWDC010000029.1 GCA_014654415.1 Pelagibacterales bacterium SAG-MED05 | reverse complement strand
TGGTATTGGAGAGAGTGGATTAGATTTTTATTATAATCATTCAGAAAAAAAAGATCAAATCTCATCTTTTTTAGAACATATTGAAGCATCTCAAGAAACACATTTACCTTTAATAGTTCACACTAGATCAGCAGAGGAAGATACATTCAAAATTTTGAAAGAAGCTAAAAAAAAAAAAGATCTAAAAATTCTTATTCATTGCTTTACTGGTACTAAAGAATTTGCATTTAAATTACTTGATATAGGAGCATATATATCTGCAAGTGGAGTAGTTACTTTTAATAAATCAAAAGAATTGGCAGATACATTTAAAGAAATACCTTTAAATAGAATATTAGTTGAAACTGATTCTCCATATTTAGCACCTGAACCTTTAAGGGGAAAACCAAATGAGCCAAGTTATATAACACATACAGTTAAATTTCTTTCAAACATAAAAAACGTTTCGTATGAAAAATTTTCAGAGTCTACTACTCAAAATTTTTTTAATTTATTTGGTAAATTAAATTGAAAAAAAAATTTACTATATTAGGTTGTGGAAGCTCATTAGGGTCTCCTTGGATTACGAATTATAAAGGAAATTTAAAAAATAATTCGAAAAATATTAGAAGTAGATGTTGTGCTCACATTCAATACGGAGAATTATCTATATTAATCGACACTTCCCCTGATATAAAAAGTCAATTTTTAAAAAATAAAATTAAATCTCCAGATGCTATAATTTACACTCATGAGCATGCAGATCAAACTTCAGGTATTTTTGAAATGAGACCTTTTTTTTGGAAAAATAAAAAAAAAATTCCAGTTTATGGAAGCTACAGAACCATTAAAGCTTTAAAGTCAAAATATACATTTTGTTTTATTCCAAGACATGGATACAAACCAATAATGAAACCAAACATTGTTAAAAATCAATTTAAAATAAAGAAAAAAAAGCAAATACTATCTGTTAAGCCATTTGATGTAATACATGGAATGATTAAAGCCACTGGATTTCTTTTTGAAAAGGTAGCTTATATAAGTGATTGTAACAAAATACCAAAAGCATCTTTTAAAAATTTATATGATTTGGAATATTTAGTTTTAGATTGTCTAAG
Organism: Pelagibacterales bacterium SAG-MED05; assembly: GCA_014654415.1. Classification (GTDB taxonomy): domain Bacteria; phylum Pseudomonadota; class Alphaproteobacteria; order Pelagibacterales; family Pelagibacteraceae; genus Pelagilacustribacter. The sequence continues at coordinate 308 of JACWDC010000029.1, read as the reverse complement.
AAGAAGCAAGCATCCGTCACATTTTAATTATGACGAAGCAATCAATTTAATTCAACTTGTCAAACCCAAGAAAGCAATATTAACAAATCTGCATACAGATTTAGACTACAATTATCTTAAAAAAAAACTTCCTGCCAATATTTTACCTGCTTTTGACGGGTTAAGCTTTAATTTTTAATTTCTTTTTTTATAAGATTTATAAATTTTTTTGAAGAAGGCTTGGTGAAAGAAGCAAAAGTATCAACTACCTTTCCATTTTTTCCAATTATAATTTTATGGAAATTCCATTTTGGTATAGCACCAATACC
>JACWDC010000028.1 GCA_014654415.1 Pelagibacterales bacterium SAG-MED05 | reverse complement strand
AGCTGTTATGGTTCTATCAAAAATGGGTTACGATGTTCACGCAGTTACTGGGAAAAAAGATAAAAGTGATTATCTTAAAGATCTTGGTGCAAAAAATATTATTGATAGAAAAGAATTTGAAGGCGAAAGCAAATTACTAGAAAAAGGTATCTGGGATGGAGTAGTCGATACAGTTGGTGGAGCTGCTCTAACAAAAATTTTTGCTCAAACTAAACCAGGTGGAATTGTAGCTGCTTGTGGTAATGCTGGAGGAATTAAGATTAATACTACAGTAATGCCTTTTATTATTAGAGGAGTGAAACTTTGGGGAGTCGATTCTTCAGGTTCTTCAATTAGAAGAAGAGAATTTATTTGGAATGAAGCCTCAAAACTGATTGATTTTACTAAACTAAAATCATTAACAAAAGAACTGTCATTTAGCGATCTTTTAGATACTTATCCGAAATTATTAAAAGGTGAGTATTTTGGAAGAGCTATAGTAAATCCTAACAAATAAACTATAAATAGAACTAATGGATTGGGATAAATTAAAAATATTTCATACTGTTGCAGAGGCTTCAAGTTTTACAAAAGCTTCAACGATATTAAATTTAAGTCAGTCAGCTATTAGCAGACAAATTCAATCATTAGAAAGTGATTTAAAAGTTCAACTTTTTGAACGTCATGCAAGAGGCTTAGTTCTCACAGAAAATGGGGAATATCTCTTTAATTCTGCTCACGAGGTCATTTCTAAATTAAAAGATGTAGAATCTAACTTAATTGGACACAAAGATAAATTAAGTGGAAAACTTACAGTTACTACCGTCGTAAGTTTTGGAACTACTTGGCTTACACCTCGGATAAAAGAATTTATGGACCTCCACCCAGATATGGAAATAGAATTAATATTTGATGACAAAGAACTTGATTTAGCTACACGTCAAGCTGATGTTGCAATTAGAATGAGAAGACCTAAACAATTAAATTTGATACAAAAAAAATTTGTTGATTTTAACTATCATATTTATGGTTCGAATGAATATTTAGAAAAAAATGGTTATCCAAAGACTTTAAAAGATTTAGATAAACATAAGTTTATTACTTATGGAAAAGGAGCACCTTCACCAGTTTATAACCCAGATTGGGTGTTAAAAATTGGAGCAAAAGATGGAAAGAAAAGAAAATCTTTAATGAAAGTAAATAGTGTTTATGGCTTGCTGTTAGCTGTACAAAGTGGAGTTGGTTTAGCAGCCTTACCTGACTACATAGCACATAACAAAAGTGGTATTACAAAAGTTTTACCAGGCGAAACAGGTAAACCAACTGAAACACACTTCGTTTATCCAGCTTCATTGAAAAATAATGCAAGATTGATTGCTTTCAGAAATTTTATTTTTAGTAAGGTGAATGAATGGAAATTTTAAATTTTATAATTCCTTTTATTGTTTTATTAACTGTTGTTGTATTTATTCATGAATATGGACATTATTATTTTGCTAAACGATATG
>JACWDC010000027.1 GCA_014654415.1 Pelagibacterales bacterium SAG-MED05 | reverse complement strand
ATAGATGACGTAGTAGGAGCGATCCCTGTTCATATGTTTGCAGGAATTTTTGGAACTTTGGTAGTACCAATAAGCAATAGCGATACTTCTTTTGGAACTCAGTTTGTAGGAACTCTATCAGTTTGCGTATTTAGTTTTGTGCTGTCATACTTACTTTTCTTAGCCTTAAAAACAACAGTCGGTTTAAGAATAAGCAAAGCTGCAGAAAAACTTGGTACTGATAAATCTGAAATAGGTGTTACTGCTTACTCTATTAGAGATTAAATAATTTCCTCATATCCCTCAGAGTTTGGAAATAAATTAAGGCCCAGTAAAATGGGCCTTTTTTTATTTTTAATCTTTATTTTGATCCCATAATTTTTTTACGTCAACGTTTGGAGATATTCCAAAAACAGAATTAATATTAGTACAGTGAATGCTTAGCGAAGGAATTGGAGAAAAACATTTTTCTTTATCATAAATTGCATGTAAATTTTTTTCAAAAGGATCACTTTTATTTGTTGCCATATCAATTAATTCATCAAAATACTTTTCAATCATTTTTTTACTTGTCATAAATGTTAGCAATGACTCATTTACTTTTCTCCAGTGGGTATTTTCACCAACTAGAAGTCTAGTACTATTCATTTTTTTATAAAGATAAGGATAATCACAAGATAAAATAAATAATTCATCATTAAAAATAGTGGAGAATTTTTCGTAAGCAAAAAGCATTTCTACTAAAGCTTCAGTCTTATGAATGTAATCGTCTTCGACAAAATAAATTAAATCTGTGCAATTTTTTGCATAGTTGAAAGACTCTTTGATAGAAATCATCGTTGTAGACATGTTGTCTTTATTATCACTCTTTATTGAATAGTACTTTGATTCAAAATTTTCTTTTTTAATTTTAGATAAAATTGCACTTATGTCTTCACTAGAAGAATTAACATCAATAATAACAAATTTAACTTTTAATTTTTTAAAATTTTTTTCTAAAATTTTCGCAGATTTAATTAATGAATTTATTGTTCTAAATGTATATTCTGATTTATCCTTTTCAAAAATTCTTTTTTTATTTTGAGAAACCAATTGAACACTTGTACAAGTTTTAACTATTATATCTAAAGCTTTAACTTCTCGTGTAATAGATGTTTCGCCAAGTCCTAAAGAAATTGATTTATCGCCAGGTACGCTAATAAGATCTTGATAGTTTTTATTGGATACAGGAAATTCAAGAGTGCTTTGATCTATAAGTTCATAACCAAATATGCGACAAATTTTAATTAAAAATTTTTTAATAAAATGTGTTTGTTTTTTGCTTTTAATTTCTTTCATTGATATATTTAAATATCATGAATATTAAATCTTCAAAAGAACTTGTTGATAAAGCCAATGAATCAATAAACATTATGTCCGCGGAACAAGTCAAAAAAGCTTATGATAAAAATGAAGTAACTTTGATTGACGTAAGGGATATCAGGGAACTATGGAAAGAAGGAACTATTAAAGATG
>JACWDC010000026.1 GCA_014654415.1 Pelagibacterales bacterium SAG-MED05 | reverse complement strand
AATTAATGATCTTAAAGACGAGCCAATTGATGGTTTAGCTTTTTGTATTGGATCAATTGATCTTAAACCTTTAAAACTGACTAAAAAAAGTGACTTCATGCAGTCATTTAATTTAAACCTTGTCTCTGCTACTGAGGTCATTCGATCTTTAGCAGATAATTTAAAAAAAAATAAAGGTTCAATTGTTTTATTTTCAACCGTAGCAGTTAAACAAGGTTTTCCTAATCATGCGATTGTTTCTTCTGCTAAAGGAGCTATCGAAGGTTTAACTTTAGCTTTAGCAGCGGAGTTTGCACCAAATGTAAGAGTAAATTGTATTGCCCCGAGTTTAACTAATTCAAAAATGTCTAATTTTTTACTTAAAAATGAAAAAGTAGCAGAAGGCATAGCTAAAATGCACCCGCTAAAAAGAATAGGTGAAGGAAGCGACACAGCATCAGTAGCAAGATTTTTACTAAACAAAGAAAGCTCTTGGATTACAGGGCAAATTGTTGGTGTTGACGGAGGAAGATCATCTGTCGCATAACAAATATTATTTTAATCATTAAATAGACATTATGAAAAAAATACTAATTTTAATCTCGAGCATCCTTATAAGTACTAGCTTGATGGCTGCAGGAGGAGATGGTGGTGGCAGTAGTAGCGGCAACGGAGATTCTAAAGTATCTTTATACGATGATGCAGTAAAGTTAGTTAAAAGAGCTGGAAAATTAGAGAAAAAGGAAAAGAATGAAAAAGCAAAAAAACTTTATGCTCAAGCATTTAAAAAATTAGAGAAAGCTTATAAGTCGGATAAGAAAAATCCAGATGTATTAAATTACATGGGATTTACTTCGAGAAAAACTGGAAATTTTGAAAAGGCGGAGGAATTTTATTTAAAAGGCTTAACTATAAAACCAGATCATAACGGAATAAATGAGTATCTTGGAGAACTTTATGTTCAAACAAACCGTATTGATAAAGCTAATGAGAGACTAGAAGTTTTAAAGGGTTGCAATTGTGAAGAATATGGTGAGCTTGAATTAATAATTAAAACTCGAGGCACAAAAGTTTATTAAGATAAATCTACTGCAAATTTTTTTAGTTTTTCGAGCGGTATAAGTTCTAACGTCTTTATATTTGTTTTTTTTAAAAAAATTGAACAGGCTGCATCTTCTTCAATAGCTCTTGCATACCAGGTAGCACAAACACACCAGCAATCACCATCTTTTAATCCTGGAAAACCAAATTCTGGATGAGGAGTTATCAAATCGTTACCTACTTTTTTTGACCAAATTAAAAATTTATCCGTAACTTTAGCGCAAACTGTGTGAACACCTCTATCATTTTTATCAGTGTTACAACATCCATCTCTCAACCAGCCAGTAAGTGGATCATTAGAACACAATTCTAAAGGTTCACCAAAAACATTTTTTTGAACTTTATTGTTCATCTACACTATATTTATACTTTTGTTGGATTTGGTTGTCCTTTATAAACCTTTTCCGGATCAAACTTTTTTTCTTTCTCTTTAAACTCTAATTCAATTTCTTCAGTGTTATCTATTGGACCCAACGGTATTGATCTATAAAAACACGACTTATAACCCACATGACAACTAGCACCATTTCCAATATCAACAGACACCCACAGAGCATCCTGGTCATCGTCAATTCTTAAATCAATAACCTTTTGAGTAAAACCACTTGTTTTTCCTTTATGCCATAAAGCTTTTCTCGATCTACTCCAATAGTGTGCTTCTTTAGTTTCTATTGTTTTCTTTAAAGCTTCACTATTCATAAAGCCATGCATCAGCAATTCACCAGAGCTACTATCGGTAGTCGTAACCGGAATAAGTCCATTAT
>JACWDC010000025.1 GCA_014654415.1 Pelagibacterales bacterium SAG-MED05 | reverse complement strand
TATCCCTCTATTGGTGAAAATTTTTTATTTTTAAAGAGGCTAATAAACAAAAATAATCTAAATATAAATTTTATTTCACGAAAAGAAGATGAATTTTGCTGGAAATTCTCAAATAAAGGTTATTTTAATTTTAAGTCAAATATACCAATAATATTATCAACTTTTAAATTGAATTAGATCTAGAGCATTTTTTTGAGCAATATTTTACCTTTTCCCAATTTAGTCTCCATTTTTTTCTCCATGTAAAAGTTTTGCTACAAATTGGACAAGTCTTCTTTGGTAAATTATTTTTTTTCATCACTCAGCAAATGTTTATTTTTTACAAAAAGAAAATAAGCTGCAATTTCATAAAAAATATTCAATAAAAAAAATAAAGGTTTAATCTTAAAGATTTTATACAAAAAATTATATTTAGGAACATTTTTCCAAATTATTAAAAAAGACTCTGCTCCATCAATTACTTTATCATCTTGTATAACATGCATTCTTCTTAAAAGTTCTTTATATGATTTTGATGTCATCTTTTGAGCTTTCTCGTTATTAGTAACATCTATCCATTCAATATTTTTCTCACTGTGTTTTTTGTAATGGTTAATTTCTGCTCTACAGATATTACATGAGTTATTAAAAAAAATTTTAACCATTAGTATTTTCTTTTATAAAATTATTTGCAGCTTTAAAAATTCTTGATTTTCTCTCTTTATTCATTTTTTCAGAAATTCTTACCATCATTGCAAGTCTAGGATTTTTTAAGAAGAATTTTTTATGTCTGTCTATAAATTTCCAATATAAGCCGTCCATCACATCACACCAAGGGCCCTTTTTAAAATGCATCATTTTTTGAAAATAACTTGATCCACAAATGTATGGTTTAGTAGCAAAAATTCCTCCATCACTAAACAAACCCATTCCATAAACATTTGGCATCATTACCCAATCAGATGAGTCTACAAACATTTCCATAAACCATTTGTAAACTTGTTTTGGGTTTATCTCACATAAGTTCATAATATTTGCTAGTATCATTAGTCTCTCTATATGATGAGACCAACCATAGTCCTTGGCATTGATAATTGCATGATCTAAAGGATCCAATCCAGTATTTCCATCATACCAACTTTTTTTCATTTTTCTTTTATGATTAAAAAAATTAGTTTTTTCTAATCGTTGATCATAGTTTTGATAAATACCCCTCATAAACTCTCTCCAACCAATTATCTGTCTGATATAGCCCTCTAAAGAATTTATAGGCACCTTATTTTCAATTTTTCTTAACCTTTCTATTATTTCTTTAGGCGTAATTAAACCTAAGTTAATTAGTGGACTCAGCGCACTATGAAAAACAGTATTAGATTTATCTGTTACCGCATCTTCGTAGTCTCCAAAGAGTTTTATTCTTTCTTTTAAAAATTCATCTAACCATTTATTCGAGTCTTTTCTTGTTGTGGGGAACCAAAAGTTATCTGTATTTCCTGGATGATTTTTAAAATTAATGTTTATGAATTTTTTAAGAACAGCAGTGTCTTTTGTTTCATTTATTTTAGAAATTTTTGGAATTTTAATATCATTAGGTAATTTTTTTCTGTTTTCTTCATCAAAGCTCCACCTGTTTCCTTTTGGACTTCCATTTTTATTCATTAATAAATTCGTTTTTGTCCTAACTATTTTATAGAAGTTAGCCATAAAAGGACGTTTATTTTTTGAAAGATAATTTCTAAACTCTTGTCTATCCATTAAAAACATTGGAGATTTTACCTGATTCATTTTTAAAGAATTTTTTTTACATAAGCTTAATATTCTTTTTTCAAAGAATTTATCCTCAATTTCGAAGAAAGAGATTTCCTTTATTTTCTTTTCTTTAATAGTTTTTTCTAATTTTTTTTCATAGGATAATTTAAAATCTTTATTTATGTCTTTATAAATTATATTGAAATTTTTTGATTTTAGCTCATCCTTGAAGGCCCTCATTGATGACAAAAACAGAAGTATTTTCAATTTATGGTGTTTTTCAAATGTACATAATTCATAATCTTCAGCCATAAAAAAGCTATGATCTCTATAGTCAGAGAGATATTTTGGGTTAAACAACTGATTTCCTAAAATTATAAAAAGCTTCATCGATAAGAAAATACATATTTTATTAATATTTTACACGCGTCATTAAATGCATGTAAATAACCTTTTATAATGTTATTTTTAGTTATGAAAAAAGTAATTTTAGGCGCTACCGGCTCAATAGGATCTTCTCTGGCAAAAAAGCTTGTGGAGAGCGGGAATCAAGTTCATTTAGTAGGAAGAGAAGAAGCCAGCTTATCAAGTTTAGCTAGTGAGCTAAATTCTACATTTACAACCTGTAATGTCTTAG
>JACWDC010000024.1 GCA_014654415.1 Pelagibacterales bacterium SAG-MED05 | reverse complement strand
TCATCAAAAGTATAAGAAAAATGTATTGGTGCTTTTAAACTCTTAGAAGCAAATAAAGGTGCAACTGCTAAAGTACAAGCAATAAAACCTTTCATATCACATGTTCCGCGACCGTAAACTTTATTGCCTTCCTCTCTTGCGACATATGGATCAGAAGTCCATTCATCAGGCACAGCAGGAACCACATCAGTATGCCCTGATAAGATAACTCCTTTACTGTTTGAATTTCCTTTTCCACTGATTGTTGAAAATAAATTAGCTTGAGAGCCAGACTTATTAAAAGTTTTGAAAGAAGTGACACCAACTTCATTTAATTTTTTTTCACAATATTTAATTAATTCAAGATTTGAAGTACCTGACACTGTTTGAAATTTTATTAGATTAGTTAAAATCTTTAAAGTTTCAGGAAACACTTGATCGATTATATTTTTTTGTATAGGCATTTAAATGAAATATATGCCATATAATAATCAAAAAAAAGGAATGTTTCTTGCATTTATCGGAGTCGTATTTATTACTCCAGATTCGCTTCTTATTAGGCTCGCAAATCTTACATCTTGGGATTTGATTTTTTATAGAGGCTTTATACCTTTTTTGATTGTTTTTGCTGGTTTGTTAATTATTTATAAAAGAAAATTTTTTTCACAACTATTAGAGAATGGCTGGCACGGAGTTGCTTATGCAGTCACTTTTGCAATAACAAATATTTTTTTTGTAATATCGATAAACAGTACTAATGTCGCAAATACGTTAATTATGATTGCTTTGGCGCCTATGCTTTCTGCAATAATTAGCTTTATTTTTTTAAAAGAAAACACAGAGCAAAAAACATGGATAGCCATAACTATTACTACATTAGCAGTAATTTATATTTTTAATGACTCTTTTGAAAAAGGAGATGTTTTAGGAAACTTTTTAGGATTGCTTTGTGCGGCAGGGCTGGCATCTGGAGCAGTGATAATTAGATCAGCTAAAAAAATTAATCTAGTTCCTTCAGCCATGATGGGTAAACTACTGGTAACATTAATTGCACTTTTTTTTACAGAAAGTCTTATTCTAAAAGAAAGTGATGCAATTATTATACCAATTATGTGCGTCGTATGTGTTGCAATACCTTTTGTCTTGATAACCTTGGCACCTAGATACATTACAGCGCCAGAGGTTAATCTCTTTTTTTTACTTGAGACTATTTTAGGACCTCTTTGGGTTTGGTTGGTTATAATGGAACAGCCTAGTACAGAAACAATTATTGGAGGATTTGTAATTATCTCAACAATTGCTTTTCATTCTATTTTAAGCTTAAAAAAAATAATACATCTTTGGTTTAAGCCGTAATAAGATACTAAATTAAGAAATTTAATGAAGTGAGGCTATAAATTATAACTCCAAATAAAATAACCCATAAAATAAATTGAGCCCCGATTTTTCTTTTTGAACCTTTATCAATACCTCTCCAAGGCATAAAGGTGTAAGTCGTAAAACTTGCTAAAATAAGTAATAATAAAAAATTTGTTAATGAAATCATCTTTGGTTTAAAAGCATTACTTCTCTTACTTCTTTTCCTTTGTATTTTGATAAAGGTCTAATCAATTTATTTGAAGCATGCTGTTCCATTATATGGGCTGACCAACCAGTAATTCGAGACATCACAAATATCGGAGTATAAAAATCTATATCAATTCCCATCATGTAATATGTAGGTCCACAAGGAAAATCTACGTTAGGATGTATATTCTTTTTGTCCAACATTGCTTTCTCTAAAATTTCATACATTTTAGTATATTTTTCTTTTTTTAAAAGTTTTGCGACTTTAAACATATAATGTTTCATTGTTGGAACTCTAGAGTCACCAGTTCTATAAACTCTGTGACCAAAACCCATTACAACTTTTTTCTTTGTCAGTGCATTTTCAATCCAGGCTTTAGCCTTTTCTGGTTTTCCAATTTCTTTCATCATATGCATAACAGCTTCATTAGCTCCTCCATGCAATGGCCCTTTTAAAGATGCGATTGCTCCAGTAATAGCACCGTGTAAGTCAGATAAACTACTTAATTGTTCTAGCTGTAAAAGTAGAAACATTAAAACTATGTTCGGCGTATAAAATTAAAGAAATATCAAAAGCTCTTACTATTTCTTTGTCTGGCACTTTTCCAAACATCATTTTGAAAAAGTTTTCTGAAAAAGATAAATTTTTACTAGGAGAAATTATTTTTTTACCTTTTCTATATCTGAAATAAGCAGCTACAGCTGTTGGTGTCTTTGAAAAAATTTTCATTGCTTTTCTCATATTTGCCTTTGGAGAATTATCCTTAGTATCTTTATCTTCTAAAGCCATTAAACTTACACAAGTTCTAATCACATCCATAGGATGAGCATTTTTCGGCATTTTTTGAATATTTGTTAAAATTTGTTTTGAAAGTT
>JACWDC010000023.1 GCA_014654415.1 Pelagibacterales bacterium SAG-MED05 | reverse complement strand
TGCTCCAAGACTGTAAAAATCCTACCAAAATTATGAGTCCTAACATTATTAAATATGCGCTTATTATGTCTAGGTTTTTTCTCATAAAACTTTCCCTTTAAATATTCCTGAAGGTCTAAATAATAAAACTATTACTAAAATTGAGAAAGATACTGCAAATTTATAATCGGTCGATAGCAATTGTAATAAACCATCGGGCTCTAGACTTTCCGGAAGTAAATAAACAAAGAATTTTTTGTAAGCATAAGTTAAAAGTATTTCTGAAAATGCAATAACATATCCTCCCAAAAAAGCTCCAAAAGGATTTCCAATACCTCCTACGATAGCTGCAGCAAATATTGGAAGCATATTGTTGAAGTAGGTAAATGGTTTAAAGCTTTTATCTAGACCATAAAGAGCTCCACCAATAGTAGCCAAAATTGCAGCTATTGCCCAAGTAATCATAACTACTTTTTTAGGATCTATTCCAGACAAAAGTGCTAAATCTTCATTATCCGAATAAGCTCGCATACTCTTTCCAGTTTTTGTTTTGTTTAAAAACCAAAATAAAATAGAAACAATAATAATTGTAACCAGCAAAGTAATAACTTGGGTCGATTTGATAGCTAATCCTTCATTCAAACCTGTCATTTCTTTAAATTCATTTGCCTTTAGAATAAATTTTTCTCCATCAAAAAATCTTCTATCAAATGGTCCAATGACTATTCTTACAATTGCTTGTGTAATAAACATTGTACCTATGCTAACCATCGCCAACATAACAGGAGGGCTTTTTTGTGTACGATAATAACTAAAAACTAATTTATCCTTAACAAGAACATATAGTATTGTAATAATAATCCCAAAAGGCATAGCAAGCAATGCTGTAGGAAGAAAACCTAAATTAATTCCAAGAGATTGAAAGTACCATGTAAATAAAATTGTAAACATAGTGCCAAACGACATAAGATCACCAGCAGTAAAATATGCAAATCGCAAGATTCCATAAATTAAAGAAACAAAAATAGCTCCTAATGCTAATTGAGATCCATAAGATAAAGCAGGTATAAATAAATAATTTAAAATTAAAACTGTTGCGTTTAAAAAATCCATATCAACCTCCTAAAAAAGAACTTCTTACTCTTGGATCGTTCAGTAATTCTTTTCCTGTTCCGGAGTATCTGTTTTCTCCAGTGACTAAGACATAGCCTCTATCTGATATGCTTAGTGCTTGTTTTGCATTTTGTTCAACCATCAAAATAGCTACGTTTGTTTTTTTTACTTTTATAATATGATCAAACAATTCATCCATAACGATTGGTGAAACTCCCGCCGTAGGTTCATCAAGCATTAAGACTGAAGGTTTTATCATTAATGCTCTTCCTAATGCCACTTGCTGTCTTTGCCCTCCAGATAGTTCGCCAACTAGCTGAGATTTTTTTTCTTTTAAAATAGGAAAAAGCTCATAAATTTCATCAATAATTTTCTGAAGACTTTCATCTCTTAAAAAAGCTCCCATCTCTAAATTTTCTTCAACACTTAATCCGGAAAATACGTTTTTAGTTTGAGGAACAAATGCTATCCCTTGTCTAACTCTATCTTGCGGATTTAAATGCGAAATATCTTTGCCATTTATAACAACTTTACCTGATTTAAGATTTAATAATCCAAGCATGGCTTTCATGGCTGTGGATTTTCCCGCTCCATTTGGACCAAGTATTGAAACTATTTCACCTTGATTAACGTTTACTGAACAGGAAGAAATGATATCAGGACCATTGCCGTAACCTCCTGTCATCTTTATACCTTCAAAAAAAGCCATTAACTTTTATCCTTTAATTTTGATCCTCTTCCTAAGTAACTATCAATAACTTGTTCATTTTTTTTAACTTCATCAGAAGTTCCTTGAAATAAAACAGAACCTTCTGCCATTACAATTACCGGATCGCACAATCGACTAATAAATTCCATATCGTGCTCAATCATACAAAATGTATATCCTTTTTCTTTATTTAGTCTCAATATTGCGCTTCCTATATCTTTTAATAGAGTTCTGTTTACTCCTGCGCCAACTTCATCTAATAAAACCAACTTGGCATCAACCATCATAGTTCTACCAAGTTCTAATAGTTTTTTTTGACCTCCTGATAAATTTCCCGCAAGTTCATTTGAAAGATGTTTAAGATTTAAAAAATCAATTACTTCTAAAGCTTTTTCTTTAACTTTTTCTTCTTCTTTTTTAACAATGCCTGGCTTGAATAAAGCATTAACTAAATTTTCACCAGACTGCTTTCCTGGAACCATCATTAAATTTTCTAGCACTGTAAGATTTGTAAATTCATGAGCAATTTGAAAAGTTCTTAAAATACCTTTTGAAAATAATTCATAAGAAGGAATATTAGTAATATTTTCATTATTAAATAAAACTGTGCCTTGAGATGACTCTAAATTTCCTGTAATCAAATTAAATAATGTTGTTTTGCCTGATCCATTGGGCCCAATAATTCCTGTAATGGAACCTTTTTTAATTTTTAAAGAACAATTTGAAACTGCTGCTAATCCTCCAAAAAATTTAGAAAGATTATTAACTTGCAGAATATTCGAATCTGACTGCATAGAAAATTATACTTTGTTTAGTCTTTTAAGGATACCATTCAAAGATTTTTCTAAATTTTGATAAAACCCAGATTTTCTTAATTGTTTTACAGCTTGTTCGTTCAATCCTCT
>JACWDC010000022.1 GCA_014654415.1 Pelagibacterales bacterium SAG-MED05 | reverse complement strand
TGCGAGAGTAAGATTGTCAAATGGTTTCGAAGTTACGGCTTATATTCCTGGAGAAGGGCATAATTTACAAGAACATTCTGTAGTTTTATTAAGAGGAGGAAGAGTCAAAGACTTACCTGGCGTTAGGTACCATATTTTGAGAGGAAATTTAGATACCCAAGGAGTAGCAAATCGTAAACAAAGAAGATCTTTGTACGGAGCAAAAAAACCAAAATAATATTATGTCTCGAAAAAGAAAAGCACCAATTAGAAAAGTTTATCCAGATCCTAAATTTCATTCAGAAACAGTCTCTAAATTTATTAACTCTATAATGTATGATGGCAAAAGATCAACTGCTGAAAAAATTTTATATGATGCTTTAGAAAAAATTAAATCTAAAAATAGCGAAGATCCATTAAAAATCTTTAACGCAGCAATTAGCAATGTGAAGCCTAATCTAGAATGTAGATCTAGACGAGTTGGTGGCGCAACTTATCAAGTTCCTGTGGAAGTTAAATCAAAAAGAGCACAAGCTTTAGCATTAAGGTGGCTAATGGATGCCACAAGAAAAAGAAAAAATAAAACAATGGCAGATAAATTATATGCTGAATTTGGTTTTTTAGGAGTAGTTGTATAAACTTTTACACAAACCCCACGTTTAAGTGGTTGACGCTCTAAAGCTGGAACTTTATTTCGTACTATTGGTTTAACTCTACTTTTTTTAATCAACTGATTAATTGTTGGCATAGTAATATTTTGAAGTGGAAGTAAAGAAAGTTTGGTCGTTTTTTTGTTAGTGTTTAAGGTTATAAAATACCTTACTTCTAACGTTCAAAATGTGCCGTAAATTAACATCGAAATGATAAAAGTCAATATTTAATGGATATTCTTTTATATTTTAAGTTGTTTGCTCTGGCGAAGTTGAGGCTTTTAATGCTTGTTTTTGTAATTCTTCTAATCTTGTTTTATCTTGTTCTCTGGCTTTTTTATCCCAATCAATCTTCGTTAAGCCTGTTCCAGCTGGTACTAATCTTCCTACAATAACATTTTCTTTTAAACCTTCTAGTGTATCAACTTTACCTCTTATCGAGGCATCTGTTAATACTCGAGTAGTTTCCTGAAATGATGCTGCAGATATAAATGAATTTGTTTGTAAAGAAGCCTTTGTAATACCAAGTAAAACTCTTTCGAATACAGCTGGTTTCTTTTTCTCTTTTCTTAATTCCTCGTTAATTTTATTAACATCAAGTAAATCTATTACTTCACCAGTTAATAACCCTGAATCACACGGGTCTTTAATTTCAACTCTTTTTAACATTTGTCTAACAATAGTTTCGATGTGCTTATCGTTAATCACAACACCTTGAAGTCTATAAACTTCTTGAACCTCAGTTACAAAATACTCTGTTAACTTCTCAACTCCTAGTACTCTTAATATATCATGAGGCAACGGAGCTCCATCAAGCAAGTATTCACCTTTTTTTAATTTTTTCTCCCTGATTAAAATTAACATGTTTGCCTTTTGGAATTAGATAATTTGAAGTTTCACCGCTTGTAGCAACAATAGAAATTTTTTGCTTACCTCTTACTTCTTTTCCAAATTCAATAACTCCATCATTCTCAGCTATAATTGCGCTATCTTTTGGTTTTCTCGCCTCGAACAACTCAGCAACTCTTGGTAGTCCTCCAGTAATATCTTTTGTTTTAGATGTTTCTTTAGGAAGTCTAGCTAATACATCACCAGCTGAAATTTTTTGCCCGTCCTTTACTGATAAAATGGTATCTGGAACTAAATAATATCTTGCTTCATTTCCATCTGCTTTTTTAATAATTTCACCTTTATCATCTCTTAAAGTAATACGAGGTTTTAATTCAGAATTTTTAGATAGTGATTTCCAATCTGTAACTGATTTGGATGATAAGCCTGTAGCATCATCTAATGTTTCTGTTAATGAACTTCCTTCAGTTAAGTCCATATAATTAACAATACCTCCAGTTTCTGCAATTACTGGTAAAGTATAAGGGTCCCATTCAGCTATTTTTTTTCCTTTTTCGATCATATCTCCATCTTTAAAAAATAATTTTGAACCATAATTTACTTTGTATATAGCTAGTTGCCTTCCAGTTTCGTCTTCAATGCTTAATTGAGTGTTTCGACCCATAACAATAATGTTTTTCTTCGAATCTTCGATGAGGTTTTTATTTATTATATTTAACTTTCCTTTAGTTTGAGAAACGATTTGAGACTCTTCTTTAATTTGAGCTGTTCCACCAACGTGAAAAGTTCTCATTGTTAATTGTGTGCCAGGTTCACCTATAGACTGGGCTGCAATCATTCCCACAGCTTCACCAATATTTACTAATTTACCTCTAGCCAAATCTCTACCATAACAAACTTGACAAACGCCTTTAGTGGAAGCACAAGTGATTACTGAATATACATTTACTGATTTTACTCCAGCGGCATCAATTTTTTCACAATCAAATTCGTCAATCAATTTTCCTTTTTTAATAATAGTTTCTCCTGTTACAGGATTTTTAATATCTTCAGCTATTACTCTCCCAAGAACTCTTTCTGATAAACTTACTAAAATATTTCCACCTTCTATTATTTCAGAAATAGTTACAGATGATCTTTTCTTAGGATCGCACTCTGCTTTAGTAACTTGTACGTCCTGAGCAACATCACAAAGTCTTCTTGTTAGATAACCTGAGTTTGCTGTTTTTAAAGCAGTGTCAGCTAACCCTTTTCTTGCTCCGTGTGTTGAATTAAAATACTCCAATACAGACAAACC
>JACWDC010000021.1 GCA_014654415.1 Pelagibacterales bacterium SAG-MED05 | reverse complement strand
GGGCATATCTTACAAAGTCAGAGCAAAATAATTATGATGAACAAAGAAGCTAAGAAAAATTATGTAGAAGAGATGAAAAAGAATTTTTCATCAAATGAGTCTGTTATGATAGCTCAGTATCAAGGCTTAAATGTTAATGAATTAGATAAGTTAAGAAAAGAACTTCGAGAAAAAGGTATTCTTTTTAAAATTACAAAAAATAGAATTACAAAGATTGCAATTAAAGAAACTCCAGTAAAAGATTTAGAAAAATATTTTACTGGTCCAACTGCAGCAGCCATCTCTTCAGATCCAATTACAACAGCAAAAATTTTAACTAAGTTTGCTAAATCTCACGATAAGCTAAAAATTGTAGCTGGATTTATGGACGGTAAGGTTTTAGACCAAAAAGAAGTGGCTATAATCGCCACACTACCTTCACTTGAAGAAGCCAGAGCCAAAATTGTAGGAATTTTATCATCACCAGCTCAAAAATTAGTGAGTATTTTACTTGCACCTGGCTCAAAAATTGCTAATTTAGCGCGCGCAAAGAGTTTAAAAAATTAATTCATAGGATCTAACATGGCAGACTTAAATAAAATTATAGATGAGCTATCAACTTTAACGGTTGTAGAAGCAGCTGAACTTTCTAAACAATTAGAAGAAAAATGGGGTGTTACAGCAGCAGCACCGGTCGCGGCGGCGGCAGGAGCAGCAGCGCCAGCAGCTGAAGAAAAATCAGAATTTTCACTTTTTTTATCCGCAGCTGGAGATAAAAAAATTAATGTTATTAAAGAAGTAAGAGCAATAACAGGTTTAGGATTGAAAGAAGCAAAAGATTTAGTTGAAGCTGCACCAAAAGAGATTAAAGGCGGAGTAGCAAAAAAAGAAGCTGAAGAATTTAAGAAAAAACTTGAAGCAGCTGGAGCTAAAGTAGAATTAAAGTAAACAAAATTTAAGACTAAATTTTACTGTACTATAAAAGTAGCAGTAAAATTTTTTTTATTATTAATGCAGTTATCTTTCACTCAAAAGAAAAATGTTAGAAAAAATTTTGGTAAGCTTGTTGAAGGGCTATCAATTCCGAATCTTATAGAAGTTCAAAAAAATTCTTACAATGAATTCTTAGAGTCTAAGTCAATAGAAAAACAAATGAATGACCTATCAAAAGGCATTGATAAAGTTTTTAAAAATATTTTTCCAATAGAAGATGGCTCAGACAAATCTACTCTTGAGTACATCTCTTATAAATTAGAAAAGCCTAAATTTGATGTAATAGAATGTAAACAAAGAAGTCTTTCATATTCAGCTGCACTCAAAGCTAATCTGAGACTAGTTGTTTATGACATTGATTCTGAAAATAATACTAAACAAATTCTTTCTGCAAAAGAACAAGAAGTATTTATTGGTGAATTACCTTTAATGACACCTAGCGCAACTTTTATAACAAATGGTGTCGAACGAGTAGTTGTAAATCAAATGCACAGAAGCCCAGGAGTTTTCTTTGATCACGATAAAGGAAAAACTCATTCAAGTGGAAAATTGCTATTTAATTGTAGAATTATTCCAGGAAGAGGATCTTGGTTAGATTTTGAGTTTGATCCTAAAGATATTTTATATTTTAGAGTCGATAGAAAGAAAAAATTACCAATTACCTCAATTTTATTTGCTTTAGGCTTTTCTAAAGAAAAAATTATCAATACATTTTATTCAACTAACAAATTCACGATTAATTCTGAAAAAAAAATGTGGATTACAGATTTTAATCCTGAAAACTATAAAAGACCTATAAAGCTTTCTTATGACTTAATAGACTCTAAAAATAATAAAAAGATTTTATCAAAAGGTGAAAAACTTAATTTTATAATAGCAAAAAAACTTCAAGAGAAAGGTCTAAAAACTATTCTAGTCACTAATGAACAAATTGTAGGAAAATATATTGCAAATGACATCAAAAATAAAGAAGGGGAGACTGTAATAGGAAGCGGTTTCGATATAACAGAAGATCAACTTGAAAAAATTATTAATCAAAATGAAAAGACTATAGATTTAGTCAACATTGACCCAATTAACAAAGGCCCTTATTTGTTAGAAACGCTTAAAGTTGACAAAAACACTAACAAAGCAGATGCTTTAAATGATATTTATAAAGTTTTAAGACCTGGTGAAGCACCATCATTAGATATTGCTGAAGAAATATTCAATAATCTTTATTTTACAAAAGAACGTTATGATCTTTCTGAAGTTGGGAGAGTAAAATTAAATTCTAAATTAAATTTAAAAATTAGCGATAAGAAAACCATACTAACCACTGATGACATTATTGCTATCATCCAATTTATGCTTAACTTAAGAGATGGTAGAGGAGATGTAGATGATATAGACCATCTTGGAAATAGAAGAGTAAGATCTGTTGGAGAGCTGGTAGAAAATCAATTCAGAATTGGTCTTTTGAGAATGGAAAGAACTGTTAAAGAAAAAATGTCTACATTTCTTGAAATTGAATCAGCGATGCCACAAGATTTAATAAATGCAAAACCTATTACAACATCACTAAAAGATTTTTTTGCCACTTCACAACTCTCACAATTTATGGATCAAACTAATCCTTTATCAGAGATTACTCACAAAAGAAGAGTTTCTGCATTGGGACCAGGCGGCCTAACTAGAGAGAGAGCTGGTTTTGAAGTAAGAGACGTTCATCCAACACATTACGGCAGGATTTGTCCTATCGAAACACCTGAAGGCCCTAATATCGGGTTAATCAATAGTTTAGCCACTTATTGCAGAGTAAATAAATTTGGATATATAGAGAGTCCTTATAAAAAAATTGTAAATGGCAAAGTTACCTCTGAAATTCAATATTTATCGGCTATAGAGGAAGAAAAATATACCCTTGCCAAGGCATAAATGCTACTGTCACATTCTTACCTAATGCTAATTCACCAAGTTTAGT
>JACWDC010000020.1 GCA_014654415.1 Pelagibacterales bacterium SAG-MED05 | reverse complement strand
TTTGTATAATCAAAATATCATTTATTTTATCATTTGTGTAACACTCTTCGCTAATTAATCCCTCAAAAATATTTTTTTCGCCTTCTAGAGGATGAATCGTATAGATTGAATCTATATTCTCTTTTTTAATTTTTTGAAGAAGAAAATTTTTCCAGTGATTAAAATATTTTGTATTATGCACTGGATATATATGATGTCTCCACCAAATTCTTGCAGCTGAGTTTCCCTCAATAGACAATATTACTGAAATAAATTGATAATCGGTTACAATCATTTTAGTTTTTTTGTCATTTTTTATTACGTTAATAGTTTCTAATAAATTTTGAATCTCACGTTCTGGATCTTTAGGATAGTTATGTGTTATCCATCTTAAGTTTTTTAACTTCTCATCTAAAATTGATGAATTGACTGCTGTATTTAAATTTATATTTCGTAAAAGAAGTGTGTCTCTTTTGCTAATATATTTCTCATGATAATAAACAGTCGAAATTAAACTAAAGATCAAAAAAAAATATATATACCTATTTTTGTTTTTAAAGTTAGAAACATAAATATGTGAAAAAGCTGAAAAAACAGGAATTAAAAAGTAAATAAAAAGTCCATTAATTGTCATTAATTGATGAGTAATAAAAATTAATAATGTTCCTAATAATAATATAAATATTAAATTATCTTCATCTATAATTGATTTAAAACTCTTAAATAGATTTTTAATTAATAAGAAAATTGGTATTGATAATGCGATATAAATTAACTTATGTCTCAAAACAAATCTTTGAAATTCAAAAGGCAATAGCCATTCTAAACGGGTTTCACCTAAAGACATGGGGAATAAAAAATACTGAATTAGTATGGATTTAAAAGGTATTTCAAATAACGTTATTAAACCAAAAATTATTATAGCTACAAGTAAGCAGCTTAAAAATATAGTTATCACAATTTCTTTTTTAAATTGTGAAATAAAATAAAGTAAAGTTATTATAGATATTAATATTCCAAAATAAGCGGCGGGTGTTTGTTTTGTAAAAAAGCCAAGAATTAAAAATATAGGTATTAAAAACCAATAAATATTTTTTTTTTTTATGATTGCTAGACATAAGCAATAAACAGATAATATTGAAAATATTGAAACATGGTGATCTGTAAAAGGTATGCCATAAGTAGGATACATTAAAATTGATGCTAAAGTGGAATAAATAAAACAGTATTTATGATCTAAATTAAATTGTCTTAAGGTAAAATAAGTTGAAAGACCAAAAATAGAATTAAAACTAGAAGAATGAGCAGCGTAACTAAACCAAGAAATACCAAAAAATTTAAAATAAATTGCTTGTAATATATCTAAAACTGGACCCTTTATAGTCCAAAAATCTTTAAAAGGATAAGAGCCATTCAATATATCGTATCCTGCGTTAAAGGTAGAAAAGCTGTCTACTGGTAATACTCCGATATAAGCATAGTACTGATTGATTGAAAAAGAAATAGCTATTAAGATTAAAACATATAGATAAGATTGACGCCAAATCAAAAAAGGTTTCTTTTTCATTTGCTTTAAGAAGCCTACTTTTCTAAAAAACTTTTTAATTGTTTCGATCTGCTTGGATGTTTAAGTTTTCTTAATGCTTTGGCTTCAATTTGTCGTATTCTTTCTCTCGTTACTGAAAATTGTAAACCAACTTCTTCTAAAGTGTGATCTGTATTCATACCAATTCCAAACCTCATTCTCAAAACTCTTTCCTCTCTTGGAGTTAAGGATGCAAGGATTTTTGTTGTGGACTCACTCAAATTTGATTGAATAGCTGTGTCCAAAGGTTGTAAAGCATTTTTATCCTCTATAAAATCACCTAAGCTGCTATCTTCTTCGTCTCCTACAGGAGTTTCTAATGATACTGGTTCTTTAGCGATTTTTAAAACTTTTCTTACTTTTTCAAGTGGCATTGCTAATTTTTTGGCCAACTCCTCTGGGGTTGGCTCTCTTCCAAACTCACTCATAATTTGCCTTTGTGTTCTGACTATTTTATTGATTGTTTCAATCATATGAACCGGAATTCTAATTGTCCTAGCTTGATCAGCAATAGATCTTGTAATTGCTTGCCTGATCCACCATGTTGCATATGTTGAAAATTTGTAGCCTCTTCGATATTCAAATTTATCAACGGCTTTCATCAAACCAATATTACCCTCTTGAATTAAATCTAGAAATTGAAGTCCTCTATTAGTATATTTTTTAGCAATAGAAATTACCAGTCTAAGATTAGCTTCGACCATTTCTTTTTTTGCTATTCTTGACTCTCTTTCCCCTTTTTGAATTCTGCTTACTAATGTTTTGAATTCACCTACTGACAATCCTATTTTTTTGCTGAAATCTACTAGCCTTTCTCTAATTTCAGAAAAATCTTTTTTATATTTCTTGAAAAAATTTTTCCATGTTTGATTTTCTTTTAAAAATGACTCAAATTTAGGGTTGATTTCATTTCCTATATAATATTTTAAAAATTCTTCTCTAGAAATTTTGTTATCCATAGCCAATCTTAACAACACTCCTTCTAAGGAAACTATTTTTTTATTTTCTTTGTAATGTGCCTGAACCAATTCTTCCACTACATGTGAGGCTAACTGAAGATTTTTAAAATTATCAACCAATAACGCTTGAATTTTTTTAAAGTTCTTATTTTTAGATACTGAAAGTTCTTTCGAATCCAATAAACAATATAATTTTTCTTTTTGATATTTTTGAAGTTTTAGATAGTTTTTATTTAATGAGTCTAGAATATTAATTATTCTAGGTTTAATTTCCTCCTCCATTTTTGCCAATGAGACATTAAATTCATCATCTTCAGTTGTTGTTTCCTGTTCTCTTTTTTCATCTTCTTTTCTCTTTTCGTCTTTTTTTTCCTCTTTTTTATTATCTAATTTTTTTTTGACTTTTGACTCATCGCCATTCTCTGACGATTCAAAATCTTCATACGTTGAATCTATATCAATTATATCTCT
>JACWDC010000002.1 GCA_014654415.1 Pelagibacterales bacterium SAG-MED05 | reverse complement strand
TGTGTAGCTTTTTTAGCATCAGATATGGCTAATTATATTAGTGGTGAAACCATTCATGTTAATGGCGGAATGTATATGGCTTGACAATTCTATCTAATAATCTATTAAGAAAATATCATTAACACAACAAAGGTAATTAATGTCGAACGATATAAAACCAAAAATTAAAAAAATAGTTGCCGATCATTTAGGCATAGAGGAAGAAAAAGTTACAGAAGAATCAAGTTTTATTGACGATTTGGGCGCAGATAGCTTAGATACCGTTGAATTAGTAATGGCTTTTGAAGAAGAGTTTGGCTCTGAAATATCAGATAGCGAAGCTGAAAAAATTTTAACAGTTGGAGATGCTATTAAATTTATTGAAAGCAAGACAAATCAATAAACCTAAACATTTCTTAAGATTTTTATGAGTCATGATTCAAATAATATCATGGTAATTTTATCATCCCCATCTGGAGCTGGTAAAACAACGATAACAAAAAAAATTCAACAAAAATATCAATCATTCAAAATTTCGGTTTCTCACACAACAAGAAAACCTCGTCCTAACGAGGTAGATGGAGTTGATTATCATTTTATTTCTAATGAAAAGTTTAAGAAGTTTATAAGTGAAGGAAAATTTTATGAGTATGCCAAGATCTTTGATAACTATTATGGAACTTCAAAAGAAAGTGTAGATGAAATGATAAAAAAAAATGATATAATTTTTGATATTGATTGGCAAGGCACGCAGCAATTATCTAAATTTAAAAATTTAAAGCTAATAAAAATTTATTTAATACCTCCTAATAAAGATGAACTAAAACAAAGGTTAACAAAAAGAAATCAAGATTCTCCACAAGAGGTTGAAAGAAGATTTAAAGCTTATGATGAAGATATCCAACATTGGAAAGATTATGATTATATTGTAATAAATAAAAACCTTGAAAATTGCTATAAGCAAATTGAAAATATTATTTCAATAAATAAAAAAAAATCACCTACATTCTCTCAAACAATTCTGTAATTTCATAATATTTTTCTGGTTTAAGATCTGAAGGTCTAGATTTTAGATTTAAACCCTTAATAAGATTTAACTTATTATTATTAAAAATTTTTTTTATATTTTTATTAATCATTTTTCTTTTATTTGAAAAAAAAATGTTAGTAATTTTTTCTAAATTTTCTATATTTTTAATATTAGGTAAATTTTTTTCTTTTGGTTTAAAATGAAGAACACTCGAGTCTACTTTTGGTTTTGGAAAAAAACAATTTGAAGATACATTAAATTTTTCTAAAATATTTAATCTATAATTTGTTAAAATAGATAACCTTCCATATTTAGACGTTTTATAAGTTCCAATTATTCTTTCTGCCATTTCTTTCTGAAACATAAAAATTACACTATTGTATTTTGGAGGCCATGCTTTAAATTTAATTATTTTAACCAGTATTTGAGAAGAAATATTGTATGGTAAGTTTCCAAAAATAATAGTATTTTTTTTTAATTTTTTTTCAATATTGAATTTAAGAAAATCTGCATTATAAATTTCTACATTTTTATGATTAATAAATTTTAGTTTTAATTCTTTATAAATTAAAGCGTCTTTTTCAATAAGTATAAGAGATTTAGGTTTATTTTTTAATATTTCATTTGTGAGAGCACCTTTACCTGGACCGATTTCTAAAATATTTTTATCAAAAACAGTAGCTAAATTAATTATTTTTTTAATAATATTTGCGTCTATTAGAAAATTTTGTCCTAAAGATTTTTTAGCATATCTCATTGTTTTATATTGTTAATGAATTTAATGCATTGGAATAAGCTTAAGTAATTTGCCTTATTTTTTCCAACCAAATCAATTGCTGGACCATGATCTGGAGAAGCACGCAAATAATTTAAACCAAGAGTAATATTGATTGCATTAAAATGATATAATGTTTTAAAGGGAGCTAATACTTGGTCGTGATACATTCCTACAACTACATTATATTTTTTGTAATTGCTAACAAAGGTTGTATCAGCAATCAATGGACCATAGATATTTAGGCCTGCTTTCTTTAGTTTTGATATAGCTGGTATTATTTTTTGAACTTCCTCTGACTTATTATTTAATTCCCCATTATGCGGATTTAATCCCAGAACTCCTATTTTAGGTTTGATTTTAAATACTTTTTTAAATTCATTATTTAAGGTTGTTAATTTTTTAATTATTAAACTTGAAGTAATATTTTTTGATACATCTTTAATGTTTAAATGAGTGGTAAGGGGGACTACAGAAAATTTATTATTGTGTATTAGCATGACTTCAGAAGATTTTTTAATTTTACATTTAGATGCAAAAAATTCTGTAACACCAATACTTTTTGAGACTTTTATCAGATTTTTGTTTACGGGACAGTTTATAATTGCTTTTATTTCTTTTTTTATTGCCAACGAATGAGCCAAATTTAGACTTTTTATTACATATTTTGAAGACGCACTAAAACTAACTTTAAAAGGGTTTTTAAAATTAATTGGAATATCTATAATTTTTAAAACAGTTGAAACAATATTGTCTTTTATGTCGTTTATTTTTATAATATTTATTTTATAGTCTAATTTTCTGTATTGTTTGCAAATTAAATTATAATTTGCAATTAAATACAATCTTTTTTTAATTTTATTATCTATTTTTTTCCAAGCTTTATAGATTATTTCAGAATTAATACTATTAGGATCTCCAGCAACAATAATAATCTTATTATTCATTGTATTGTATAAGAGTACTGTTTTTAATTTTTGACAAATAACTATTTGAAAATAAGTTTAAAAGTTCATTTTGTTTTTGAAAAATTATCTGACTTTTCATTTTTTTTAAATTTATATCATTAAAACTTATTTTTCTTATATCTAATAATTTGATAAATGTTGCTGTTTCTAGTTGAAATATTGGCTCGGAAACATCTCCTGGTTTCATTTTTTTGACATTGTTTAAAATCTTATTTGACAATGCCTGAGAGTTAATCCAACCCAAGTTACCCCCTTCAAGAGATGATAAAGATGTACTATATTTTATTGCTGTATTTTTAAATCCAATTTCATTTATTTGATTTTTAATTTCTTCAATTTTTTTTTCATAATTAATATTATTTCCTATTATTATTTCAATTTCTGCGAGATTGTATTCCTCTGTTTGTTTTTGATTTGCAACTACTTCATTTAATTCTTTTTCTATCTCTTCTTCATTTAATTTAATTTTATCTTGATGAAAATTAAAAATTAATTGTTGCCAAGCAAACTCAGTTTTAATTTCATCTAAAAAAAGCTCATAGCTTAAGGCATTATTTTCAAATATTGATTTAAGACCATTTTCATCAGTATTATAATTAGAGGCTATGCCATTTAAATGATTTGAAATTGAAAGCTTGTTAGCTTTAACTTTATATTTAATGATCTGTTCTTTTTTTAATTTAGAGTTTATTAAAAAATTTAAAGCTTCATTTTTAGTTTTATTTACATTTTCTTGGTTTAATTCTTTATTATTCAAAACTAAAATTGTTTTTACTCTATTTTTTAATTCATAAGAAGTGATGATTTGATTTCCAATATTTACTAAAATTTTATTTTGAATTGAGGCAAAAGAAATGTTTTCTTTAAACATAATTATAATTAAAAAAAATATTAATTGCTTCATTAATTGAAAGAAGGTGAATTGATATCTCCAAATGGAGTTAGTGTAATTTTAAACATTAATGAGTCTTCAGGTTCTAGCTCAGAGTCATTGTAAAATTCTCTTCTGTATACCAAGCCTGCTCTCAAGCAATCGTTTGTATATTCGTAACTTAAATTGTAATATTCAGCAGAATTTGTAATTAAGTTCCTTTTTGTTTCTGCAGAAAAAAGACCATATTTATTTGGAGCAAAACCTACTTTACCTTTAAAATACTCTTGGTTTCCTATATGTTCTTTTTCTTGTAAATAATTAAGATCAAATTTTATTGGATTAAAATTTATACTTGTGCCAAGTTCATTATAATTAAGTTTTCCGTAGTTTTGATCTAAAGCAAAATTATAGCTTAATTCTATATTCTCATTAACCTCTAGTTTTGAATGTCCAATTACATCTGAAAATCTTTGATCTAAGCTTGAAGAAGAAGGCATATCTTTATTTTCTTTTTCATTTATTATTTGAGCTATTGAAAAATCCAGTTTTTTATTAGAATCTTCTAATTCATAATCAAATCCTAAAGTTGTACTTAATCCACTTTCAAAATTTTTGTTAGTATTTAATCGATCTAAAGTGAATACATTTGAGTGATTTAATCTTGTTTTATCTGTTTCTTCTCTCATATGACCTGGAGCATATCTCAACAACATTTTAGGTGTCAAAAAACTCTTTGAATTTTCATTAATTTTTTTGAAAAGGTTTATTTCACTTAAATAACCTATTGCCCCAAATACTTCATGGGTAGTATCGGTCTTATAAATTGAAGTATTTTTGGCTTCATAGTTCACATTTTTTAACTTGCCTAGCAAACGTCCTTTTAAACCAGATTGATAATTAGTTTGTTTATATTTCCAGTCAATATCGTTAATAAAAAATTTTGTAAATTTGTTAGTTTCATAATTGTGAAAAATTAAATTAGACTGTAAGTCAGCATACCCATACTTATTGTTACTAAATAAATTTTTATCTAATATTATATCCGGCAGAATGTATTCATACTCATCATTGGCGTTATTTTCTGTTAAATCCTCAAACGCACTTGCCTGAAGACCAAAAAAAAGGTCTTCATTTTCATGTGAAAAATTTAAAGAATTTTCCAATCTATCATTTTGATAATCAACTAAGTTGTTATTAATTTTATATAGTTTGAGATATTTCTTATTAGAGACTTTTTGTAATGATAATTTAAACTCATTATCTGATCCTTTCTTGCCTTTAAACTTCTTAACAAATTGTGAAAAAAAATGAGATTTACTACCACTTCTTTTTGTTTCACTTGTATTTTTGTATCCTTCGGTAAAACCAACATTTAAAATTAAGTCAGACTCTTTAAATGCTTGACGGTATTCTCCTGAAAATAGAGGATGTTCAGATGCAAACAATCTACTTTTCAAAGTAAAATCTTTATCTTTATCTAAATTCCAAAAATACGGAATTTCTAATCCTGCTCCTAAATTTTTTGTATCTGAAAAGGATGGAGGCAAAAAACCAGATCTACGATCTACGGAAGGGTCAGGATGTGATAGTCTTGGTAAGTAAAAGATAGGTAAGTCATACACTTTGATTACCGCATTGTCATAATAGATAGTTTTGCTCTTTTTATTGTGTCTCATTTTACTTGCATTTAAAGACCAGGGAGGACACTTATCTTTTTCCCTATAATTGCATAAAGTAAAAATACTTTTAGTAAACTCAGTGTTTTGATTATCAATTTTCACTGTATTAGCAAAAACACGAGGTTTATTATTAGTATCAATTTTAAAATTTTCTTGATTTAAAAAAGCTTTTATATCTGCTCCAATGATTTCTCTTTTTTTTTCATCTATATATATTTGA
The DNA here is from genome assembly GCA_014654415.1 of Pelagibacterales bacterium SAG-MED05. Lineage (GTDB taxonomy): Bacteria > Pseudomonadota > Alphaproteobacteria > Pelagibacterales > Pelagibacteraceae > Pelagilacustribacter. The sequence goes on along the minus strand of JACWDC010000002.1, from coordinate 133,848 downwards.
GAAAAGTTATATGAGTTTTCTTTAACATCGATAATTTTAATTTTACCAGTAGATCTAAAAAAATTATTTTCAGTAGAATATTCAAAGTTTTCTAAATATATATTATTATTTTCTAAATCTTTTATAGTAGCTTTATCAGTAGATTTTATATATTTGTTTTCATTATCAAATATGATGTTTGTACCTGTAAGCAAGTAACCTTCTGAGGTTAGAATTGTAGTTTCTCCTTTACTTTTTAAAAATTTAAGATTTTTTTTATATTCAGCATATTCTGATTTAAACACATTATTTTTATAATCTGTGGCTACAACGTCACCTTTAAAAATAGTTAAACGACTCTTTTTATCTATAGAAATCTCAGAGGATTGAATGTTAAGATTTTCACCTATCAATGGTTGAAAAAAGAACATTAAAATCAAAGCTGTTAAAAATTTATTTTTCATTTATTTGTAAAATTCCTATTGAACCAAATAAACCAATGACAGCAACTGGAATCCAAGCTGCTAGGGATAAAGAAACTCTATCAGTTTTACCTAAAGCTAATGATAAATCTTTAAAATAATAGACAGCAACGCAAGCTATAAGGCCAGCTAATATAAAAGTGAAATTATTTGATTGTTTTAAAGTATTCATTGTTAGTATAGAAGCCAATGCTGTCATCATAAATAAGAAGAATGGCAAAGATAGCATTGAATTTAGATTTTGGTCTAAATAGGATTTATTGTAACCTTTATTTTGTAGGTCTTGGTAATTTAAAATCAAATCTAAAAAAGACATTGTATCAAAATTACTGAATAAACTATTGATTTTTTCATCATCATATTTTGAGAATATTGAATAGTTATCCCTATAATCTTCTTGAACTATTCCATCATTAAATTTGATAATTAGAACTTCATTAAGATCCCATTTATTTTTTGATATATCTGCAGTTTTAGAATAAATTTTCTGAATTAAGTTATAATCATTATCCAAATCAAAAATTGTTATTTTTTTTAGAACATTATTTTTTATCTCCTCTGCCGAAATAATACGGTGTCCAGCTTTTAAATTTTCTTTAGTCCAAAGTCCATTTTTATTGATTGAAACTAGATGGTCTATATCTTTTGAGTATTCTGACTTGGTTTTTTCATAATATTTAACCATAGAAGATGTAAGAGGATTTATTGTAAATAATATTATCCAACCAAAAACAAAAGAAGTTATAGCCAATATAAAAAATATTTTAAAATTTGAGTATCCAAATACTTTTAAAGTTAAGAGATCTTTACTATTTCTTAAATCTAAAAGAAACCATAAGCTTGAAATAAAAATAATAAAAGGTAACATTTTTATTATTAAACTTGGAATAAACACCGCAGTAAGAGATATTGGAATTAATATTGTTACGTTCAAATTTTTAAAAAATTCAATTTCTTCAAATAAATTTAAAATTAAACCAAAACAGTAAAAGATTAAAACAACTTTAAAAATTCTTTTAAAATAACCTTGTAACAAATATTGTGATAAAACTTTAATCATTTTGATAGAATAGACTCCTTTGAAAATTTATAAATTAGTAATAAATAAATTATCGGAATTAAAATAAATGGAGAGATTACAAATAAAATATTAACAATTTTTGAAATACCAGTGTATCGAACAATTAATTCTGCATAAAGTAAAATAAAAAAACTTAAAATAAAGACAGTATATTTATTTAAAAAATAATTTTTTTTCCTTTCAATTTTTATTATTAAACAAGAACATAAAAGAGAAATTATAGGAATATAAAAAGGAAGAACAAACCTTCTATTTAGTACAGTTTTGATTTCATTTTCAGCACTTTTTTTACAATTGAGAATTTTTTCTGGATATGATTGCAAGATACATTGTAAAAGATCATACGTAGGCGTTTCTTGTAATTTTGGAGTTTTAATTGTACTTGTAGAAAGATTTTCTAAATTGATATTAAGTTGTGAAAATTTTATTATATTATTTTTTAAATTTTCTTTTTGAGTTGATATAATTTGTCCATTGAATAATATTAATTTTTTTCTTTCTTGAATTATTCCATTTTCAGCAACTATTGTCGTCGAATTTTTATCTGATTGATCAGATGTTAAATTTTTTAATACATTAGATTCGTCATGAATAAATACATTGTCGATTTTATTATTTTTTTTGTTTTCAACGAAGAAAGTGAATCCTTTAAATGAGTCGCTAAATTGTTGAATTCTTATTGTAGGTAAAAATGAATTAAAATTTTCTTCGTTTAATAAAGATCTAGACTTCTGTAAAGCTATTGGCGTTATTAAAGTAGAAAAAATTAAATACAAAAATAAAATAAATAAGGAAACTACAAAGAAAAGATTAACTATTGTTAATTTTTTAATTCCAGATGTCCATAATATTGTGAATTCTTTTTCTTGAATTTTTTTTATAATAAAAAATATTAGAGACAACAAAAAGGATAAAGGAATAAACTTTGTCAATATACCCAACAAGTTTAGAGCTGAATACTGAAAATATGTTGCGATCGAATAACCACTTTCTACAATTAAATCTAAAAAATTTACTGCTCTTACAGTCCATGCAATTATTGTTAAGCCAAATAATATAACTAAAAAAGTTTTTAGTATTTCTTTGATAAAATTTCGATAAATTTTGTTTTGTAGCATTGCAATTTAATTTAATGTATATAACTAAAGCAACCTTGGATAAAATTCAATCTATGGTTTAACTATGACCGATTTCCCATTGAAATCTGATATATTTGTACATATATAGCACTCAACTCTATTGGAGTTTATTAAAAAATTTATGTCTATTAAAATTAAATATTTGAACAAGATTAGCGGCAAGTCTTCGGCCAATCTAGTTTTATTTTCTAATGATAAATTCAACACTAGTGGCTTAAAAAAGTATCTTTCTAATTCTGAGTTTTCTTACATAAATGATCTATTAAAAACTATTGATTTAAAAAAAAATTTATTTGTTTTTGAACTCAATTCAAAAAAAAAGATAGTTTTAATATCAATTAAAAATAACTTAAAGACCTCTGACTCAGAGAGTCTAGGAGCAGAATTTTTTGGACGTATTAACTATGGAAAGAATAGCGAATACTTTATAATTTCTGATAGCATAGTAGGTAAATATGATAATTTCTTAGGTCATTTTCTTCATGGTCTAAAATTAAAATCTTATGAATTTAAAAAGTATAAAACAAAAAAAGAAACAAGACTTATTTCTATTAATGTATTGGGAAACAAAAATAAACCCTCACATCAAAATCAATTAAAATTTAAAGCTTTAGAGGAAGGAACTTTTTATGCAAGAGATTTAGTTTCAGAACCAGGGAACATTCTACATCCTGATGAATATGCAAAAAGGTTAAACTCACTTAAGAAAGACGGTTTAAAAGTAAATATATATGACGAAAAAAAATTAAAAAAACTTGGTATGCATGCTTTGCTTGGTGTAGGCATGGGAAGTGTTAGAGGCTCATATCTTGTGACTATGGAATGGAATGGAGCAAAAAACAATTCTAAACCTTTAGCATTTGTAGGAAAAGGAGTTACTTTCGACACTGGTGGATATTCATTAAAACCTGCTAGATTTATGGAAGACATGACCTATGATATGGCTGGCTCTGCAGCAGTAGTTGGTTTAATGAAAAACTTAGCATTAAGAAAAGCAAAAGTTAATGCTGTAGGTGTTGTAGGACTCGTGGAGAATATGGTGAGCGGGATTGCCCAAAGACCTGGAGATATTGTCAAATCTTATAGCGGTAAAACTATAGAAGTATTAAACACAGATGCTGAAGGCAGATTAGTTTTAGCTGATGCAATAACTTTTACAGAAAAAAAATTCAAACCAAAATTTATGGTTGACTTAGCAACATTGACGGGTGCAATAATAGTTTCTTTAGGATCTGAATATGCTGGGCTTTTTTCAAACGATGATAAGTTATCTAATCAAATTATAAATGCTGGTGAAAAGGTAGAAGAAAAACTATGGAGAATGCCTCTTCATAAAAATTATGATAAACTTATGAATTCTAAAAATGCTGATATGCAAAATATAAATTATGTTGGAGGAGCAGGATCAACAACAGCTGCTCAATTTTTGCAAAGATTTATTTTAAATAAAACACCTTGGGCTCATTTAGACATTGCTGGTATGGCTTTTTCAAAATACGGAGGTGCTTTAAACTCAGGTGGTGCAACTGGATTTGGAGTAAGATTATTAAACCAGCTAATAGAGGAATATTATGAATAACGTTGAACAAACTCTTTCAATAATAAAACCCGATGCTGTTGAGAGAAATTTGATTGAAAAAATTAAATCAATTTTTGCTAAGAATAATTTAATAATTAAAGAAAATAAGAAAATTCATATTACAAAAGAAGAAGCAGCGGAATTTTACAAAGTTCACCAAACTAAACCTTTTTATGATGATTTATGCTCATATTTGTCATCGGGACCAATAGTAGTAATGATTTTAGAGGGTAAAAACGCTGTATTATTAAATAGAGAACTAATGGGTGCTACAGATCCAAAACAAGCAAAAGAAAACACTATTAGAAAACTTTATGGAATGTCCATAGACAAAAATTCAGTTCATGGATCTGACTCAATTGATAACGCTAAAAAAGAAATTAAATTTTTTTTTAAAAATTAGTTATATCTAAAAATCTTTATAATAGCTTCTGAGAACGCTCTATGCTCTAGTTTTTGAGTTTTATTTTTTAACATTGTTTCATTATCTTTTTTGTCAATAAAGAAACTTTTCTGAACTATATTTGTTCCACTGTCTAATTTTTCATTTACAAAATGAACTGTGCATCCTGTTTTCTTTTCTTTATCTATTAAAACTCTTTTAAAAGTATTTAAACCCTTAAATTTTGGAAGCAAAGATGGGTGGATATTAATTATCGTTTTTCCAAAAGCGTTTATAAATTTTTTTGAAATAATTTTCATATATCCAGCTAAACAAATAAGAGATATTTTATATTTTTTTAATTCTTTAAGAATTATATTTTCAAAATTTCTTTTATTGGTATTTATTATCAAATATGGAATAGAATTTTTTTTAGCATATAAAATTCCTTTCGCTTTTTTGTTGTTGGAGACCACAAGGCATATTTTGATTGGAAAATTTTGATTTCTTGAATTATTTATCAGATATCTTAAATTCGATCCATATCCAGATATAAAAATGCAAGTTCTTTTTTTTACCATTTAATAGAATTAAAAAAATTTATTTTTTTTGTAGAATTTTTTGATATATATCCAATTTCGTAAGGCATAAAATCTCTACTAAAATATTTTTTAACTTTTTTAATGTTTTTTTTATTTATTATTATACAAAAACCAACGCCACAATTAAAAGTTCTCAGCATTTCTAGATCTGAGATATTTTTTGATTTTAACCATTTAAATATTTTTTTTGTTTTAATTTTGGACAGATCGACATTAATGGATAAATTATTCGGTATAGATCTAGTTATATTTTCAACTAAACCTCCGCCAGTAATATGAGCTGCAGAATTGATTAAATTTTTATTTACTAATTGCAATATCTCTTTTGTATAAATTTTGGTCGGTCTCAATAATTCTTTTTTTAAATTTTTTGTTATTTTATTATTTTTTAAAATCGATCTTACTAGTGAATAGCCATTCGAGTGAATACCATTAGAGGGAATGGCAAAAATTAAATCATTTTTTTTAACATTTTTTTTGTTTAAAATTTTTTTTTTAGAAACAATTCCTACACTAAATCCTGCTAAATCAAATTTATTTTTTAAATATATGCCCGGCATTTCTGCTGTTTCTCCCCCAATAAGCTTACAATTTGAAATCTTACAACCTTGTAAAATACCTTTTAAAATATTTTTTGTTTTCTTAAGTTCTAATTTTCCTAAAGCTATATAATCTAAAAAAAATAATGGTTTAGCACCTTGAACAATCAAATCATTCACGCACATAGCCACCAAATCAATTCCGATAGTGTCAAATTTTTTATATTTGCTGGCTAAATCTAGTTTAGTTCCTACGCCATCTGTACAAGAGACTATAACTGGGTCTTTAATTTTAATATTACTTATGTCAAAAATTGAACCAAAAGCACCTATATTACTAGAGTTAAATAAGTTATTCGTTTTTTGGTCATTTTTTTTTGTTACTTTTGCAATGTGATTTACAAATTTGTTGGCAATAGAAATATTTACGCCACTTTTTTTATAACTATTTTGTGTTTTTTTCATTAATAAAAATGATAATTAGCTAACTATGAAAAATTTAATATTTATATGTTCTATATTAATTATTTTATTTGAAACTGGAAATGTTTTATCAGATAACAACATATTTAATGTTAATAATGTTGAGATAAGCAAAGAAATTTCTACAAATAAAGAAAAATTAGCAAATCAAGCTTTTAAGAAAGGATTTAAAGAGTTAATAAATAGGCTTTTGCTAGAGGAAGATTACAAAAAAGTTTCGACTACTAATTTAAATCAAATAAAAAGATTAATTTCTTATTATCAAATAAAAAGTAAAGAAAAAGAAGAAAATCAAAGTATAAGCTTTAATATTTTTTTTGATAAAGATAAGATTCACAATTTCTTTTATCAAAAAAACATTCTTTATTCAGATATTGTTAATACAGACATGATAATATTTCCTCTTTTAATAAATGACAAAAAATTTTTTATATATACAAAAAATTATTTTTATGAAAATTGGAATAAAGAAAGCTCAAAGGATTTAATTCAATATACTTTACCAACAGAGAATATAGAAAGTATTGAAAAGATAAAACAAAATAGAGAAAATATATATAAGATGAATATAGAAGATTTTTTTAAAGAGTATAATTCAGAAAATAAGGCATTCGTCGCCATTAATATTAATCAAGATGTTGCAAAAGTTTTCTTAAATATTAAAACTGCAGGTAAAAAATTGAATAAAAATCTATTGATAACTAATCCAAATTTAAATCAAGAACAATTCAATAATACAATTATTTTAGAAATTAAGAACGTAATAAGAGATTTAATTAAATCACAAAATTTAATAGATGTAAGAATTCCTTCTTTTTTAAACGCAGAAATAAGACTTAATAATAAAAGTAATTTAGTCGAATTTAACAATAGATTAAAAAAGATAGATTTAATTGATAATTTTTATGTTCAAGAATTAAACAAAGATTATGTTTTAGTAAAAATCAAATATCTTGGTAAAATTAATAAAATTATAGATAGACTCAAAGATCAAAATATTGATTTGAATATGAGGCAAGGTCAGTGGCATCTTAATATAATCTAATGAGCCAACTTGTATTTAAATTTCCTTTTAAAACGAAATATTATGAGCAAGATTATTATGTTTCTAGCAATAATTTTGCAGCGTATAGATTAATAGAGAGTTGGCCTAATTGGCCTGACAAATGGGTAAATATATACGGTCCTAAAGGTTGCGGTAAAACACATCTTTCTAATATTTTAAAAAAAAAAATCAGTGTTGTTGAAATATTTGATGCAAAAAAAATAGATGAAGAAAAGATATCTAAATTTGACAAATTAGATTGTTTAATAATAGATAATTATGAAAACAATATTGATGAAAATTTTCTTTATTCAATATTAAATCATTTTAAACAACTTGATAAGTATATTGTTGTGAATTCTTATTCACCAATCAAAAATATGAAACTTGAATTAAGAGATTTAAAATCAAGAGCTGATAGTTTTGTTAGTTTAGGCATTGAGTTGCCAACTGACGATTTATTACAAGTAATAATATCTAAATCTTTTTCAGACAAGCAAATAGAGATAAGTCCTAAAATTTCTGAATATATTATTAAGAATATAGAACGTTCATATGAAAAAGTGTTCAAATTTGTAAAAGAAATTGATGATTTATCTTTATCTTCTGGCAAATCGATAAATATTAATTTAATAAAAAAAGTACTTATTAATAATGAATAAATATAGATCTCATAATTGTTCAGAACTAACCGAAAAAGATATTGGAACAAAAATTTCTTTATCTGGATGGCTGCATAGAAAAAGAGATCATGGAAATTTACTATTTATAGATTTAAGAGATCATTTTGGTTTAACTCAATGTGTTATAGAAAATAATAATAAATTTTTTTCTTTTTTGGAAAAAACTAGACCAGAATCAGTTTTAACTATTTCTGGAAGTGTTATCAAGAGAGAGAAAGGAACTGAAAATTTAGAATTAAGCACTGGTAAAATCGAAGTAAAAATCCAATCAGTTACGATTTTATCTGAGTCAAAAGAATTACCCATGCCAGTTTTTGGAGAACAGGATTACCCAGAAGATATTAGATTAAAATATAGATTCTTAGATTTAAGAAGAGAAGAAATGCATAAAAATATTATATTAAGATCTAAAGTTATATCATTTATAAGATCAGAAATGTTGAAATTAGGTTTTCTTGAGTATCAGACTCCAATTTTAACTTCATCAAGTCCAGAAGGTGCTAGAGATTTTTTAGTACCTAGCAGATTAAACCCTGGAAAATTTTATGCTTTACCTCAAGCTCCTCAACAATTTAAGCAATTAATAATGATCTCAGGGTTTGATAAGTATTTTCAAATTGCCCCATGTTTCAGAGATGAAGATGCTAGAGCCGATAGAAGCCCAGGTGAATTTTATCAACTTGATATTGAAATGTCTTTTGTTGAGCAAGAAGATATTTTTGTAGTTATAGAAAAGTTAATGGTAAATTTATTTAAAAAATTTTCATCAAAGAAAATAATGTATGATCAATTTCCAAAAATTCCTTATCAGCAGGCGATGCTTAAATATGGTACAGACAAACCTGATTTAAGAAACCCTTTAATAATAAAGGATATTACAAATATTTTTACTAGGGACGATGTAAAATTCGATATATTTAAAAAACTAGTAAAATCAGGCTGTAAATCAAGATGCATTATTACAAAAAATACAAAAGATAAACCGAGAAGTTTTTTTGATAACATTGATAAATGGGCAAAAGAACAGGGTGCATCTGGTTTAGCTTATTTTACAATTGAAAAAGATAAAAAAATCACAGGAAAAGGTCCCGTAGGTAAATTTTTTAGCGAAGATTCTTTAAAAGAAATAATGAAAATCTGTAATGCAGAAGTTGGAGATAGTATATTTTTAGCCTGTGGAAAAGTTAATGAAATTGAAAAAATATTATCAATCGCTAGAGATAAAATTGCAAAAGATTTAAGTTTAATTAATGAAGATCAATTTGCATTTTGTTGGATTGTTGATTATCCGATGTATGAGTTAGATGAACAAACTAAAAAAATTAAATTCAGTCACAATCCTTTTTCAATGCCACAAGGAGAAATAGATAAATTGGATTTTAATAATCCTTTAGAAATAAAAGCATTTCAATATGATATTGTTTGTAATGGAGTTGAATTATCTTCTGGAGCTATAAGAAATCACATACCTGAATTAATGTATAAACTTTTTTCAGTTGCAGGGTATGATAAAAAGCAAGTTGAAGAAAAATTTAGTGGAATGTTAAATGCTTTAAGTTACGGAGCACCACCACATGGAGGAATAGCCCCAGGTGTAGATAGAATTGTAATGTTACTTGCAAATGAGAAAAATATTAGGGAGATAACTTTATTTCCTATGAATCAAAATGCTCAAGACTTAATGATGAAAGCTCCTTCTGAAGTTGAAGCAAAACAATTAAAAGAACTGGGAATAAAGATCGATATTAAAAAAAATTAATTTTTAGATTTTAGATTGATCCTTACATCAGAAAGATCAACTAGTTTTTCTTCGTAATTACTTCTTACAAAACCTTTTGAGGTTATATTCTTCACAATTTTTAGAAATTTGTCATCCGCATTTTCACTAGTTATATCTTTAGTGCTCGCAATTGAAGGAGTGTGAGCTAATTCTTCTTTTCCTAAATATGAAATAGCAAGCTCCCTAAATACATAATCTAAGATTGAAGATGCACTTAAAATTCTATCGTTGCCAATTACATTTCCAGAAGGCTCAAATTTGGTGTCAATAAATGCATCAACATATTCATCTAGTGGAACTCCATATTGCAAACCAAGAGATATTGCGATTGCAAAATTATTCATCATAGCTTTAACTAACTCACCTTCTTTATTTGTATCAATAAAAATCTCTCCTATTTTTCCATCATCATATTCTCCAGTGTGCAAATAAACTTTGTGATCTCCAATTTGTGCTTTTTGAATATAACCCTTTCTACGGTCAGGCATTTTAAATCTTGCGTTATCCTTTACTTTTATTGGATTAACATCGTTAACAATACCTTGGTTTTTAGAATCAGTAACTTTATTTGAAACGGATGAAGAGAATAGACCATCAGTTTTTTTGATTTTTTCTGGAGATTTTTTACTATCCCCAATCTTTTTTGTTTTACGGTTATTTAGTTTAACATCAATAACTTCAACCTCTCCGTCATTTCTCGAATCAATTTTTGCTAACTCTTGATCATTAAGATTATTTAGAGTGTGAACTGTTTTAAAGGTACACGTATAATAAGTTTCAACTATAAATTTTTTCATTTTTGAAAAGGAATCTGTTTATTAAAGATATATAGCAAATATATTAAGTGTCTGATATATATAATTATACACTTATTAATTGTGTGGATTTATAAAAATCAAAAAAATGAATTTTAAAATATTTTTTACTTGGTGGAATAGGCAGACATTTGGAACTTTTTTAAAGACTTTATTTTTTGGAAAATTTGTGGGTAAAGATGAATTTGGAAATAAGTACTATAAAAATAAACATAATGAACGATGGGTTATATACTCTAACAATGTAGAGGCCACAAAAATTACTTCTGATTGGTTTATGTGGATGCATCATACAATAGACAACATTCCTAATAATAATGAAAAAAAATATAATTGGCAAAAAAAACATTTAGAAAATAAAACTGGTTTTAAAGATGCCTATAAGCCAATAAAGATTAAAAAAAAATGATAAACCTAAGAAATATGAAACTTGGAAATAATAGATTTGCTTTATCATTATTGTTTTTACTTTTTTATAATCTGATATCTTTAGCTGAAGATAAAGTTTCAACCTCATCTCTTATTAATTTAAATGAATTAAAACCAAGCTTTGAAGAAGTAGAAGATTTAAGTAATAACGTAATAAACAATGAAGTCATTAAAGATAAAAAAGATATTTTACCACAAAGCAATTTATCTAGTGCGAAGTTAATTGGTTTAGATAAGATTACCGCTAAAACTTCTGAAATTGTAATTAATTTAGGTGAGATAAAAAAAATTTGGTCCACTTGAAATCAAAGTATTAAAATGTGGAAAGATAAATTCAAATAAAAAAAATAATAGTGTTGCTTACTTACAAGTGAAAGATATGTCAGAGAATCAAAATGAAAAAGTTTTTATTTTTAACGGGTGGACATTTGCGTCAGATCCAACGATAGCTCCTTTTGATCATGCTATCTATGATTTGCAGCTAGTAAATTGTAACAATGTTTAATAAAATTTTTCTTTACTTAACCAATTAGTATCAAAATTAGAGCTTATAAATTTTTTATGATTTAATATTTTTTTATGAAGATCTATAGTTGTGGTAATTCCCTCTAAAACAAATTCATCTAAAGATCTTAAAGTTCTTTGAATGGCTTCAGATCTATTTCTTCCTTTACAAATGACTTTAGCTATCAAACTATCATAGTAAGGAGTGACTTTGCATCCTTGAAAAATTGAACCATCTACTCGAGTCCTAAAACCTGACGGCTGATGACAAACACTAATTACTCCAGGACTTGGTTGAAAATCTAAAGCTGGATTTTCAGCATTTATTCTACACTCAATAGAATGACCTCTTGGGTCTATGTCACTTTGTTTTAATGCAGTTTCTCCAGTAAATGCTATCCACAATTGTTCTTTGACAATATCTATTCCTGTTTGTACTTCTGTTACTGGGTGCTCAACTTGAACTCTTGTATTCATTTCTAAAAAATAGAATTTTCCATTTTCATAAATAAACTCTACTGTTCCAGCACCTTCATAGCCGATCTGCTCTACCATTTTCACTGTTTTTTCTAATAAATTTTTTCTTTGTTCATCGGTTAAGACTGGACTAGGAGTTTCTTCAATTAATTTTTGATGTCGTCTTTGAACTGAACAATCTCTCTCACCTAAATGGACAGTTTTATTTTTTCCAGACATGATTTGTACTTCAATATGTCTAGGATTTTTAAAATATTTTTCAATATACAGTTCATCATTTCCAAAATATTTCTTTGCTTCATTTTTTGCTGTTAAAAATAAATTTTCTAATTGACTTTCTTCTTCAACAATTTTCATTCCTTTTCCACCACCACCTCCTGCTGCTTTTATTAATACTGGATACCCAATTTCTTTACATATAGATTTTGCTTCTGAGAATGATTTCACTCCTCCTTCAGACCCCTCAATTATTGGTAAACCATATTTTTTTGCTATTCTTTTTGCTACAATTTTGTCTCCCATTTTAGAAATTAAATCAGCACTGGGTCCAATAAATTTAATTCCATGTTTAGTAACCATTTCAGCAAATTTTGAGTTTTCAGATAGAAAACCATATCCCGGATGGATAGCCTCAGCATTAGTTAAATCTACCGCAGACATAATTGAAGAGATGTTTAAATAACTATTTTGCGGCTGATGAGAGCCTATACAAACACTTTCATCTGCTAGTCTTACATGCATAGCATCTGAATCTACATCTGAATGAACTGCTACAGTTTCAATTCCCCATTCTTTGCAGGCTCTTATTATTCTAACAGCAATTTCGCCTCTGTTAGCAATTAATACTTTTTTAAACATTGTATTTTATTTTATGACAATTAATGGCTGACCAAATTCCACTGGCTGACCATCATTAACTAGAATCTTTTTAACTACTCCGTCATCTGTTGAAGGGACATGATTCATTGTTTTCATTGCTTCAACTATCATAATGGTTTGACCTTTTTTTATTTTATCTCCAACTTTAACAAATTGTTTTCCACCCGGTTCTGGAGCTAAATAAGCAGTTCCAATAATTGGAGATTTTATTCTTATTCCATCGGAATCATCAGATTCATTTAATACTGCTTTATTTGGCGATATAATCGCACCTGATTTAACTTGCTCTATTCCTTTATATGCTTTTGAAACTTTTATTTTTGTTTGACCTTCTTGATACTCAAGTTCTGTCAAATTGAATTCACTTAAATGGTCAACTAGTTCTTTAATTAGTTTTTTATCTATTTTCATTTTTTTAAATAATTTTTCATTGCTTGTAAGGCCATAATATAGCCATCAGTTCCAAAACCACATAGAATACTGGTTGCTATTTTACTAATTAGTGATTTATGCCTGAATTCTTCTCTATTGTAAATATTAGTTATATGTAATTCGACTATAGGTATTTTAAGTATTTTTAATGCATCATGTATAGCCACAGAAGTATGTGTGTAAGCACCAGCATTAATAATTAAACCATGCTGTTCTTTTCTTGCTTTTTGTATTTCTTCGACTAATTCTCCTTCGATATTTGACTGAAACAAAGAAAGGTCAATATTATTTTTTTTAGCAAATTCTTTACAGTTATTATCAATATCTTTTAATGTAATATTACCGTATTTTTCTTTTTCTCTTTCACCTAAAAGGTTGAGGTTTGGCCCGTTAAGAATTATAATTTTGTTCATCATTAATTTTATAAGGTACTTAATTAACTCAATTATGGCAAAAATACAATTAAATGGAAAAAAAATCTCAATAAAACCTAAAACAACTATTTATGAGTTGTTAAAAAAATTTAAGCTTAATAATAAAAAAGTAGCTATAGAACATAATAGAATTATCATACCAAAATCTAATTATAAAAAAAAATATTTGAAAAATAATGATAAATTAGAAGTAGTGCACTTTATTGGAGGAGGGTAATTTGAAAAAAGATATTTTTACAATCGCTAGTAAAAAACTAAAATCTAGATTGATCGTTGGGACTGGTAAATATAAAAATTTCAAAGAAACAGCTCTAGCAGTAAAAGAATCAGGAGCAGAAATGGTTACCGTTGCTGTAAGACGAATAAATATTCTTGATAAAAAAAAACCAATTTTAACTGACTATCTAAATCCAAAGAAAATTATCTATTTGCCAAATACCGCTGGATGTTTCACTTCGGAAGATGCTTTAAGAACCCTGAGATTGGCTAGAGAAATGGGCGGGTGGAAATTAGTAAAACTAGAAGTTTTAGGTGATAAAAAAACTTTATATCCCAACATGATTGAAACACTTAAATCAACAAAAGTTCTTGTTAAAGAGGGTTTCAAAGTAATGGTTTATTGCACCGACGACCCTTTGTTAGCAAAAAAATTAGAGGATTATGGTGCTTCAGCAATTATGCCTTTAGCATCTCCGATAGGTTCCGGGTTGGGGCTGCAAAACAAAGTTAATATTTCTTTAATAATTAAACAATCAAAAGTTCCAGTAATTGTGGATGCTGGAATAGGAACTGCATCAGATGCCACTATAGCAATGGAATTGGGATGCGATGGTGTTTTAATTAATAGCGCAATTGCAAATTCAAAAAATCCTATAAAAATGGCTAGAGCTTTTAAGAACGCAGTAATTTCTGGAAGAGACTCTTATCTCGCTGGAAGAATGAAAAAAAACTATTTTGCAACACCAAGTTCTCCTACAGATGGTTTGATCTAAGCTATTTTTTTCTTCTAAACCACAATGTTCGCGGTTTCTTAATTTTCTTTTTAATATTCTTAGTTTTTTTTGATTTTTTTAGATTTAATTTATTTTCATTTTTAGATTTATATAGTTTTTTATTTTCTTTTGAATCTTCCTGAAATTCATTGATTTTATCAATATTTTCAATTGTATTAATAATTTTTTTTGATTTATTTAAAAGCTCAATCTTATATTCAGGAATAATTAGTTTAGTAGCAGCTAAAAAATTAATTTTGAATGAATATTTTTTTTCAAAGTATTCAATTTCTTTAGAAAGTTTATTATCAATATATAATTTTACTTTTTCAGGGATGTAAGCTTTAATAATTTTTACTTTATTATTAAAAGCCAAAAGTTCAATTTTTTTTATAATTTTTTGAGCAAAAGACTCTAAAGATAATACAATTTCCCAATTTATCGAGGCTTCTCGAAGTCTTTGTCTTGTCATTTCTAATAAACCAAAATTGCTAATTCTACCAACTTGAATTCGAGCTCTATCTTTTCTTATACTTTCTCTCATTTTTTTTTCTACTGTTCTTCTATTGTAGAAATTCATCATATCTATAAAATCAATTACAATTAAACCAGATAGATCTCTAAGTTTGATTTGGCGAGATATTTCTTCAGCTGCTTCAAGATTTGTATTTAATGCTGTTTTCTCAATGTTGATTTGTTTAGTAGATTGTCCGGAGTTTATATCAATTGCTACAAGGGCTTCAGTTGGATTTATTACTAGATACCCACCTGATTTTAATTTAACAGTAGGCTCAAAGATATTGTTTAATTCTTTTTCAATATTTGCATCATGGAAGAGAGGAACTTTTCCTCGGTATTTTCTTATATTTTTTACATTTTTAGGCATCAATTCCTTCATAAATTTTTTTGCCTTTTGATAAGCTTCATTGCCGTCTATATAAACATTTTTTGTTTCATTATCGTAAGTGTCTCGTATAGTACGTTTTATGATATCCCCTTCTTCATATACCAAAGAAGGTGCATTTGAATTTAAAGCTTTATCTCTTATATCTTCCCAAGTTTTTAATGTATTTTGAAAATCTTTTTCTATCTCATTTTTTGTTTTATTAGCTCCAGCAGTTCTAACTATAATGCCCATACTTTTTGGAATTTCAATTTGGTTTAATATACCTCTCATTTTTTGTCTATCTGAAGAGTTAAAAATTTTTCTTGATATCCCTCCGCCTTTTGGAGTGTTGGGCATTAAAACTATATATTTACCAGCTAAAGATATAAACGTTGTAAGAGCAGCTCCTTTTTGACCTCTTTCTTCTTTAATTACTTGAATCAATATTACTTGCCCTGGTTTTATAACTTCTTGTATTCTATATCTTTTAAGACCATATGAAGTTTTTAATTCTTCCCTATATTCTTTTTTTTCTTCTTCATCATTTTTAACTAGATTTTTATCACCGTCATTTACTTCAGATGACTTGGTATTATTCTCTTCTTTAGAAGCATCTTCTAAATTTTTATTTTTAAGATTTTCTCTTATTTTTTCTTCAGCATCTCTAATTCTTTCTTTATCCTCTGAAGGAATTTGATAGTAATCAGACTGAATATCATTAAAGGCTAAAAACCCATGTCTAGTTCTTCCAAAATTGATGAAAGCAGCCTGTAGAGAAGGCTCTATTCTACTAACTGTACCAAGATAAATATTGTTTTTAAAATTTAACTTGTTTTTATCTTCAAACTCATATTCTTCAATAGAGTTGTTGGATTTAAGAACGATACGAGTCTCATTTGGATGCGAAGCATCAATGTATAAATTTTTTTCCATTTTAAGTGAATTCTGTTGAAAGTCTTTAATTTTATAATTTTGAATTTTAACATGAAAGAATAATATACAATTTTATCGTTAATTGCACCTATAATAATTTTATCATGCCCTAAGATAGCCAGATTTAATGCATTACATTATTAAAGATGTTAAAATTTCTAAATTTTTCAATTAAATTTTTTATTATATTTGTAGTAATTTGTTTATTTTTCTCTTTTTCAACGCTATGGTATTTTTCTATTGGGCTGCCGGATTATAAAAAACTATCTTCCTATCAACCTCCAATTTCAAGCAGAGTATATTCTAACGATGGAAGATTGATTGCAGAATATTCTCTAGAAAAGAGATTGTTTATACCCTTTGAGTCGGTTCCTAAAAAAGTGATAAATTCATTTTTATCAGCAGAAGATAAAAATTTTTTTAACCACCCAGGTATTGATGCCAAAGGAATACTTAGGGCATTATTAAAAAATTTAAAAAATATAAGTGAAAATAAAAGATTGGAAGGTGCTTCTACTATCACACAGCAAGTTGCTAAAAATTTTTTATTAACAAATGAAGTTTCTTTAAATAGAAAAATCAAAGAAGCCATATTAGCTTTTAGAATTGAGCGTGCTTATTCAAAAGAAAGGATTTTAGAACTATATTTAAATCAAATTTATCTTGGTCAAGGAGCTTATGGAATAGCTGCAGCGAGCTTAGAATACTTTGATAAATCTGTGAAAGATTTAGATTATACCGAGTCAGCTTTGTTAGCCGCTTTACCTAAAGCTCCGAGTAGATATGATCCTTTTAAATATTATGATGTTGCTAAATTTAGAAGAAATTTAGTAATTCAAAATCTTGAAGACAATAACTACATTACTAAAGAACAATTGAAAAATTTCAAAAAGCTTCCAATTAAATTAAAAAGAAGAAAAATAGAAATTGTCAATGAAGCAAATTCATACACAGAAGAAGTAAGAAGATCTATAAAAGACAAGTACGGATTTAAAAAACTTTATTCTGAGGGACTATCTATAAGGACACCTTTGAATATAAATTATCAAATTCAAGCAATAAAATCTTTAAGAGGTGGAATAGAGTCATACGACAGAAGACATGGTTGGAGAGGGGCAATTACAAATAAATCAAAAGATTCTAATTGGAAAGAAAAAGTTAAAGATTTTAAAATAGACCCAACTTTAAATTGGAAGACTGCTGAAATTTTAGAAGTAAGAGAAACTGGGGTAAATTTCAAAACGTTAAAAGGTTTAAAAGGAAAAATTCTTTTACAAAAACTCAAATGGGCGATTCCAAATAAAAAAACTATTTTTGATAGATTTAATGTTGGAGACATTATTTTTGTAAAGAAAGAAAACAATATTTGGGATTTAAAACAATACCCCAAAGTAAATGGAGGGATAGTAGTAATTGAACCGCACACTGGTGATGTAAAAGCTTTAGTTGGTGGATTTAACTTTAGATCGAGTGAGTTTAATAGAGTTACTCAAGCTAAAAGACAACCTGGATCTGCTTTTAAACCGATTGTTTATGCTGCCGCTTTAGAAAACGGCTATTCTCCCAACTCAATAGTTTTAGATGCTCCTTTTGTAGAAAGCCAAGGAGTAGGCTTAAAAGATTGGAAGCCTGAAAATTATGGAAAAAAATTTTATGGACCTTCAACATTAAGAAAAGGAATTGAATATTCCAGAAATTTAATGACAGTCAGGATTGCTAAAGCACTGGGTGTCAATAAAATTTTAAACTTATCAAATAAGCTAGAAATCTATGATGATATACCAGAATTATTGTCTGTATCGCTTGGTTCAGCAGAAACTTCTTTAATCAATCTTACTTCAGCTTATGCCTCATTTGTTAATGGAGGAAAAAAAGTAAATCCTAATTTGATTAGCAGAATTCAAGATAGAAGAGGTGAAACAATTTTTAAATTAAGTAATAAAAAATGTTTAGGTTGTGATAAATTTTTAGCCAGTTCAGAAAATTTTCCAGAAATTCAATATAAAAGTGAAATAGTGTTTAGTGAAGAAACAGCTTATCAAATGACTTCTATCTTAGAAGGGGCTGTTAAGAGAGGAACAGCAAAAAAATTAAGAGATTTAAAAGTTCCTTTAGCAGGAAAAACTGGAACAACTAATAATAATTACGATGCTTGGTTTATTGGTTTTACTTCAAATTTAGTCATAGGAGTATACGTAGGTTTTGATAGTCCAAAAACACTTGGAAAATATGAAACTGGTTCAAAAGCTGCTCTTCCTATATTTAAAGATTTTGTTAAAAACGCTCTTTATAAAGATGATTTTAAAGAATTTAATATTCCAGAAGGTATTTATTTAACATCTTTAAACTACGACACTGGATTAAAACCTTCATTAGGTGATAAGAATACAATTATAGAAGCTTTGAAAGCTAAAGATGTTAACAATATCGATAATAATAAATTAATCTCGATTAATAATTATGATAAATTAGTTAAATACAGGCAATTTTATTAATGCAAAATTTTGAAAATAAATTAACTCGAGCGGAAAAAACTCTGAATAATATCAGGGGGTATCTTTGATAAAAATAATATTAATTTAAAATTAAAGGAAATAGAAAAAATTCTTTTAAGTGAAAATTTTTGGAAAGATAAAAAAAAAGTTAAAAAAACTGTAAAAGAAAAAAAGATTTATGAAGATATCCTAAATTCTTTTAATAGTTCCACTAATGAAATAAAAAATTTAAAGGACTTATTCAATCTAGCTCTAGATGAAAAAAATGATGAAATTTTAAAGGATTGTGATGATAAGATTGAACAATTATTAAAACTAATTAAAAAAAATGAAATTAATTGTTTTCTCTCTGGTGAAAATGATGATTTTAATATTTACCTTGAAATACACGCGGGTGCAGGAGGTACCGAGAGCCAAGACTGGGCTGACATGTTAAGAAGAATGTATTTAAAATGGTTTGATAAAAAAAATTTTAAGTATGAAATGATAAGCGAACATAAGGGTGATGAAGCTGGAATAAAATCTTCAACGCTGAAAGTAAGTGGGGATTATCTTTATGGACTAATGAGAGGTGAGTCTGGAGTTCATAGACTAGTTAGAATTTCGCCTTTTGATAGTGGCGCCCGTAGACACACTAGTTTTGCAAGTGTTTGGGTATATCCAGCAGTAGAAGATGACATTAATATAAAATTAGATGAAAAAGATTTAAGAATTGATACGTATAGGTCAAGCGGAGCAGGAGGCCAGCATGTTAATACTACTGATAGTGCTGTAAGAATAACTCACCTTCCAACAAAAGTTGTTGTTCAATGTCAAAACGAAAGATCTCAACATAAGAATAAAGAGACTTGTTATAAAATGCTTAAGGCAAGACTTTATGAATATGAAATTCAAAAAAGAGAAACTGAAAGTCAAAAACAATTAAACTCAAAGACAGACATTGGTTGGGGGCATCAGATAAGATCTTATGTATTGCAACCATATCAACTTGTTAAAGATTTAAGAAATAAAGTTGAAAACACTAATCCATCAGATGTTTTAAATGGAAATATTGATCAATTTATTGAAGCTGGAATAATAAACAAATAATGAAAAAGCTATTTATTATAACAAGTGCAACTTTATTTTTTCTTTTAGTTTTCTTGATGGTTATTTTGTCTACCGTGGGTTTTGAAACCAACAAATTTAATAAGTTCATTTCTGATAAAGCCATAGAAAGTGATAAAAATGTTTTATTAAAATTAGATAAAATAAAGTTTAAACTTGATATTAAAGATTTTAATTTATTTTTAGAGACTGAAAGTCCAGAGTTATTTTACAAAGACCTTTTAATTCCAATTCAAAATGCAAAGGTTTATTTAGATTTTTACTCTTTAATTAAATCAAAAGCTAAAATTAGCAAGATAAACATATCTTCAGAAGAGGTTAATATCGATCAACTAAAAAAGATTATCATTAAAACGAAGCCCTCTAATTTAAATAGCCTGATTATTAATAAGGTACAAAATGGTAAATTAGTTACTAACTTAGAGTTATATTTAAATGATAATTTAGAAATAGATAATTTTATTGCCAGAGGAAAAGTTAAAAAATTGAATGGCATCATAAATAATGAATTGAGTTTAAGAAATACTAGTTTCAATTTTTTTGCTGACACTTCAGATATTTTAATCAAAAATATAAAAAGTGAGATGGATGGTCTTTTAATAAAAGGTGGAAATTTACAAATAACAAGAAATCAAGAAATTAGGCTAAAATCGGATTTTAGTGCAGAAATTAAAATAAATAAAAAAAATATTAATAATTATCTGCCAATAGTAAAAAATATTAAATTCATAAATCAAGAAATGAATTTTAATGCTAATTTGGATAATTTTTTAGATGTTACTTTTGATAAAACATTTAAAGTAGTTGATTACATATATACGAATAAAGGTAAAATTAATAAATCTTTTTTTAAATTCGATAAAGCTTTAAAAAATTCTTTTTTACGAAAAAATATAAACCATTTTTATTTTAAAGACTCTAATTTCAACACTCGTTATGCTTCAGATAAAAAAAATCATATTTATATCTCTGGAGTTTACAGTATAGATGATAAAAAATATCAAACTTATGATTTTAAAGATGATTTTTTTAAAGAAACTTCAAATATAAATTTAGATTTTAAATTTTCTGAAAAACTCGATATCAATCATATCAATTATAAGAAAGATGATGGCAAAGATGCTAAAATATTTGTAAATGTTGAAACAAAAAAAAATTTTATTAATTTAAAAGAATTAAGATATACAGAAAATAAAAACTTAATCTTAATAGAAAAACTTAAAATTCATAAAGAAAGTATAAGTTCACTTAAAAAAATTAAAGTTAAAACTTTTGATAAGAATGATCTAAATAATGATTTTATATTAGATTTTGGAAAAAAAATAAAAATATCTGGCAATAAATATGATGCAACGAATATTAATAAGTTTTTAAATCAAAAATCAAAAAACAATATTTTAAAAAAAATAAGCAAAGACATCGAAATTGATTTAAAAAACATTGATACTCCTTTATCCAAAAAACTCATGAATTTTAGATTAATAGGAGTTATGGAAAAGGGAAAATTTGTAAAAATTTCATCCAAAGGAGATTTTGGAGATAATAAATTTTTAGATATTTCTATGAAAAATGATAAAAAAAGTAAAAAACAATATCTAGAGGTTTATTCAGACTTGCCTCAACCCTTGCTTTCAGAATATACTTTTTTTAAAGGTTTATCAGAAGGTATTTTAACATTCTCTTCAATAATTGAAGATAAAAAATCTACCTCAAAATTAATTATTGAAAATTTTAAATTAGTTAATGCGCCTGGAGCTGTGAGGCTTTTATCTCTTGCGGATTTTAGTGGTTTAGCAGATTTAGCAGAAGGTGATGGCTTGTCATTTGATAAGCTCGAAATTCAAATTAATAATAATAACGGATTTTTAAAACTGAACGAACTTTATGCAGTTGGACCAAGTATTTCTGTTCTTATGGAAGGATATAAAGAAGAAAGTGGACTAACTAGTTTAAGAGGAACTTTAGTTCCTGCCAAAAATTTAAATAAATTTTTATCAAAAATACCAGTAATTGGAAAAATTATAATTCCTAAAGATATTGGAGAAGGTTTATTTGGAGTCAGTTTTAAAATGAAAGGAAAGCCAGGTAAAATGAAAACTTCAATTAACCCAATTAAGACTTTAACTCCTCGTTTTATTACTAAAGCTTTAGAAAAACAAAAGAAATCTAAATAATTTTAAGAAGATAATGTTTCTTTTTACCAAAAGAAATTTTTAAAACTCTTTCACTATTAAAATCATTTTGTTGAATTATTTTTTTTTCATCAGTTAAGATTTCATTATTAATTCTTAGCGCGTTGCTTTTAATTGCTCTTCTAGCATCACTTTTTGAAGACATAATCTTATTTGCTGATAATAGGTCTAAAATTTTTATTCCATTTTCTATTTCACTTTTTTTAATTTTAATTTCAGGAAGATCATCACCAGAACCACCAGATTCAAAAGTTTCCTTAGCCGTTTTTTCTGCTTTAGCAGCAGAAGATTTACCATGTAGCATCGAAGTAGCCTCATTTGCTAGGATAATTTTTAATTTATTAATATTTTCATTTTCTAATTCCTCAATTTTTTTTAATTTCAGATCTGTAAACATTTTTAGAAATTTTATTACATCTCTATCATCTGTATTTCTCCAAAACTGCCAATAGTCATAAGAGGACAAAAGTTTACTATCAAGCCAGACAGCACCTTTTTCAGTTTTACCCATTTTTGCACCAGATGCTAAAGTAATTAAAGGAGTTGTTAATCCAAAAACTTGTTTAGAAGAATGTCTTTTAATCAACTCAACACCATTAACAATATTCCCCCACTGATCTGAACCTCCTATTTGCATAAGACAATTCTTAGCTTTATTTAGTTCAAGGAAATCATAAGCTTGTAAAATCATGTAATTAAACTCCATATAACTCAGCGACTGCTCTCTATCTAATCTTAATTTAACACTATCAAAACTTAACATTTTATTAATCGTAAAATGTCTTCCAATTTCTCTTAAAAATTTTATATAATTCAATTTTCCAAGCCATTTATAATTATTTACGAATATTGGTTTTAATTTTGGATTATTTGTTTTTAAATAAATTTTAAAAACTTTTTCAATATTATTTATATTTTTTTCTATTTGTTTTTCTGAAAGTATTTTTCTAGTTTCTTCTTTTCCTGAAGGATCTCCAATTCTTGTTGTTCCACCACCTAGTAAAACAATAGGTTGATGACCATGTTTTTGTAAAAGCCTTAAACACATTATTTGCAATAAACTTCCCACATGTAAACTGGATGCAGTACAATCGAAGCCGATATATGCTTTGATCTTTTTTTATTCATCAATAGTTCTAATTCTTCAGAATTAGTACATTGATTGAAATATTCTCTTTCTTTAAATTCAGATAAAAATGAATTTTCCATATTTTTTAAAAACAGTGTAGAATCAATATACTAGATTTAAATTAATTAAAAAATACATATGAGTAAAAGCTATTATAGCCTTGGTTTAATGAGCGGAACTTCTATGGATGGGGTTGATGCATCAGTTATACAAACTGACGGAAAGTCAAGATATAAGGCTATTTTAGATAAATATTTTGAATACCCTCAAGCTATTTATAAAAAATTAACAAAACTTAGAGATAAAATTAAAAGTTCTAGTGATTTAAAAAAATTTTCCAAAGAAATCGATAACGTTGAGAAAGAAATTACTTTATTTCATGCCAAAGCAATTAATAAAATTTTAAAAAAAACAAAGGTAAACATTAATTTCGTAGGATTTCATGGACAGACTATTTATCATAATGCAAAAAAAAAAATTTCTAAACAACTAGGAGATGGAAAGTTTCTTTCAAAAATTACACAAAAAATAGTTGTTTATGATTTTAGACAAAATGATTTAAAAAATGGAGGAGAAGGAGCGCCCTTAACTCCGATATTTCATCAAATATTGCAAAAAAAACTCAACCTTAAACAGGTCAGTTTTTTTAATATAGGAGGAATATTAAATAGAACAACAGTTTGGGATAATGGAGCGCTATACGCAAAAGATATGGGTCCAGGCATGTGTTTGATAGACAAATGGATAAGAACTAAATCTAAAAAAAAATATGATAAAAATGGAAATATAGCAAAGTCTGGCAAAGTAAATAAAAAAGTTCTTGATAAATTTTTGAGCATCTCTCAAGCGATCGATCCAGAAAGAAAATCATATGATGTTAGTGATTTTGATATTTTATTTGCTAAAGGAATGTCCTTAAAAGATGGAGCTGCCACTCTAACACGTTATACTGCTAATCTTTTTATTTCTCATTTTAAGATGAATTCTATGTTTAAAGAAAGATTCAAAACAATTTTATGCGGTGGAGGAAGAAAAAATAAATTTTTAGTTAATATAATAAGATTATGGAATAAAGATGTGAAACTTATAGATGATTATGGAGTTGATGGAGATTTTGTTGAGTCCCAAGCTTTTGCTTTCCTTGCAGTAAGATCTTATCTTAAATTACCAATTTCCTTTCCTGAGACAACAGGTTGTAAAAAACCGATAACTGGTGGTAAAATAATAAAATTTAAATAAGAGCTGTTTTTTCTTTAATATATTTTTCAATTTCAATAGTTAATTCTTTTTCTTTATTTTTAAAAAAATGATTTGAATTTTTTATTTTTGAAAAAGGTACATTTACTCCTTTTTGACTTTTAATTCTATTATCTAAATCGACAATACTTTCTTTAGTTACCAGCTCATCATTTTCACTATATATAACTTGTCCTGATGTTGGACATGGAGCTAAAAAAGAAAAATCGTAAACATTAGGCTGAGGAGAAACAGATATGAAATGATTAACTTCCGGTCTTCTCATGATAAGCTGCATACATATTAATGAGCCAAATGAAAATCCTGAAACCCAACATTGACCATAATCTAAATTTTGTCTTTCAATCCAATCTAAAGCTGCTGCTGCATCTGATAATTCTCCTTGACCATTATCAAAAACACCATCACTTTTTCCCACTCCTCTAAAATTTACTTTAATTACAGAAAAAACCATTTTTTTGAAAAATATTATACATTAGTTGAACTATCTTGTTATTCATTGTTCCACCGTATTGAGGATGGGGATGTAGCACTATTGCTATGGGAGAGCCAAATTTTGGATTCTTATAATATTTTGCTTCCAATCTCCCTGCTGGTCCCGGTATAAAAATTTCCAAACTTTTAGGTTTCATTATTTAGTAATGATTATTATTTTCAAAAAAAAGATAAACTTTATAACACGTTTTTCTGCGTCAAATAAATTTTTTTAATTCCGACTATTTCTGTAGGAATTAAGTTAAAATTATTGTATTACAACAGTAATTTATGAAACTTACTACAAAAGGGCGGTACGCTGTAATGGCAATGGCAGACCTAGCGTCTAATGTAAATGCTAGACCGATAAGCTTGAAAGAGATTTCTTTAAGACAGAATATTTCTTTAGCATATTTAGAGCAAATTTTTATTAAGTTAAAAAATAATAAACTTGTGAAAAGCTCTAGAGGAGCGACAGGGGGTTATATTTTAGAAAAACCTGCTTATGAAATTAAATTATCACAAATAATTTTTGCAGTAGATGAAGAGGTTAAAATGCTTAACTGTAAAAAAAATTCTAAAAAAGGATGTAATAACAAATCAACAAAATGTATTACGCATAATCTATGGGACCAACTAGATCAACATATAAATAATTTTTTTGAGAAAGTTAAATTACAAGACTTAATAAAACAGAATTCTAATTAATTATGAAAAATCAAAACACAAATTATAATCAAGAATATAAATATGGTTTTACTACTGATATAGAAAATATTAAAGCTCCAAAAGGGCTTTCAGAAAAAACAATAAAATTTATTTCTGAAATAAAGAAAGAACCTAAGTGGATGTTAGATTGGAGACTAAAAGCGTTTAATAGGTTAAAAGTTTCAAAAGAACCCGATTGGCAAAAACCAAAGTTTCCAAAAATAGACTACCAAGCATTGTATTATTATTCTGCTCCAAAAAGCATGAAAGATAAACCAAAAAGTTTAGATGAAGTAGATCCAAAACTTATTGAAACTTATAATAAACTTGGCATTCCATTAAATGAACAAAAAAAGTTGAGTGGAGTTGCAGTTGATGCGGTCTTTGATTCAGTTTCGGTCGCCACAACATTTAAAGATGAATTGACAAAAAAAGGCATTATCTTTTGCCCAATCTCTGAAGCGATTCAAAAACATCCAGATTTGGTTAAAAAATATTTAGGATCTGTCATACCAATTAGTGACCATTATTTTGCTACTCTTAACTCTGCAGTTTTTACTGATGGATCTTTTGTTTATATACCTCCTAATACTAGATGCCCTATGGAGCTATCTACATATTTTAGAATAAATGCATCAGAGACTGGGCAATTTGAAAGAACTTTAATTATTGCAGATAAAGGAAGTTACGTAAGTTATTTGGAGGGTTGCACTGCTCCTATGAGGGATGAAAATCAATTGCATGCAGCAAATGTTGAGCTTATTGCATTAGATGATGCTGAAATAAAATACTCAACAGTTCAAAATTGGTATCCAGGAGATAAAAATGGAGTGGGCGGGATTTACAATTTTGTTACAAAAAGAGGTGCATGTAGAGGAAAAAATTCAAAAATTTCCTGGACACAAGTTGAAACTGGATCAGCGATTACTTGGAAATATCCTAGTTGCATCTTACAAGGAGATAATTCTATTGGAGAATTTTACTCAATAGCTATTACCAACAATCATCAAAAAGCAGATACAGGAACTAAAATGATACATCTTGGAAAAAATACAAAAAGTAAAATTATTTCAAAAGGAATATCAGCTGGCAAAGCTGACAATACCTATAGAGGATTAGTGGACATAGGAAGAAATGCTTCAAACTCAAGAAATTACACACAGTGTGATTCTTTGTTAATGGGCAATAAATGTGGCGCCCATACTGTTCCATATATTAAAAACAAGAACTCTTCCTCTACTGTTGAACATGAGGCTACCACTTCAAAAATAAATGAGGATCAATTATTTTATTGCAATCAAAGAGGATTAAACCAAGAAGAAGCTGTAAGTCTTATAGTAAATGGTTTTTGCAAAGAGGTGTTGCAACAATTACCTATGGAATTTGCTGTAGAAGCTCAAAAGCTTGTAGGCATAAGCTTAGAAGGAAGTGTGGGTTAATGTTAGAAATAAAAAACTTAAATGCCTCTATAAATGACAAAAAAATTCTTAAAGGTTTAAATATTTCTATTAAACCTGGAGAATTGCATGCAATTATGGGTCCTAACGGGTCAGGCAAAAGTACATTGGCAAATGTCCTTTCTGGCAAAGAAGGATACAAAATTTCAGGAGAATTAAAGTATCAAGGAGAGAGCCTAGATGAAATATCTATTGATGAAAGAGCTCAAAAAGGAATTTTTTTAGCTTTTCAATACCCTACAGAAATTCCAGGTGTTAATACAAGTAATTTTCTTAGAACATCATTGAACAAAGTGCGAAAAGCACAAGGGAAAAAAGAATTAGATGCTTTATCATTTTTAAAAATTATGAAGGAAAAATCAAATGAATTGGGTATGGATGAAAAGATGTTATCAAGACAACTTAATGTAGGCTTTTCAGGAGGAGAAAAAAAAAAAAATGAAATTTTACAAATGAAAATTCTGGATCCAAATTTAGTAATTCTTGATGAAACAGATTCTGGTTTAGATATAGATGCCTTAAAAATTGTTGCAGATGGAGTAAATTCTTCAAGAAATAAGGAAAAATCTTTTCTGGTAATTACTCATTACCAAAGATTATTAAATTTCATAAAACCAGATTTTGTTCATGTATTAGCAGATGGTAAAATAGTCAAATCAGGTACTAAGGAACTTGCGATGGAGTTAGAAAAGACAGGTTATAAAGGAATCAATTGAAATGCTAAACTTTAAAATTAGTTCTGATGAAATTGATAAAATTGGAAATTTTACAAAAGAAGAAAAGAATTTTAGATTAAAAAATTTAGAATATTTTAATGATACTGGATTTCCAAATAAAAAAAATGAGGATTGGAAATTTTCAGATTTAAATGCAATTGTTTCAAAAAATTTTAATAAACTAGATATACAATTTGGAAAATCTAAAAAACAAAAAGTAGATTTTATTAAAGATTTTGAACACAATTATATTGTTATAATTAACGGGGAATTAACTATAAGTGATTTTAGATACGAAGAAAAAGACAAGATAACTTTAAAATCTTTTATCAACGATAATTATTCTAATAGAAAAGAAAACAATCCTCTAATTAATCTAAATCATGCTTTATCTGATAAAGGTTATTTTTTAGAGGTAAAAGAAAATTATAAATTTAAAAAAATTTTGGTAATTTACTATTTATTCACAAATGACTTAGATGAAAATATATTAAATACTAGAAATAAGATTAAAATTAGAAAAAATTCTGAACTTCATCTATTAGAATATGTAGTAAATGATTCAAAAAAAATTTTTTTCAACAATGTGCATGAAGATATTGTCTTAGAGAACTCAGCCATTTTAAAAAATATCTATCTTCAGAACAGTAAAAGCTCAGGTTATTTTCATAAATATTCAATAAACAAACTGTTTACTGAATCAAATTACACTTCTTTTATCTTTCCTGCAGGTTTAAAATTTAATAAATTAGATCTAGAATTTAATCTAGAAGGTGAAAGAAGTGAATGTAATTTACAGTCTGCTTCTTTTATCAACAATAATGAGCATCAAGAGATTAAAACGCGTGTAAATCATTTTTCTCCGAATTGCAGAAGTCATCAGAATGTAAAAAATGTTTTAAATGATGAAAGCAAAGGTGTCTATCAAGGAAAAATATTTGTTAAAGATGTGGCCCAAAAAACAGATGCTTATCAATTAAGTAAAGCAATTTTATTAAGTGAAAAATGTGAATTTGACTCAAAACCAGAGCTAGAAATTTATGCTGATGATGTAAAATGCTCTCATGGATCTACATCAGGTAATTTAGACAAAGACTCCATTTATTACTTGATGACTAGAGGTTTAAGTCAGCAAGAGTCCACGAAATTACTAATAGATGCTTTCCTAAATGAAGTAGCAGACTCAATTAAAAGCAACTCAATAAGAAATTTTATAAAAACTAAATTAGAGACTCAATTACAAGATGGATATTAAAAATATTAAATCAGAATTTCCAATATTTAAGCAAAGAATAAATGGTAAGCCTTTAGTTTACCTGGATAGTGCTAATTCATCTCAAAAACCAAAAGCTGTTATAAATAGAATGTCAGATTTTTATGAAACTGAGTTTTCTAATGTAGGAAGAAGTGTTCACTCATTAGCCGTAAAAGCAACTAACAGATTCGAGGAAACTAGAGATAAAGTTCAAAAATATTTAAATGCAAAACACAGAGAAGAAATCATTTTTACTAAGAGTGCAACCGAGTCGATTAACTTAGTTGCTTCATCTTTTGGAGAGAAGTTCATAGAAGAAGGAGATGAGATTTTGACAACAGAATTAGAACATCATTCAAATTATGTCCCATGGCATTTTATAAGACAAAAAAAAGGTGCAAAAATTATATTCGCGCCTGTTAACGAGCGAGGAGAGGTTGAAATTGATGAAATAAAAAAAATTATAAATTCTAAAACGAAAATAATAGCTATCACCCATATATCAAACGTAACTGGAGCTATAATGCCCATAAAAAAAATTGTTGATTTAGCTAAAGAAAAAAATATTCCTGTTTTAGTAGATGGCACTCAAGGAGCGCCACATTTGAAAATAGATATTCAAGAACTAGATTGTGATTTTTATGCAATATCATGTCACAAAATGTATGGTCCAAATGGACTAGGAGTTCTTTATGCAAAAAAAAAATGGCTAGAAAAATTGCCACCATATCAAGGCGGAGGCGGAATGATAAGCGAAGTACTTAAAGACAGAGTTTCGTTTGCTGATTCACCTACAAAATTTGAAGCGGGAACTTTGCAGACTGCAGAGGTTGTGGCTTTCTCAGAAGCAATTAATTTTATTGAAAAATTAGGAATTAAGAATATTCAAAATCATGAAAATGAAATTTTGGAATATGGTATTGAAAAATTAAAAAAAAATAATTCAATAAATATAATTGGAGATCCGAAAGAAAGAGGTTCTGTGATGAGTTTTACTATAAAAGGGATACATCCACATGATATTGCAACAATATTAGACGAAGATGGCGTTGCTATAAGAGCAGGCCATCATTGCTGTCAAATATTACATGATAAAATTGGCATACCAGCTACTGCAAGAGCGTCAATTGGAGTTTATAACTCTAAGGAGGATATAGATATACTTTGTAACGCTATCAATAACTGTAAAAAGGTTTTTAATATTTAAATGGAACTTAAAGAACTGTATCAAGAAATAATTTTAGATCATGCAAAAAATCCACGCAATAAAGGCAAGTGTGAAAATTATAATCATGATGCAAAAGCTCACAATCCCTTATGTGGTGATAAAGTTCATATTTATTTAAACTTAGATGACGACAAGAATATCAAAGGTTTGAGTTTTGAAGGTGATGGATGTGCAATTTCTTTGGCATCAGCATCAATTTTGACTGACACCCTAAAGGGAAAAGATTTGTCTTTTACAAAAAAAGTTACTGATGATTTTTTAAATATGCTTAAAACTAAAAGAAAGATAACTTTAAATAGCCTATCAGAAGACCAAGTAACTACAATTAATTCCTTATCTGGAGTTCAGGAATTCCCTATGAGAATAAAATGTGCTACTATGGCATGGCACACATTATTGTCTGCTATTGAAAAGAAAGATATTTAATATGAGCAACTTAAAAGAAGAAGTAATAAAAGAAATTAAGAAGATTTATGATCCTGAAATACCAGTAAATATCTATGAACTAGGCTTAATATATAAAATTGAGATAATTGATAAGAAAAAAGTAAGTATAGACATGACTTTAACTTCTCCAAATTGTCCAGTTGCTGAAGAATTGCCAAATGAAGTTAAAACCAATATAATGAAAATTGATGGAGTAGATGATGTTAATCTCAAATTGGTTTGGGATCCACCTTGGACTAAAGAAAAAATGTCAGAAGCAGCGCAATTAGAATTAGATTATTTAGCATGAACGAAAAGATAATTAAACTTAGCGATAAAGCTGTAAGCAGAATTAAAGAGATTATGTTACAAGCAAAAAATTCAACTATTGGAGTTAGAGTTGGTGTAAAATCTGGAGGTTGTGCTGGCATGTCTTATGTTATGGAGTATGCAAAAGAAGTTAAGCCTAACGAAGAAGTTATTGAAGATAAAGGAGTTAAAGTTTTAATAGATCCAAAAGCTATAATGTATCTTTTAGGTACAGAAATGGACTATAAAAAAGAAAAATTCTCATCACAATTTGTTTTCAAAAATCCTAATGA
Organism: Pelagibacterales bacterium SAG-MED05; assembly: GCA_014654415.1. Lineage (GTDB taxonomy): Bacteria > Pseudomonadota > Alphaproteobacteria > Pelagibacterales > Pelagibacteraceae > Pelagilacustribacter. The sequence goes on along the minus strand of JACWDC010000002.1, from coordinate 102,247 downwards.
AACTGAACGATGTGGTTGTGGAGAGTCTTTTAAAATTTAAAAACTATCCACTGTAGTACATCTCAAACTCAATTGGATGCGGTGTATGTTCAAATTTGTAGATTTCTTGAAATTTTAGATCTATATATGCATCAATTTGATCATCAGTAAAAACCCCACCTTGAGTTAAAAATTTTCTATCTTTATCTAGATTTTGCATAGCTTCTCTTAATGAGCCACAAACTGTAGGTAATTTCTTCACCTCGTCTTCAGATAAAGAATATAAATCTTCATCAAAAGATTTTCCTGGATCAATTTTATTTTTTATTCCATCTATTCCTGCCATTAACATTGACGCAAATGTTAAATAAGGATTTCCTGCGGCATCTGGAAATCTAATCTCCATTCTAGCTGCTTTTGGATTCATAATAATTGGTATTCTGCATGAAGCAGATCTATTCCTTGCTGAATAAGCTAAAATTACTGGAGCTTCAAAACCTGGTATCAATCTTTTGTAACTATTAGTAGTAGCATTAGCAAAAGCATTTATTGCTTTTGCGTGTTTTAAAATTCCCCCAATGTAGTAAAGAGCAGTTTTTGATAAACCGGCATATTCTTTACCCATAAATACTGGAGAGCTTCCTTTCCAAATTGATTGGTGGCAATGCATTCCGGAACCGTTATCGCCTTTAACTGGTTTAGGCATAAATGTAGCTGTTTTTCCAAATGAGTGTGTAACCATTTGAACTGCATACTTATAAAGCTGAACATTGTCAGCCATGTCTGTTAACGTTCCAAAGTACATTCCCAACTCATGTTGACTAGGAGCAACTTCATGATGATGTTTTTCAACTTTAACGCCCATGTCTTTTAAAGCTTTTAAATATTCTCCTCGCATATCCTGTGCACTATCAACTGGAGGAACTGGAAAATATCCTCCTTTAATACCTGGTCTGTGGCCCATATTTCCATTTTCATATTTTTTACCAGTATTATAAGGACCTTCTGAGCTATCTATTGTAAAACTGGTTTCATTCATATCGTTCTTAAATCTAACATCATCAAATACAAAAAATTCCGGCTCAGGACCAAAATAAGCTTTATCTCCAATGCCTGATTTTTTCAAATAAGCTTCTGCTTTTTTTGCTGTTCCTCTTGGATCTCTCTCGTAAGGATTTTTTTTCACAGCATCTAAAATATCGCAAAATATATTTAATGTAGTATGTGAATTAAAAGGATCTATAATCGGTCTGTCTAAATCTGGCTTTAAAATCATGTCAGACTCATTAATAGCTTTCCATCCAGCAATAGAAGAACCATCAAAAAACACACCTTTATCAAGCATATCTTGATCAACGACAGAAGAGTCCATAGTTAGGTGTTGAAGCTTACCTTTTGGATCAGTAAATCTCAGGTCAACAAATTCTACTTGTTTATCTTTAATTAATTTTAGAACATTTTTAGAACTCATGTTTTAAATCCTTGCTATTTTAAAATTGCATTAATTTTTAAAAACTATATTGAACATATCTAATATATAATCATCTAATTTCAAGATATAGATATTAACATATACCAGCTATGCACTTAATTCATAACACAATATATTACGTTATCCGATTACACTCAAAATGAGAGAAGCCAAATCAATAGACTTATTTCTTTTAGGGTTGCTTGGGCTAATTTGGGGCTCTTCTTTTTTTAATATTAAAATTGCAACTTATTCCTACGATCCATTTACATTAGCTTTGATTAGAGTTGTATTTGCAAGCATACCTTTATTTTTACTCTGTAAGTACAAAAACATTAAGATAGAAGCTTTTACAAAAAATTGGAAACCATATGCCATCATCGGTCTTTGTAATATTGCAATTCCATTTACTTTAATTGCCATCGGAACAGCTGGAATTAATAGCTATTTAGCTGCAATGCTAATGAGCACTACTCCCATGAGCGGATCAATTCTTGCTCATTTTTTCACTAAAAATGAAAAAATAACTTTATTAAAATCTATCGGAATTTTAATCGGTTTTTTAGGTATATTATTTTTATTTTTTGATAAATTGATTATTAATGAAAGTAATTATATTTATGTATTAATTACTATTGCGGGTTCTACATTTTATTCTATCGGAGGGATTTTAACCTTAAAATTAAAAACTAAAGGAAATGAAAATGTTACAACATCGACAACGCTTTGGTCTGTGATTTTTTTATTTCCTTTATCTATGATTTTTGAAACACCATGGCAATTAAATCCCTCTTTAGAATCTACTTTAGCACTTTTATATCTTGGAATAGTTGCAACTGGACTAGCATGGTTAATTAGATTTAGAATATTAACTGTGAATGGTTTAGTTTTTCAAACTCAAGTAGCTTATTTAATTCCTATTTTTGGAGTTATATTTGGATATTTTTTAATGGATGAAATAATAACTTGGAGAGTTTTAATTTCATTGATTATAATAATGCTTGGTATTTATATTGTAAAAAAAAATAATAAAGGCGTAGAAAAATAAAATGCAGACAGATTCAGTTGAATTAAGTTTTTTATCAATTTTTTCATTTATAACTTTTTTTATCTTTTTAATCATAAGTAAATATTCTTACAAATTTAATAATAGTGTACTTTTAGATCAAGATTTTTCTAAACCTCAAGCCTTTCACAATGAAGCGATTACTCGCAGCGGAGGCGTAGCAAGCATTATTTCTTTATTTATTTTTTTTGGAATCTATTATCTTCTTTTTTCAAAGATTCTTTTTGAATATGTTTTTTTATGCACTAGTCTATTTTTATTGGGTTATTTAGATGATGTTAAAATAAAATTTAGCCCAAATCTGAGACTGATATTGATGATTATACTTTTGATCATCTTTATAATTTTTTTACCTATAGAAGTTAAATATGTTGACTTAATTTTTTTAAATTCCTTGTTAGACAATAAAATTTTTTCAACAATTTTCATACTGCTATGTTTTTTATTTATAGTGAACGGAGCAAATTTGATTGATGGTTTTAATGGTCTTTTAGCAATTAACTTAATAATTATTAATTCTATTTTGTTATTTATAAATTTAAACAATAGTCAATTTGAATTTTCATTTTTTTTAACAGCTCAAATTATTATTCTAATTTCATTTCTTCTTTTTAATTTTCCAAAAGCTAAAATGTTTTTTGGTGATAGTGGAGCATATTTATTTGGATCTTTAGTTGCTTTAAATACAATTTTTACAAATAATTTGAATTCAGATATTTCATCTTTTTTCTTTTGTATTTTACTATTTTATTTATTTTTTGAAGTATTTTTTTCATTTATTAGAAAAATTTATGAAAAAAAGTCACCAGTATTTCCTGATAACAAACATTTGCATATGTTATCTTATAAAATGATACGCAATTCATTTGACGCTAATTCAGCTAATTATATTAACTCTATTTTTATTAATTTTATTTTTTCTTTATTAGTTATCCCTAGCGTCTTTTATGCTGAAAATAGTGTAATATGCAGATATTGGTTTTTTTCTTTAATTATTGTTTATTTGATATTTTATATCTTTTTAAAGAAATCTGATAAAGTATAAATATTATTATGAAAAATTTTAAAAATTTTATCAAAGTATGTAAAAATCAAAATATTAGATTAGTTAAAAAAGAATTAAGTATTCAAACTTTTTCTAATGTAAGTATAAGAATTGATAAAAAATATTTTACAATTAAGCCAAGTGGAGTATTTCCATCAAAGATAAATGAAAGAGAATGTCCAATAATAAGAATTACTGATGGTAAGAAAGTAAAAGGCAAATACAATCCTTCGACTGACACACCAACACATCAAATTTTATATAAAACTTTTGATCATTTGAATAGTATTTCCCATACTCATTCTAAATATGCAACAGCTTGGGCACAAACTGGAAAATCAATTCCAATCTATGGTACTACCCATGCAGATTATTGGTCTGGTAAAGTACCAGTTACTGGTTATCTAAATAAAAAACAACTTAACCAATATGAAAAGAATACTGGTTACTTGATTGTAAAATTATTAAAAAAACTTAAAGTTAGCACTAAAACTTGCCCAGGAGTTATTGTAGCCGGACATGGCCCATTTTGTTGGGGTAACGATTATGATAGCGCCGTCAACTATTCAGAGATGTTAGAATTTATTTCAGAAATAGCATATTATTCAGAACAAATTAAAGTAAAAAGTAAATTACCTGCACATATATCACAAAAACATTTCGAAAGAAAATTTGGAAAAAATAGATATTATGGCCAAAGATGATTTTCAAAAATGACTTTATTAGAAATATAAATTTTTTTTTTTATAAAAAAAAACACCTAATAATTTATATAGTAATTGGTTTTTTATCTTTAGTTTTCGAACTTTTTTTAAGAAAATTAATCTATAAATATATTTCTTCTAATGAGCTCTTTTTGCACTCATCTTTATTATGTGGAATTTTATTTGCTTTCTATTTTAATATAAAACTTAATTTTAATGTTCCAAAAATTTATTTAAAAAAATCACTATTTTATTTTTTTACAATTTCTACATTTTCATATTTATTTCAATATTATCTAAAAAATAAAATTGAGTTAAGTAATTATAGTTTTGAAGAAGCAAGAATTCTGATTTCGGGAAGTTTTTTTCTTATAGCATATTTTTTTCATACAAAATTTTCCTTCAAAGAAAATAGAAGAGTTGGAGTAGCTATTTATGCTAATGGATATGAAGATATTAATAAAATATATAATTCAATCGGACCATATCCAGATTTTATTCATGTAGATATAGTTGACAAAACTATGAACGACAAAGCTTTAAATCCAAACTTATCAAAGCTTGAGGTAGTCAAGGCCTACTGGCCAAATCATTCAATCGAAACACATATAATGTCTAAAAATCCTAATGAACTATTAAAAGAAAACATATTAAATTTTTCTGACATAATTTACGTACATCATGAAATTGCTAATAAAAATGAGGTAATTAAAAAGATCAAAGATAACAATAAAATTCCGGGTCTAGTTTTACACTCTATTAATGAGTATCAAAATCTTGAGAGTGTAACGAGTGGATTTGAACAAATATTAGTTTTAAGCATTGAGAAACCAGGATTGTCGGGCCAAAAATTTTATGAGAAATCATTAAATTTAATAAACAGAATAAATTCTCTTAAATTTAGAAATAAATTAACAGTATGTGTAGATGGTGGAGTAAAAAGCAATATTATTAATAAATTCATAAGTGAAAAAGTGGTTTCAGGTTCAGAAGTTTTAAACAGTAATCGCCCAGTTAGAAAAATTATGATGCTTCAAACGGTATCAAGATACGAAAAATGAAAATTGGAGAGGCTATTATTAGTGAGCTAATTAAAGACAAAGATGTTGTTTCTGCATCAATAGTAGGCTCATATTCTGAAAATAAAGATATTAAAAAAATTGGCGATATAGACGTTGTAGTAATTTGTAAAAAATTAACAAAAAAAGTTTTTCTAAAGATATTAAAACGAGTAAAAAAAAAAAAATTTAAAATTAATACTTTAATCAACTCTACATTTGGCCCAATGAAAATTAGCAATGAAACTTCATTACCAATTCATCTAATGATATATGATTTAGAATCTCATAAAAACCATGTTTTGAAAAGTCCATTTACTTGCTTTGACTGGGAAAGGTCAAAAATTTACAGAGGAAAATCTTTAAAAGATATTTTTTCAGTAAAACAATTACATCTAAGTGATTTTTACGAAGCAAGACGAAATTCTGGAGAGTATATGAAAGATATTAAAAAAAATAGAATTTCCATAAGACAGTATAAATTTCAAGACAATAAAGTAATTGAAAAAAAAAAATTTATTAAAATTAATCCAAGGAATAGAGGTGAATTTGTCTATCACATTATAAATTTCCTAGTAATAAATCTTTACAAATATTTACATAAAAAGAATACTAAAGTTAAAGGAAAGCAATTCGATAATTTGTTTCTTAAAATTACTAGAAATAATCAAAGACTTTTAAAAAATTTTAAATTGTTGAGGGAAAGAAAGAAAAACAAAGATTTAGTGTATGACCCGAGTATTGTTAGTTTGGCTTTAAGTTTCATAAAAAATTTTAATCAATATCTTGAAAAGGTTAAAAATGAATATATTGAATTAAATTTTATAAGACATGCTCAAACTTCTATGAATAAAAAAAAATTATTTTTAGGATCTCGAATTGACCCTAAAATTAAAAATATTAAAAGAAAGAAAATTAACAATATCAAATATAATTATATCATTACTAGCAATCTTCTTAGGGCAAAGATGACAAGAAACTTTTTTTCAGCAAAAAAGATTTTAAATAATGAATTAATCAATGAAATTGATTATGGAAATGCAGATGGCCTAACTATTATGGAAACAAAAAAAAAATATCCACATTTATTTGAATCTTGGAAAAATGGAATTGATGTAAAATTTCCACAAGGTGAAAATACTCATGATGTAAAAAAAAGAGCCAAAAAATTTCTTAATTTTTTAAATAATTTTAAAAGTGGTTCAAAAATATTAATCATTTCTCATAGTTTTTTTTTAAGAGTCCTTTTTTCCTTGATTTTAAAAATGAATTTAAAAACAGCTTATCAAATAAATATTGATCATTTAAAAATTTTTCAATTTTTGAAAAAAGGAAAATATTATATTTCTAATTTAAATAGAGCTGAGTATTATAAAATATTAAGTAAAAATCATGATTAAAATTGGTTTATTTATTCTTCCTAATTACACAACCAAAGGAATTATACAAAAATTAAAAAAAATAGTAAAAAAAAAATTTGGTAATCAAACATATTTAAATCATCTGCCTCATTGTTCAATATATGTATTCAATACGAAGAAAAAAAATTTAAATGAAATAAAAAAAAAAAAATATATATCGATCTCGAAAAGCAAAGCATTTATCCTTGAGAAGACGGATATCTTTTATAATGACCCAATAACAAAAAAAAATACCTATTTCTTAAAAATAAAAAAGAATAACTTTTTAAAAAAACTACAAAAATCCGTTTTGAAAACTTTTAGTAAATATTCTTATAAAAAAGAATTAAGATTTGGTAACAAAATAATGAATAAAAATTATAGATCCTTTGGATACCCTTTTATAAATTTAAACTGGAAACCTCATTTCACAATTGCATCGATATCATTAAATAAAGATCAGTTTAAATTCATTCAAGATTTCAAAAAAATTTCAATAAGTAAAAATCAAACTTTGAAATATATCTATCTTTATCAAATTAAAACAAATAAACACAAATTTATATGCAAAATAAAAATATAAAAAAACATTATGTTTGCATAATGCCAATGGCTGGAGAAGGATTAAGATTTAAGAAACATGGCTACAAAACTTTCAAACCTTTAATCACTATTAATAAAGTACCAATGTTCATTAAAGCATCTAAATCTTTTCCTAAAACTTTTAAATGGATATTTATAGCTAGAGAAAAAATTAATTTAAAAAAAGATATTATAAAATTAACTAGATTTATTAAAAAAAAAAAATTTCTACTTTTAAATAAAAAAACCGAAGGTCAAGCCTCTACTGTATATAAGTCTTTAAAATATCTAGACGAAAATGAAGTAATAATAGTTCATTCTTGTGATTTATCTTTTAAAATAAATTTAAGTTTATTTAAGAAAAAAATTCAAGAAAATGATCTTTTGGTTTTTACAGCAAAGGGATCAAATTATCATTTTAAAAATCACAGGGATTTTAGCTGGGTTAAAAAAATCAATAACACATATAAAATATCTTTAAAAAAAAATTTTAAAAATAATAAAAATAGCAAAGTTCTAATTGGAACATTTGCATTTAAAAATAAAAAAATTATGAAAGATTTGTTGGAATATACGTTTAAGAATAAAATAAAGATTAAAAATGAGTACTATATGGATACTTTAATATTTATTGCTCAAAGAATGGGATACAAATTAAACAATTTAGCAGTAAAAAAATATCACAGTTGGGGTTCTCATTCTGAGCTTTTAAATTATAAAAATTAATATGATTAGTTTAATTATTCCATGTTTTAACGAGGAACAAAACTTAAAAAAATTATTAGAAAAACTAAACTTACTAATAAACGAATTTTCAGATGAAAAGATAGAGATAGTAATGGTTGACAATGGATCAACTGATAACTCAAATAATATAATCAGGAGTCATAAATTGTTTTTAGAAAATAGAATTTCTCTTTTAAATATAAAAAAGAATATCGGTTATGGTGACGGTTTAAATCAAGGAATAAATTTTTCTAAAGGAGATGTGATATGTTGGTTTCATGCAGATTTACAATTTGATCCTTTAGACTCAATTAAAATTTATAAGAGATTTAAAAATGTTTTATCCAAAGAAGAAATATTTATTAAAGGTAAAAGAATAAACAGAAGTATATTTGATAATTTTTTTACTTTTGGAATGTCTTTGTTGACCTTTTTATTATTCAAGAAAAAGATAAAGGATATTAATGCACAACCTAAAATATTTAAAAGGTCTTTTTTAAAATTTATAAATAATCCACCTTCTGATTTCTCATTTGATATTTATTTTTTGCTAATTGCATCAAAAAATAATATTAAAATTATAGAGTCCCCTGTTAATTGGTATGATAGAAATGCAGGAATAGCAAAAGGGGGAGGTTCATTTAAACTTAAAATGAAACTAACATTAAGAACTATAAAATTTATGTTTGATCTTAAAAAAATATTATAATGGAAATAATTGCTCATAGAATTAATAAAGTTAGTAAGTTAAAAAAACTTCCTAAAAAAATTGGAGCAGAGATAGATTTAAGATCGTTTGGATCAAAAATAGTTTTAAATCACGATCCATTTAAACCAGGAGAAAAACTTGAAGATTATTTATCGAATTACAACCACGGCACATTAATTTTAAACGTCAAAGAGTCTGGAATAGAAATGGATGTTATAAAATTAGCAAAAAAATATAATATAAAAAATTTCTTTTTACTTGACGTTGAAATGCCATTTATTTCTGTTAATAAAAAAAAAATTAATCAATATATGTCGATTAGATTTTCTGAATTTGAGTCAATTAATACAATTGCACATTTTAAAAATAATGTAGGATGGATTTGGATTGATACTTTTAAAAATCTACCAGTTAATAAAAATACTGTTAAAAAATTAATAAAATTTAAAACATGTCTTGTTTGTCCAGAAAGATGGGGGAGACCTTCAGATATTAAAATTTATTTTAAAAAATTAAGAAAATTGAATTATTTACCTAATTGTGTCATGACGAATCTTAAATACGCAAAAGTCTGGAATGATTTAATTCAAAATTTTTAAAATTTTAAAATTTTTTGTTACCTTAAATATTTCATAATTATTTAGGATATAGGCATTCACCTCAGTTAATCTTTTTGACATTGAAATATCATCTACTTTGAAATAGTTAGACTCGTAAAGAATATAAGTTGGTTTCATTTTTTTAATTGCTGCAATATATTCTTTTTGTAAGGATGTAGGGCTAGCTAACCAACTAGCAACAAATTTTGAGCAGCTAGGCTTATTCAATAAATAAAGAAGAATTAAATCATCTGTAAAATTTTGAAAACATTTATCATTTTTTGTTAAAATTTTATAGTCCATTATAAAATTGTATTTATCACGATCTACAAAATGCTTGTCAGGAAGAGATATAAGTTTACTATAATTATTTTTTATAGAAGTTAAATTTTTAAAGTCAACTTTTTGTATATAAGTTAATGTAAATGATAAGACAGCAAAACATATAGCTACCACATGATTTAATTGAAGTTTTATTTTTTCTTCGAAAAATTTTAAAAAGAAGTTTAATAAGAAAAAAACATTGATAAGTATCGGCAGATCATTTGACATTCTAATGTGGTAAGAGTCTGATCTACCCAAAGCATTTTTATACATTATAAAACTTAAAAAAAATAAAAATATGAAAAAAATTTTTGAATTTTTAGAATAATTTTTTGAATTTATTAGAAAATGGTAAACAACAAATAATCCTGCTGTAACTTGTAATAGTAAACCTCTTGTAGCTCTCATGCCATTTTTGTTATCGAATATAGAAGTGAACGGATCCGGATATGCTATACCATGTAAGTAATCCATTGACAGTATTATTGTAATTGCATTTTGTAAGAAATTAATTATTTCATTGTAGCCAAGAATAAAAAGTAAAAATGACCAAGTAATAAAAATAGAAAGTAAAATAATTAAAATTTCGTTAAGTTTTTTATTAATTACTAAAAAGAAAATATGCAAGATAAGTAACACGTATAAAAATGTTCCAGTATCAATGTGCATCAATAATGCTATTGAGGGAATAACACCTATAAAAATATTTGAAATAGTATTTGACCCATTCATTAAATAGATCTTTGAGAAAAAAATTAAAAATAAAATTATAAATATATCTCTATAAGAAAAATAAGAAAAATTCATTGGAACTCTATATTCACTTAGAGATATTAAAATTAATGATAAAATTATAAAGAATATTTCTTTATTCTTTACTGATGAAAACTTTGTTAATTGATAGCTTAGTGCAATAGTAAAAATTTTAAGTAAAAAAATTAAAAAGAAAAAAAATAATCTTCCAGCCCCAACACTTTCTTGACTAAAAATTTTCCAAAACAGAAAAGGGTAGAAAATATCAGAAAACCCATGAATAGTGTAAGTATCTATAAAAAAGCTTTTCTTCAATATAGCATTCTTGGTAACTGAAAAAAGCTCTCCGTCGTGAAAAGTATCAATTTGATGAGATGGTAATTGAAGAGAAAAAAATTCGATAATTAAAAAAAATAAAAAGAGTATAAAAAAAAAAAATATTTTTATATTTATCTTAATCGAATCTTCTGGAAATTTGATTAATTCATTAAATTTTCTTAAATTTGTTTTTTCAAAATAGATAAGACTTATTAGAAGTGTGATAAGAGGTAGTGATATAAATACGATATATCTTATAGTATCAGAATCAGTCGAATAACCTTGATTAGTAATAGCACCAGTTGATTGAGTAAAATTGGAAAAATTTAAGTTTAAAATCGGCCATATAATTGTAGCTATTATTATAGATAATATTACAAACGAGATAATTAAAATGTTATTTAAAGATATTTTATTCATAATGTATAAATACACATTTTCATAAAATTAAAAAAATTTATGTCGAATATTATTGTAATTTATTAATTATATGAAATAAATTGAAAAATATTAATGGGCAAGTGGCGGAATTGGTATACGCGCTGGTCTTAGAAACCAGTGCCGCAAGGCTTAAGAGTTCGAGTCTCTTCTTGCCCACCAAAATAGATATATGAAAGTAGAAATACAATCAAAAAAAGGTCTTAGAACAATTTTATCAGTAATAGTTGATAAAAAAATAATCCAAAATAAGATGGATGAAAGACTTAATGAATTAAAAAAAGAAGTTTCATTAAAAGGGTTTAGAGCAGGCAAAGTTCCTACTTCAGTAATAAAAAGTCAGTTTGGAAAATCTATTTATGGAGAAGTCATAGATAAGATTTTAAGAGAAACTTCCACAAAAGCTATTGAAGAAAAAAAAATAAAAGCTGCAGGCCAACCAAAGATAGATTTAAAAACTTTTGGAGAAGGCAAAGATTTAAATTATGAATTACAAGTAGACTCATTGCCAGATATTAAACTCAAATCTTTTGATAAATATAAAGCCATAGAATACAAAATTAAAATTGAAGACAAAATGATTAATGAAAAGTTAAAAGAAATATCCCATCAAAATAAGCAATTTGAAGATAAAAAGGATAATGAAAAAGCAAAAATTGGCGATCAAGTTGTATTTGATTATTCTGCTACAGTTAATGAAAATAAATTTGAAGGAAGCGAAGGCAAAGGCGTTCAATTAGAACTTGGAAAGGACTTATTTTTAAAAGGCTTTGACGAACAATTGGTTGGTGTTAAAAAAAATGATGTAAAAAATTTAGATGCAGTATTGCCTGCTAATCATCCCAAAAAAGAATTAGCAAACAAAAAAACAAAATTTGAATGTAAAATTTTGAATGTTAAACAGGCTAAAGAAAATAAAATTGATGATAACTTTGCAAAAATCATGGGCGCAAAAGATTTAAATGATTTAAAAAAATTAATTGAAAATCAAATTTCTAGCCAATATTCTCAAGCGCTAAATTCAATCACAAAAAAAGAAATATTAGATCAAATAGAAAAAAATCACGAATTTGATCTTCCTAAAAATTTAATAGACCAAGAAATTTTAATAATGACACAAAGTTTAAAAGATGAAGAAAGAGAAAAACACAAAACTAATAACGAAAAGATTGCTAAATCTAGAATTAAATTGGGTTTACTTCTTAATGAATATGGAGAAAAAAATAATTTAAAAGTTTCTGATGAAGATGTGAAAGCTGAAATTCAAAAACAGATAAAAGGAATGCCCGGACAAGAAAAAATGGTACTTGATTATTATCAAAAAAATCCTAGCGCATCTCAAAGTTTAAAAGGTTCAATTTATGAAGAAAAAATTATTACTTTAATTAAATCAAAAATTAAACTTGAAATTAAAAATATTAATTCAAAAGAGGCTGAGCAAATTATATTTAAATTTAATAAACCAAATCTAGATCAAGCAATTACTAAAAAAACTCAATCTCCTGATAAAAATAAAGTAAAATCAAAAAAAATTAGTAAAAAGTAACCAATAGTTGTATAAGTCCACCTATGAGTCGCAATTTCGAAGAGCAAATGAATAACCTTATCCCTATGGTTGTTGAACAGACAAGCAAGGGAGAAAGAGCATATGATATTTATTCAAGACTTTTAAAGGAAAGAATAGTTTTTTTAGTAGGACCAGTTAATGATAATGTTGCATCATTAGTAACAGCCCAACTTTTATTTTTAGAGTCAGAAAATCCTAATAAAGAAATAAGCTTTTATATTAATAGCCCAGGAGGACTTGTTACTGCTGGTCTAGGAATCTACGATACTATGCAATACATTAATTCACCTGTTTCTACTCTATGTATTGGACAAGCTTCTTCAATGGGGTCCTTTTTGCTAGCAGCAGGAGAGAAAGGCAAAAGATATTCATTACCAAATTCAAGAATTATGGTGCATCAGCCATCTGCTGGATTTCAAGGTCAGGCTACAGATATACAAATTCATGCTAAAGAGATTCTTTCTTTAAAAGAAAGACTGAACAAAATATACTCTAAACACACTGGTAAATCAGTTGATGAAATTGCGAAAGCTTTAGAGCGAGATAATTTTATGACAGCAGATGATGCTAAGAAATTTGGTTTAATTGACTCTGTTGTGGAAAAGAGAAAATAAAGCACAATATATAGTTTTCTTTACAACTTCAGCTTGATAAGAATATTCGAGACATTTATTATAAGTTTATTGATTCGTTATGAGTGAAAAAAATAATAAAAATATCCTTTACTGTTCTTTCTGTGGAAAGAGTCAACACGAAGTTAGAAAACTTATTGCAGGTCCAACTGTTTTCATATGTGATGAGTGTGTTGAACTTTGTATGGATATTATTAAAGAGGAGAACAAAAGCTCTCTAGTTAAACATCAAGATGGAGTTCCAACACCAAAGGAGATTTGCAGTGTTCTAGATGATTATGTTATTGGGCAAAAGTTAGCCAAAGAAATTTTATCTGTTGCTGTACACAATCATTATAAAAGACTAAATCATGAAACTAAAAATAACAAAGATATAGAATTATCAAAATCAAATATTCTTTTAGTCGGACCAACTGGTTGTGGTAAAACATTATTAGCCCAAACTCTTGCAAGAATCTTAGACGTGCCGTTTACAATGGCTGATGCAACAACATTAACAGAAGCTGGCTATGTTGGAGAAGATGTTGAAAATATTATTTTAAAATTATTACAGGCGGCAGATTATAATGTTGAAAAAGCACAAAGAGGAATTGTTTACATTGATGAGGTAGATAAAATTAGTAGAAAGGCAGAGAATCCTTCAATTACTAGAGATGTTTCTGGTGAAGGCGTACAACAAGCTTTATTAAAAATTATGGAAGGAACGGTTGCTAGCGTTCCACCTCAAGGAGGAAGAAAACATCCTCAACAAGAATTTTTACAAGTTGATACAACAAATATATTATTTATTTGCGGTGGCGCATTTGCAGGACTTGATAAATTAATTGATCGAAGAGGAAAAGGAAGCTCTATTGGTTTTGGCGCTAAAGTTAAAAGTTATAAAGAAAAATTACTTTCAGAGATTATGAAACAGTTAGAACCAGAAGACTTAATTAAATACGGATTAATTCCTGAATTTATTGGCAGGATGCCAATTATAGCTACTCTTGATGATTTAGATGAAAAATCATTAGTAAGAATTCTTAATGAACCAAAAAATTCATTAATAAAACAGTATCAAAGATTATTTGAATTTGAAAATGTCGAGCTCAGTTTTCAAGATGACGCCATATCAGAAATAGCAAAAAAAGCTATTTCTAAAAAAACTGGGGCCAGAGGCTTAAGGTCAATATTAGAAAATATTCTTTTAAAAACAATGTTTGAATTGCCAGACATGGAAGATGTTGCTAAAGTTACTATTGATAAATCATCAGTTAGAGGCACTTCTGAACCTATCGTCACATACGGCAAAAAACAATCAACATCTGTTGCGTAATTTTTGATTTGTTTCTTGAAATCAGTATATTAATTACCATATAAACAAATTATGAATGCAACTTATATTAAACCTCTTTTACCATTACGAGATATTGTAATTTTTCCCTCAATGGTGATCCCATTATTTGTTGGAAGAGAAAAGTCAATTAGGGCTTTACAAGAAGTAATGAAATCAGACAAATCTATAGTTTTAGTTACTCAAAAAAACTCTGAAATTGACGATCCTGAGTCTAAAGATCTTTATTCATATGGTTGTTTAAGTAAGGTTCTTCAACTTTTGAAATTACCTGACGGAACAGTAAAGGTATTAGTGGAGGGTGAGAAAAGAGTAAAAATTTTAAAATATAATGACAATGAAAGTGAAAAATTTTTAAAATGTGAAGTAGAAATTGCAGAGGACACAAACATCTCAAAAGATCTAGAGCTTTTCTCTTTAAGTTTGATAAAAAAATACGAAAAATTGTCAATTTTAAACAAAAAAGATTTTAATAATGAAGGATTAAAAAATTTAAAAAATCCTTCTCAAATAGCTAACAATCTATCTTCAGAACTTGGTATTCAAATCTTTGAAAAGCAAGAATTGTTAGAAATCATTGATTTAAAAAAGAGATTAGAAAAAATTCACTCTTTAATCGAAAAAGAAACAAGTGTTGTATCGGTAGAGAAAAAAATCAGAGGTAGAGTTAAAAACCAGATGGAGAAGACACAACGTGAATATTATTTAAATGAACAGTTAAAAGCTATTCAAAAAGAGCTTGGAGAAATTGATGAAGGCAAGGATGAGCTAACAAATATTTCAAAAGCTATTGCTAATGCCAAAATGCCAAAATTAGCCAAAGAAAAGTGTTTGTCCGAATTAAAGAAATTAAAATCTATGAGCCCAATGTCAGCCGAAGCCACAGTGGTTAGAAATTACTTAGATTGGATGACAGAATTGCCTTGGTCTAATAAGTCAAAAATAAATACAGATTTAAAAAATGCGCAAAAAATATTAGACGAGGATCATTATGGTTTAGAAAAAGTCAAAGAAAGAATAATTGAATTTTTGGCTGTCCAAAAAAGAATTCAAAAAATGAAAGGTCCTATTTTATGTTTAGTAGGTCCACCAGGTGTTGGAAAAACATCGTTAGGCAAATCAATAGCAAAAGCTACTAATAGAAAATTTATTAGAATTTCACTTGGAGGAATTAGAGATGAAGCAGAAATCAGAGGACACAGAAGAACCTATATAGGTTCTTTACCTGGAAAAATTATACAAATGATGAAAAAAGCGGGTACTAAAAATCCTCTCTTTTTATTAGATGAAATTGATAAAGTTGGAAATGATTATAGAGGAGATCCTTCTTCAGCATTATTAGAGGCACTTGACCCAGAACAAAACAAAGAATTTAACGACCATTACCTTGAAGTAGATTATGACTTATCAGATGTCATGTTTGTAACAACGGCAAACACATTAAATATTTTACCACCATTACTTGATAGAATGGAAGTAATTAGACTATCTGGGTACACAGAAGATGAAAAACTAAAAATATCCCAAAAATTTTTAATTCCAAAACAAAGTGAAAACAATGGTTTAAAGAAAGAAGAATGGAACATAGATGAAAAAGTTAATCGAAAAATTATAAGAGACTATACTAGAGAGTCTGGCGTCAGAAACCTAGAAAGAGAGATATCAAAAATTGCAAGAAAACTAGTCAAAAAAATTGATAATGATGAGAAAATAAACAATCCTATTAAAGAAAAAGATATGCAAGACTTGTTGGGAGTTCAAAAATTTAATTATGGTGAAATTGAAGAAGAAAATAGAATAGGAGTCGTTACGGGACTAGCCTGGACAGAGGTTGGAGGAGAAATTCTAAAAATTGAGTCTGCAATAATGCCAGGTAAAGGTAAGATGCAAATTACAGGAAAATTAGGCGATGTTATGCAAGAATCTGTTAAAGCAGCTAAATCATACATTAGATCTAAAAGTTTGGAATATGGAATTATACCTCCTGTATTTGATAAAAAAGATTTTCATATCCACGTTCCTGAAGGAGCAACTCCTAAAGATGGTCCTTCAGCTGGAATAGGAATGGTAACTTCTATAATTTCAGCCATTACAGAAATACCAGTCGATAAAAAAGTTGCAATGACTGGTGAAATTACTTTAAGAGGAATTGTTCTGCCTATCGGAGGTTTGAAAGAAAAATTATTAGCTGCTCATAGAGCAGGAATTAAAAAAGTCATAATTCCTATGGAAAATAAAAAAGATTTAGTTGAAGTTCCAAAAACCATATTAGAGACAATGGAAATCATTCCTGTAAAAAATGTAGATGAAGTCTTAAAAATTGCATTGATCAAACCTTTAAAAAGAGTCGAGTGGGTTGAAGTTGATCAAATTTCAAAAAACGAAAAATCTAAAAAAGAAGAGTTAAGTACACACTAAACATCTAATCTAACCACTCTTTATATTTATCTAAATTAGAGAGAATATAATCTGGTAAAATCTTATTAGAAATTTTTTTCAATTTTTGATTCCCAGTATATTTTTCTTTTTTTTGATCAGTTTTATGGTCATACAAAATTTTTTTTTCTTTTACCATTCTTTCCATATCAGAAATATTTAAACCACTTTCCTCATATTCTAAATGATGCATAAAGTTTGATAATTTATAATGTATATCTTTAGGTTTTTTTATTGATGTAAAGTGCCATCCACCATCATTTACAAAATTTACATTCATATATTTTTTTCTTGAAAATATCGTATCAAGTCTCCAAATAGGATAAGATTTGCCTTTAATATTTCTCAACCACTGCGGTTTAATCAAATGTGTCTTTTTACAAGCGCGAGTGCCCATCCATTTATAGTCTGGTTGAATTAGATTAAATTTGTAATAAAAAACATTTTGTATAAATAATGTAATTTTATTTTTATACTTGAAGTTTACAAGATTAGGAATTTCATCTAAATCGCTTAAAAGCACTAAATCATTATCATTAGCTTTTTTTAATCCTTTAGCTTGTAGATTTCTTTGGTTGTTTTCCCTTTTTAAAGAATTATCTAATATTTTTTTATTTTTAACTTCGATACTATCTTCATCTTTAATTTTTTCTATACCTTTAGGAGGTTCATCAACTACAATATATTCAATTTTATCTTTGAATTGAGTAAAGTTTTTAATATCAAAATTTAATTTTTTCTTATTCCCACTATGAAGATATGTTGACTCTGTAATAACAAATTTTTTGACATATTTATTAAGAATATTAAGCCTGAGATCAAGTAGCATGTCTTCATCAAAATACATGAAGCAATCGTAGATATTCATGATAATTGAGTTATAATAAAATTTACTATAAGTAAATGCAAATAGACAATCATATGAAAAAAAAAATCATTATTACTGGAGGTCTTGGGTATATAGGAACAGAGCTCTGTAAAATATATTCAGGAGTTAGTTGGCATCATAAAATAATTGTAATTGACAATAGATTTATATCAGAAAGAGTGAGTCAAATTCGAAACTGGAATATGGAATTTGTTCATGGAGATATTTTAAATAAAGATCTTATAAATAAATATTTTAAAGATGCTGACATTGTGCACCATTTGGCAGGTATAACTGATGTGCCAAGAACTAAAAGTGATTCAAATGCACACATAGATGAAAAGATTAAACTTGTTGGTGAAAAAGGCACTCAAAATATTTTAGATACTATCAGTAAAAAATGTAAAATAATTTTTCCTTCTACCCACGTAGTTTACGAAGGAATTAACAAAGTTAAAAATGATATAAAAGAAAATGAGGAAACGAAACCAGTATTATCTTATTCATCTTCCAAAGCAATAAATGAAAAACAACTTAGAGATTCTGGAAAAAATTATGTGATTTTAAGGCTTGGTTCAGTATATGGTTATTCAACTGACACAACTCGTATCGACATAATGCCTAATTTGTTTTCAAAAATTGCCTCCCAAAATGGAATACTTAAACTTTTTTCAGGTGGAAGACAGGTAAAAAGTTTAGTGCCTTTAATTGATGTAGCAAGATGTTTTAAATTTATGGAGGAGAGAGAGGATTTATCTTCTGAAACATTTAATTTAACTAAAGACACCTTAACAGTTAAAAAAGTTGCAGAAATTTGTAAAAAACATAATTCAAAAATAACATTAAGAGAAACAAATGATGAAATTCCAAATTTAGGATTTTCTCTATCAAATGAAAAAATTCTAAATACCGGATTTAAGTTTTTATATAGTTTAAATGAAAGCATTAAGGAAATGATTACAAAATGGTCTCAACAAGATTTAATTAAAGATTTAGAACACGTCCGAGATGGAGATAATTTATTTGAGGATAAGAGAGGTAAAATTAGTAATCATGAATTAACTGAACCAATTAATTTAATTGGAATGATAAATTCAAAAAAAGGAACAATTCGAGCTAATCATTACCATCCACAACAAGAACAAAAATGTTTATTTACAAAAGGTCAAATTATTGAAATTTTTCAGGATATAATTAACCCTAACTCACCAAAAATTACGCAAGTTGTTAGCGAAGGTCAGCTTTCTATAATAAAACCAAACGTAGCGCATACTATGGTTTTTACTAAAGATACAACTTTTTTAAATTTAGTCAGAGGCGAAAGAGACCACGATAATTATGGAATAACTCATACAATAAAACATGTATTTGTTGATGAAAAAGAAAAGAATTTATTGCTCAAGTATTACAAATTTGATTGCAGATCATGCGGCAATACAAATTTGAAAAGAGTAGTTTCTCTAGGATATCAACCGTTGGCAAATAATTTACTTAGAAAAGCTGATGAGCAGTGTGAACTATATCCTTTGGAAGTGAATTATTGTGAGAAATGTTATAATTGTCAACTTTCTGTTGCGATTGATCCTAAAAAAATGTTTTCTAACTATCTTTATACATCTTCTACATCTAAATTATTTAGAGATCACTTTGTTAATGCAACAAAAAAATATGTAAAAGATTTAAAATTAAATAAAAAAAAATCATTCATCATCGACGTAGGTAGCAATGATGGAGTTGCTTTAAAACCATTTATAGATATAGGGTATAAAAATATTCTTGGTATAGAGCCAGCAAAAAATTTGGCTAAACTTGCAAATAAAAATAAAATTAAAACCTTTAATGGTTTTTTAGAGAAAAAAAATTTAACAAAACTTAAAAAAAATGCTGATTTAATTTTAGCATCTAATGTTTTTGCACATTCTGATAGATTAAAAGAAATGGCCGAATGTATGCTTAAATTATTAGGAAAAAATGGAACTATTATTATAGAAATTCAATATTTATTAAATACATTAAAAGATTTAACTTTTGATAATATTTATCATGAACATTATAATTATTGGTCTTTAACTTCTTTGGTAAACTTTTTTAATCAATTTGATGCAAAAATATTTAGATCAGAAATGATAAGTACTCATGGAGGCTCATTAAGAGTGTACATCAAAAAAAATAAAAAAGTTAAAATTGAAAATAGTGTAAAAAAAATGCTTAAAGATGAAGAAAAATTTGGAATTAAAAATTTTAAAACTTACCAAGACTTTGGAAAAAAAGTTTATAAAATTAGAGATAATGTTGTTAAAAATCTTAAAAAATTAAAAGAAAAAAATAATTTAGTTATTGGTTATGGAGCCCCAGCAAAAGCTACTACTGCATTGAATTTTTTTGGTGTTAAAAAAGAGATCGATTTTATTATTGAAGACAATAAACTAAAGCACAATAAATTTTTACCAGGGGTAAAAATTCCCATAAAAAAGAAGTCTGTAATTAAAGATAAAAAAAATACAATTATTGTTTTAGCTTGGAATTTTTTTGAAGATATTAAAAAAAACAATTCAGAATTATCTGACAATTTTATAAATATTAAAAATTTGGAGTAGGATTTAATAATTTGAAAAGAAATTTTGAATAATATCTTTTATATTCCTAATAGACTCAAACAAATAATTTATATAAATTTCTAAAATTGGTAATTTTTCTATAATAATATCTTGTGTAAAGTATAGCAATCTTAAAAGAAATGTTGCAATTATAATTGAAACAATAAGAGAATAATAAAATCCAAAACTATTTTTTGTTTTATCCTTGGTTATTTTATTTTTAGGAGTTGGTTTTGAGTCGATCTTGATGCCATGTTTTTTTGCCAGATACTCTGGTGAGTATAAGTCTGGACCAGTTTTTTTTTTAATTTTTTGCTTAGTTGTTTTAGTATAACTTTTTATTTTTTTTGGTGTTGATTTTACCTTAAATTCTATTTTTTTTGACTTAACTTCCTTATCAATTTTTATTGGAAATTGTTTCCATTGATTACCACACGAACTGCATTGAACCAGTCTTCCATTGACCCCAATAGCATTGTCAGGTACTACAAATTTTTTTTCGCATGAATTGCAGCTTAAAATCATAATTTCTCAATATTACTGGTATTTATTAAAAATTAAATACTTTTTTACTTTATAAACTATTTACTGTATATGTCGATTTTGTTTAATAAGGGCGGTTAGCTCAGTTGGTAGAGCATCTCGTTTACACCGAGAGGGTCATAGGTTCGAGTCCTTTACCGCCCACCATTAATTGTGTGGGGGTGTAGCTCAGTTTGGTTAGAGCGCCTGCCTGTCACGCAGGAGGTCGCCGGTTCGAGCCCGGTCACTCCCGCCACCACATGATAATCATTTTCATCTAAGATTATTAAAGAATGCGTCCTTTGTTCTCTGTACACTTTCATTCTAAATGTTATAAATAACCTACGATTAATATAATAACCTTCAAACTATATGTATTGAAGTAGGTATTGATTAAACATGATTTATAATTTTTTATCAGACTATCTCTCAATAATAATTTTTTTATTTATTGCTTTATTTTTAAGCATTGGTTTTATCATCATAAATTTTTTAGCATCACCTTCTAACCCTGATCCCGAAAAATTATCTGCATACGAATGTGGTTTTGAAGCTTTTGATGATTCTAGAATGGAGTTTGATGTAAGGTTTTATTTAGTAGCAATTTTATTCATCATATTTGATTTAGAAATAGCATTCCTTTTCCCATGGGCAATATCTCTGGGAAGTATAGGTGCACTTGGTTTTTGGTCGATGATGATTTTTTTGGCTATTTTAACAGTTGGATTTATTTATGAGTGGAAAAAAGGAGCTTTGGAATGGGAGTAAATTTTGATTCATTCTCTAAAAAACAAAAAGAAATACCTGAAGAATTTAAAGATTTAGCAAAAGATTTTGCTGAAAAAGGCTTTATAACAACATCAACTGAAAATTTAATTAATTGGGCTAGAACAGGATCTTTACATTGGATGACATTTGGTCTTGCTTGTTGCGCAGTAGAAATGATGCAAACTTCTATGCCCAGATATGATCTTGAAAGATTTGGTGCAGCTCCTAGAGCCTCACCCAGACAATCAGATGTGATGATTGTTGCTGGAACTTTAACAAATAAAATGGCCCCAGCTCTTAGAAAAGTTTATGATCAGATGCCTGAGCCTAGGTATGTTGTTTCGATGGGAAGCTGTGCAAACGGAGGAGGTTATTATCACTACTCTTACTCAGTTGTAAGAGGTTGCGATAAAATAGTTCCGGTTGATATTTATATTCCTGGATGCCCCCCATCTGCAGAAGCGCTTCTTTATGGTATTTTACAACTTCAAAAGAAAATAAGAAGAGAGGGAACTTTACAAAGATAATGATAACAGAAAGTTTACAAAAACTTGAAAAATTAGTTAATTCAGAATTATCAAGCAAAATTCAAAAATCAATTATTGAACACAATGAATTTTTAATTGAAATTAATGAATCTGAATTGGTTGATGTTGTGCAATTTTTAAAGTCTAATGAAAAATGTAAATTTAGACAATTAATTGATATTGCAGGAGTTGACTATCCCGAAGAAGAAAAAAGATTTCAACTAGTTTATCTTTTTTTGTCTCACGAGAATAATAATAGAATAAAACTTTCAGTTAGATTTCAAACAAATCAAACAATAAGTTCAATTACTAAAATTTTTCCTTCTGCCAATTGGATGGAGAGAGAAGTATTTGATATGTACGGAATAAAATTTAAAAATCATCCTGATTTAAGGAGAATTTTGACTGATTATGGTTTTAAAGGACATCCTTTGAGAAAAGATTTTCCTTTAACTGGTTTTAATGAAGTTAGATACAGTGAAAAAGAAAAAAAAGTTATTTATGAGCCTGTTAAGCTTGAACAAAATTATAGAAATTTTGATTTTGAAAGCCCCTGGGAGGGAACTAGCTATGTTAAAGAAATTAAAAATTTAAAAAAAGATGGCAAAAAAAACTAAATCTTTAAATTTAAACTTTGGACCTCAACACCCTGCTGCTCATGGTGTTTTAAGATTAATACTAGAATTAGATGGAGAGGTTGTAGAAAAAGCAGACCCACATATTGGATTGCTTCATAGAGGAACTGAAAAACTTATTGAGCACAAAACATACACCCAAGCATTACCTTATTTTGACAGACTAGATTATGTAGCTCCTATGAATCAAGAACATGCTTTTGCTTTAGCTGCAGAAAAATTGTTAAATGTTGAAGTTCCAATTCGAGCAAAATATATTAGAGTAATTTTTTGTGAAATTGGAAGAATCTTAAGTCATATTTTAAATGTTGGCACTCAAGCTTTAGATGTTGGAGCTTTAACACCATCTTTATGGGGATTTGAAGAAAGAGAAACTTTAATGACTTTTTATGAAAGGGCTTCAGGATCGAGATTACATGCTAACTATTTTAGAACAGGGGGTGTTAATCAAGATATACCCTTAAGATTAATAGACGATATTGAAAAATTTTGTAAATCTTTTCCAAAAATTATAGACGACTTAGAAGGCCTTTTGACTGACAATCGTATATTCAAACAAAGAAATGTTGAAATCGGAATAGTAACAAAAAAAGAAGCCTTAGATCATAGCTTTTCAGGCGTAATGCTAAGAGGATCTGGTGTTCCTTGGGATTTAAGAAAATCACAGCCTTATGAAATATATAAAGATTTAGATTTTAAAATTCCTGTAGGAAAAAATGGTGATTGCTATGATCGCTATCTTTGCAGAATTGAGGAAATGAGAGAAAGTGTAAAAATTATTTTACAATGTGTAGAAAAGATTCCAAAAGGACCTGTTAAATCAATAGACGGAAAAATATCTCCTCCAAAAAGAGATGACATAAAACAATCTATGGAAGCTTTAATTCATCATTTTAAATTATTTACAGAAGGTTATAGAGTACCTAAAGGTAATGTTTACACAGCTGTAGAAGCACCTAAAGGAGAGTTCGGTGTTTATTTAATATCGGATGGAAGCAACAAGCCTTATAGGTGTAAAATTAGAGCCCCAGGTTTTTCTCATCTTCAAGCAATGGATTATTTAATTCGTGGCCATATGTTAGCAGACGTACCAGCGGTTCTTGGATCTTTAGATATAGTTTTCGGAGAAGTAGATCGATGAGTTTAAAGCAAGTACATTCTGAACAACCCAAAGAATTTAAATTTTCAAACGAGAATTTAATAAAAGCTGAAGAAATACTTAAAAGGTACCCTGAGAAAAATAGAAAGAGTGCTGTTATGCCTTTTCTTTATTTAGCGCAGAGACAAAATAATAATTGGATTCCATTAGCAGCACTAAAGTACATAGCTAAGTATCTTTCAATGCCTTACATTTCAGTTTACGAAATAGCAACATTTTATACTATGTATAACCTCGCTCCAGTAGGTAAACATTTTGTACAAGTTTGCACTACAACACCTTGTCTTATTCGTGGAGCAGATAAAATTGTAAAACTATGCAAAGAAAAGATTTCGCCTAATGAAAACAAACTATCTAAAGACGGCATTTGTTCTTGGATGGAAGTAGAATGTTTAGGTGCTTGTGTAAGTGCGCCAATGATACAAATTAACGATGATTACTACGAAGATCTAGATGAAAAAAGTACGATTGAGATTTTAGACTCTTTAATAAAAGATAAACCTTTAAAACCAGGTTCTTACAGAGGGCGTAAGAACACTGCTCCTGAAAAAAAACAATTAAAAAACGGAGAAAATTATGCTTAAGCCGGAAGATAAAATTTTTACAAATCTTTATAATGAACTGGGTTGGGAAATTGATAACTCAATCAAAAGAAATGATTGGAAAGAAACTAAAAATATAATTTCTAAAGGAAGGGAATGGATTATTAACGAAGTAAAAACTTCTGAACTTAGAGGAAGAGGAGGAGCGGGTTTTTCCACAGGTCTTAAATGGTCGTTCGCTCCTAAAGAGGTCGGTTCTAGACCACATTACTTAGTCATTAATGCAGATGAATCAGAACCTGGAACTTGCAAAGATAGAGATATATTAAGGTTTGAACCTCAAAAATTAATTGAAGGTTGTTTTATCGCAGGTTATGCAGTGAACGCTCATATTTGTTACATTTATATTAGAGGAGAATACCTTAATGAAGGTAAAAGATTACAAGAGGCTATTAATCAAGCGTATAAAAAAAATTTTTTAGGCAAAAATGCCTGTGGTTCTGGATGGGATTTTGACATTCATATTCACTACGGAGCAGGCGCTTATATTTGTGGTGAAGAAACTGCTTTATTAGAGAGCATGGAAGGAAATAAAGGGCAGCCAAGATTGAAACCTCCTTTTCCAGCATTGGTTGGTTTATACGGATGCCCAACAATTGTTAACAATGTAGAAACAATAGCTGTTGTGCCAACAATTCTTAGAAGAGGCGGTAAATGGTTTGCTTCAATCGGTAAACCAAAAAATACTGGGACTAAAATATTTTGTATTTCTGGAAACGTAAATTCACCATGTAATGTTGAAGAAGAAATGGGTATTTCGCTTAAAGAATTAATCGAGAAATATGCAGGTGGTGTCGTCGGAGGCTGGGAAAATCTTCAGGCAGTAATTCCTGGAGGCTCATCAATGCCTTTATTATCAAAAAAGATATGTGATAAGATTACAATGGACTTTGACTCTTTAATTGAAAACAAAAGTGGATTAGGTACAGCAGGAATAGTTGTTATAAATAAAGATCAAGACATCGTTTCTTGCATGGCAAGAATAGCAAGATTCTATAAACACGAAAGTTGTGGTCAGTGTACACCTTGTAGAGAGGGTTCAGGTTGGATGTGGAGAATTCTTGATAGAGTAGCTAAAAGAAAAGCAACCTTCAGGGATATTGATTTATTATCTGATGTAACAAAACAAATTGAAGGACACACAATATGTGCATTTGGTGAAGGATCTGCGTGGCCAGTTCAAGGGTTATTAAGACATTTTAGAAAAGAAATAGAAAGTCGTTGTAGAGAAGAACCTTTAATAAAGAAAAAAATAGATAATCCATATTTAGTTGATCAACACTTGTTGGAGAATAAGAATGCCTAAAATTAATATTAATGGACAAGAAATAGAATTTGAAAAAGGCATGACAGTTTTACAAGCTTGTGAACTTGCTCATGTAGAAATACCACGGTTTTGTTATCACGAAAAATTATCTATAGCAGGAAATTGCAGAATGTGTTTGGTTGAAATGGAAAAGTCATCAAAACCTATTGCCTCTTGCGCTATGCCAGCTGTTGAAGGCATGAATATTAAAACGAATACTGCTTTTGTTGAAAAAGCTAGAAAAGGTGTAATGGAATTTTTATTAGCCAATCATCCTTTAGATTGTCCTGTTTGCGATCAAGGAGGAGAGTGTGATTTACAAGATCAATCAATGTTTTACGGTATAGATAAATCTAGATTTGTTGAAAATAAAAGACAAGTTAAAGAAAAATATATGGGTCCTTTAATAAAAACCCAAATGACTCGCTGCATTCATTGCACAAGATGTGTAAGATTTGCCACTGAAGTAGCCGGAGTTCCTGAGATATGTGCCATAGGTAGAGGTGAGAATATGGAGATCACTACTTATTTGGAAAAGGCGATGGAGTCTGAACTTTCAGCTAATGTAATAGACTTATGTCCAGTAGGGGCTTTAACTTCAAAACCATATGCTTTTGAAGCTAGACCGTGGGAATTAAAAAAAACTGAGAGCATTGATGTAATGGATGCAGTTGGCTCAAACATAAGAGTAGATTCCTATAATTGGGAAGTTAAAAGAATACTTCCAAGACTTAACAATGAAATTAATGAAGAATGGATCTCAGACAAGACAAGATATTCTTGTGACGGTCTTTTAAAACAAAGACTTGATGCTCCATATATAAAAAAAGATAATAGATTACAAAAATCAAGCTGGGAGGAAGCAATTGATCTTGTATTTAATAAGATTAAGGCAATTAACTCAAATGAAATAGCTGGACACATTGGTGATATGGTTAATTTAGAAAATGCTTTAGCTTTCAAAAAATTATTTAAAATTCTGAATAGCAACAATATAGAATTTAGAGAAAAAAAATTTTATGTAAACTCCTCGGAGAAAATCAATTATTTATTTAACTCTTCAATTAGAGGTATAGAGGACTCCGATCTAATCCTATTAATCGGAACGAATCCAAGACATGAAGCTACCATGCTAAATGCTAGAATAAGAAAAGCTTATGTGCAAAAAAAAACTCCTATATTTTCTATAGGTAACCCAGGAGATCTCACGTACGATTATACTATTTTAGGAAATAAATCAGATGATATAAAAAAGATATTAAATAAAGAAGTTGAATTTTCAAAAAAATTATTGTCTTCAAAAAAACCGATTATTATAATTGGTGAGTCTACCTTAAGTCTTAAAAGTGGAAAATATATTTTTGAAGAAGTCAAAAATTTCTTAAATAAAAATAATTTTATAAAAAAAGATTGGAATGCACTAAACTTTTTACCACAAAATGCATCTACAGTTGGGTTGATAGATTTAAAAATTTTGTCAAAGGAAAATGAAAAGGATTATTCTTTCTTTAAAAAATTAAATAATAGTGAATTTAAATTATTATATCTTTTAGGCTCAGATAACTTAGAATTTAAAAAAAATAACGAATTTATCATTTATCAAGGAAGTCATGGCGACAGAGGTGCAGAAATAGCTGATGTGGTTCTTCCTAGCCCTGCATATACAGAACAAAATGGCTTATATGAAAATTTAGAAGGTAGAATACAAGAATGCAAAAAAGCTTCTTATCCTATTGGAGAAGCTTTAGAAGATTGGAAAATTTTCAACTTAATTATAAAAAAGTTAAATAAAACAGAAGATCTATCAACTTTTAATTTATTAAGAAAAGAAGTTTTAAATTCTATACCAAATTTTTCTAAATTGAATGAGCTTCCTGTTTACAAAGATAGTTTTAATAAAAACAATGAAACAAACTTCATAAGTGATGACATTTTAATTAAAGAACTAGACTATTTTTATACTAATTCTATCTCTCGGGCATCTAAAACAATGAGTGAATGTCGTCAGATTACTCGAAGTTCAAAAAAAACAGGTACTGATAACTAATGCTAGAATATTTTCAAATTTTAGGTCAGGAAGTTTATAAAATTCTTTTTTTGCTTGTTCCAATACTTGTATCCGTAGCAATGATTGTTTGGTTAGACAGAAGGGTCTGGGGGCTTGTTCAAAAAAGAAGAGGTCCGAATGTTGTCGGTCCATTTGGTCTTTTTCAAACTTTAGCAGATGCTTTAAAATATATTTTTAAAGAAATTATTATACCTGCTAGTGCTAATAAAGTTGTTTTTATTCTTGCTCCAATCGTCACCATGACTTTAGCTCTAGTAGCTTGGGCAGTTATTCCAATGAGTGAGGAACTTGTATTATCGGATATAAATGTAGGCATTTTGTATTTATTTGCCATTTCATCGCTTGGTGTTTATGGAATAATTATGGGCGGATGGGCTTCTAATTCAAAATATCCTTTTTTGGGAGCTATTAGATCTGCAGCTCAGATGGTTTCTTATGAAGTTTCGATCGGTATAATTATAATAAATGTTCTTTTATGTGTTGGCTCTTTAAACTTAAAAGATATTGTCTTAGCTCAAAAAGACATATGGTTTATAATACCACTATTCCCTATGTTTGTTATTTTTTTTATTTCTGCACTTGCAGAAACAAATAGACCGCCTTTTGATTTACCAGAAGCCGAAGCAGAGTTAGTAGCTGGGTATCAAACCGAATATTCAGGGATGATGTATGCTATGTTTTGGCTTGGAGAATATGCAAATATTCTTTTAATGTGTGCAATGGGATCTTTACTTTTTCTGGGAGGTTGGTTACCTATTATCGATATTTATCCACTTAATATATTACCTTCTCCAATTTGGATGATTCTTAAAATTTTATTTTTATTTTTCTTATTTGCACTAATAAAAGCAATTGTTCCTAGATATAGGTACGATCAACTTATGAAATTAGGCTGGAAAATTTTCTTACCTTTTTCTTTAATTTATCTAGTTTTGACAGCGAGTTCTTTATTCTATTTTGATAAGTTACCCAAAGGAAATTTTTAATGAATATTAGCAGAATTTTGAAAACTATTTTTCTTGTAGAATTTGTTTACGGATTATATTTAGCAATTAGAGAATTATTTAGAAAATCTAAAACTATCAACTATCCTTTTGAAAAAGGACCTATAAGTCCCCGTATGAGAGGTGAACACGCTTTAAGAAGATATCCTAGTGGAGAAGAGAGATGTATTGCTTGCAAACTATGCGAAGCAGTTTGTCCAGCACAAGCAATCACAATCGAGTCTACTGAAAGAGATGATGGGAGTAGAAAAACTACAAGATATGACATTGACATGCTTAAATGTATTTATTGTGGATTATGTCAAGAGTCTTGTCCAGTGGATGCTATTGTTCAAGGACCAAATTTTGAGTTTGCAACTGAAACTAGGGAGGAGCTTTACTATAACAAAGAAAAACTTTTGGCTAACGGTGATAGATGGGAGTCAGTTTTAGCAAAAAATATTAAACTAGATAAACCATATAGATAGATGATAGTTCATTCAATTTTCTTTTATTTTTTTTCAATAATAGCAATCTTTTCTTCTTTGATGGTAATAACTTCAAGAAATACTATTAATTCCGTTTTTTTCTTAATTTTAGATTTTATATCTGTTGGCTGTTTATTCATTATGGTGGGTGCAGAATTTTTGGGCATGATCTTACTAATTGTTTATGTTGGAGCAGTAGCAGTATTGTTTTTATTTGTGGTTATGATGTTAAACGTTGCAGAACAAAAAAATTCTTGGTTTACAGGAAAAGAAACTAAACACATACATTCAGGTCTTATCGTAGGAAATTTAGTTTTACTTGAATTATTAGTAGTGGTTGGAGGATGGAAATATAAAGATGATTTAATGTCTAGCAGTACATTAATTTTGTCGAATACATCTAATACACACCAAATAGGTTTGGTAATGTATACAGATTTTATTTTATATTTTCAATTAGCAGGGGTAATTTTACTTTTATCAATGATTGGGGCAATACTTCTTACTTTTAGAGAAAGAGTGGGAGTAAAAAGACAAAGTTATATAAAACAGATTTCAAGAAATCCCTCATCAGCTGTTGAGCTCAAAGATGTTGAGTCTAATAAGGGAGTAAAAATAGATGATTGAAATTGGCTTAGGGCATTATTTGTCACTAGGAGCAATAATTTTCTTTTTAGGAATACTTGGTATTTTTTTAAATAGAAAAAATGTAATTGTAATTTTAATGTCAATAGAACTAATTTTATTAGCAGTAAATATAAACTTAATTTCATTTTCTATTTTTTCTGGGGACATAGTTGGACAAATATTTACAATGCTTATTCTAACTGTAGCCGCTGCGGAAGCTGCGATTGGTCTTGCTATTATTCTCATCTATTACAGAAACAAAGGGTCAATAAGAGTAGAAGACATCCACGGAATGAAAGGGTAAATGGAATACGCAATAGTTTTTCTTCCTTTAATTGGATCTATATTAGGTTATGTAGGCCGATCAATAAATAAATTTTTTTCAGAAATATTTACCAGTTTGCTTGTAAGTATTTCAGGAATTTTATCTATTATTGTTTTTTGGAATGGTATTCAGTTCAACAATTACTACAATTATAAAGTCTTTGAATGGATTAGCTCGGGAAACTTCGTAGCAAATTGGTCAATTAATATAGACCCTTTGAGTTCACTTATGTTAGTAGTTGTTACTTTTGTTTCAGCCCTAGTGCACATTTACTCGATTGGATATATGAGTAATGACCCCCATAAACCTAGGTTTATGTCTTATCTTTCACTTTTTACATTTTCAATGTTAGTTTTAGTAGTTTCTGATAATTTTTTACAATTATTTTTTGGTTGGGAAGGTGTTGGTTTATGCTCTTACTTACTAATTGGTTTTTGGTATAAAAAAGAAACTGCAAATGACGCAGCAATCAAAGCATTTATAGTAAATAGAATTGGAGATTTTGGTCTTGCAATAGGAATTTTTTTAATTTTTTTCTTTTTTGGAAGCATTAAATTTGAAGAAGTTTTTCAAGCTGCACCAGAATTTATCGAAACAAAATTATTATTTTTTGGATTTGAGTTAAGTTTAATTACTTTAATTTGCTTATTCTTGTTTATTGGTGCGATGGGAAAATCTGCTCAATTTTTACTACATACTTGGTTGCCTGACGCTATGGAAGGACCTACTCCAGTTTCAGCATTAATTCATGCCGCAACCATGGTAACAGCAGGTGTATTTCTTGTCGTGAGATGCTCTCCATTATTTGAATTCTCTCAAGTTGCGCTTAATATAGTTGCTATAGTAGGTATGATAACTGCAATTTTTGCTGCTTCTGTAGCATTAGTGCAAAATGATATAAAAAAGATTGTAGCATACTCAACTTGCAGTCAACTAGGTTACATGTTTTTTGCTGCAGGTGTTGGCGCATATCATGTAGCAATTTTTCATTTATTTACTCATGCTTTCTTTAAAGCTTTATTATTTTTAGGTTCTGGATCTGTAATTCATGCATTTAATGATGAGCAAGATATAAGAAATATGGGGGGTGTAAGAAAAAAATTACCATTCACTTATGCTTTTATGATGATAGGAACATTAGCGTTAACAGGATTTCCTTTCCTATCAGGTTTTTATTCTAAAGATGCAATTATTGAGTTTGCTTATTTAAGCAATTCACCTTTAGGAAATTATACTGTTGTAATTGGTATTTTTACAGCCTTTTTAACCTCTATATATTCTTGGAGATTATTTTTTAAAATATTTCACGGTTCTTATAATAATAAAAACATAACAATTGAAGAGACGCATGAATCACCTTTAACGATGTTAGTGCCTTTATGTTTTTTAGGAGTGGGAGCTTTGTTTTCAGGTTTTTTCTTTAAAGAAATTTTTATAGGACACAATAGTAATGATTTTTGGCAAACTTCTATTTTTTTCATAAATGAAATTAAGCATGATCATATTCCTTTATGGTTGTTATTAATTACACCTATTTTAGTTGTTTCGGTTATACCTTTATCATTTTATTATTATATCCTTAACACTAAAACTCTTGAGGAACTAAAAAATACTACTTTGCCATTTTACAATTTTTTATTAAATAAATGGTATATAGATGAATTATATAATTCATTATTTATTAAACCAACGAAAAAAATAGGATCCTTTTTTTGGATAAAAGGTGACATTGGTACAATAGATAAATTTGGTCCCGATGGAATTTCAAAACTAATAAAGATTATTTCTAACAGAGCTGGGCGGTTTCAATCAGGTTTTATTTATGACTATGCATTTGTAATGCTTATTGGGTTGTCAATTATTTTAACTTATTTGATTTTGAATTAAAATGAATTTTCCAATTTTATCAACTTTAATTTTTTTACCTTTAATAAGTTCTTTTTTTATTTTTTTATCGAAAGACAAAGAAAATAATTTTAGCTCAATTTATATTTCATTATTTAGCAGTATAGCTACTTTTATGTTATCTTTGTTTTTATGGTATTCGTTAGATGTTAATACGGCTGATTTTCAATTTGTAGAGGAAAAATCTTGGATAAATAATTATATTAAATTTAAATTAGGAATTGATGGAATTTCTATTTTATTTATTGTTTTAACAGCTTTTATTACACCAATATGTATTATCTCATGTATCAACAGCGTTAAAGAGAGAGTTAAAGAGTTTTTAATAGCTATTTTAGTGCTCGAGACTTTCATGATAGGGGTTTTTTGCTCTTTAGATTTAGTAATATTTTATTTGTTTTTTGAAGGAGGATTAATACCAATGTTTTTAATTATTGGTGTTTGGGGAGGTTCAAGAAGAGTTTATTCGGCCTTTAAATTTTTTCTTTTTACTTTGTTGGGTTCAGTTTTGATGCTTGTTGCCATAATAGTAATTTATTGGTTAACAGGCACAACAGATGTTACCCAGATTTATGAAATAAAAATTCCAAAAGAATATCAAAATTTATTATGGTTAGCTTTTCTAAGTTCATTTGCAGTTAAAATGCCTATGTGGCCTGTTCATACTTGGCTACCTGACGCCCATGTTGAAGCGCCTACAGCTGGATCAGTAATATTAGCTGCAATCCTTTTAAAAATGGCTGGATATGGTTTTTTAAGATTTTCAATACCTATGTTTCCATATGCTTCTGAATTTTTTACTCCTTTAATTTATGGCTTAAGTATTATAGCAATTATTTATACTTCACTCGTAGCTTTAATGCAGGAAGATATGAAAAAGTTAATAGCATATTCATCTGTTGCTCATATGGGTTATGTAACTTTGGGAATATTTACTTTTACTAAACAAGGTATTGAAGGAAGTATTTATCAAATGATCAGTCATGGATTAATTTCAGCAGCACTATTTTTGTGTGTTGGTGTACTTTATGACAGACTGCATTCTAGACTAATAAGTACATACGGTGGTTTAGTAAATTATCTGCCCAAATATTCACTTTTATTTTTAATATTTGCCTTGGCAGCTCTTGGTTTGCCAGGAACCACTGGTTTTCTAGGTGAGTTTTTAATTTTAATTGGTACTTTTCAAAAAAGTTATTTAGCAGCTATGTTGGCAACTCTAGGAGTAGTGCTAGGTGCTGCTTACATGTTGTGGCTTACTAAAAGAGTGATTTTTGGTGTTACACAAAACCCTAAAATTAAAACTTTGAGCGATCTAAATAAGTTAGAAATTATAATGTTAACTATCCTATCTTTTTTGGTGATATTTTTTGGATTTTATCCTATGCCATTAATGGAAACATTTAGTTCTTCAGTGAATAGTTTAATTGATAATTATCAACTAGCATTAAATACCAGGCAATAAATGATTAATAATTTAGATATATTATTTCCAGAAATTTTTTTATCACTATCAATCTTCACTATTTTAATGCTTGGTGTTTTTATAAAAAGAAGCTTCAATATAGTATTTAATTTTACTTCATTAATTTTAATTTTAACTATAGCTATAATTTTGAACAATCCAAATAATGAAGAAAAAATATTTCTAGACAGTTATATAAGAGATGGTTTTTCCAATTATTTTAAAATTTTAATTCTGATTTCTTCATTGTTTGTGTTAAATTCATCGAAAAGTTTTATTGTAGAAAATAAACTAGACAAGTTTGAGTATCCAATAATTATCTTGCTATCAATTCTAGGCATGTTTTTCATGGTTAGTTCTAATGATCTAATTTTATTTTATTTAGGATTAGAACTACAATCTTTATCTCTTTATATTCTAGCTTCAATTGATAGAGACAATTTAAGATCATCCGAGTCAGGTATAAAATATTTTGTTTTGAGCGCCTTATCGTCAGGTTTATTATTATATGGCTGCTCTTTATTATATGGTTTTACTGGTTCTACTAATTTTGATTTAATTGCAAATGAACTTAACAAAGAAAATATTGGAGCATTATTTGCAATGGTGTTTATTTTAGTAGGCTTAGCGTTTAAAGTTTCAGCTGTACCATTTCATATGTGGACCCCTGATGTTTATGAAGGAGCACCAACATCTATAACAAATTATTTTGCCGTTGTTCCAAAAGTTGCAGGATTAGCTTTATTAATAAAATTTATGCTTGTACCATTTTCTAATATATTACTAGAATGGCAAACGATTTTAATTTTTATTTCAATTGCTTCTATGATTTTAGGAGCAGTTGCTGCAATAGTTCAAAAAAATATAAAAAGACTTTTGGCTTATAGCTCTATAGGCCACATTGGTTATGCTTTAGCAGGAGTAGCAACAGGTGAAGTGTCTGGATATGAAAGCTCAATTATTTATATTTCAATTTATGTGATCATGAATATTGGCGCATTCTCGTGTCTTTACTTATTAAAAAAAGACGGTCAATATAAAGAAAATATTTCTGATTTATCAGGTATTTCCAAAAAACATCCTCTTCTGTCCATTTCATTTTTGATAATATTGTTTTCTATGGCTGGGGTTCCACCATTAGGAGGATTTTTTGCTAAATTTTATATTTTTACTGCTGTTATAGAAAAAGAAATGTATTTTTTGGCAATAACAGGTTTGCTAACAACTGTAATATCAGCTTTTTATTATTTGAAAATTATCAAAACTATTTATTTTGAAGACAGCGCTATAACTTTAGAGAAAGTAAAAAATAAATCAGCTCAAGTTTCAATTTTTTTAAGCTGTAGTATTTTGTTAACTTTCTTTTTATATCCCTCAATTTTAAACAATGTAGTTAATTCATTATTTGCCAACTAATGAAAATTAAGTTAATAAAATTTAAAAGCACTAAAAGCACAAATGATATTGCAATACAGCTTATAAAAAAAAATAAGACACAACCTACCTTGATCTCTTCTGAAAAACAGACAAAAGGAAGAGGCACAATGGGTAAAAAATGGATCTCTCAAAAAGGAAATTTATTTATATCAATTTTTTTTGAAATAAATCAAAAAAGAATCAACTTTAAACAATTTGCAATTTTAAATGCTTTTTTAATAAGAAAATTGGTTGCAAAGTTTATTTCTAGAGATATTAAAATAAAATGGCCTAATGATTTATTATACAAGAAAGAAAAAATTTGTGGAATTTTACAAGAAGTAATTAATTATAATCAAAAAAATTATTTGATAGTAGGTATAGGCTTAAATACCAATATTTCACCAAAAAACAAAAGCTTTTCATCTACATCTTTAAAAAATATAATTAATAAAAGAATAGATAATAGGAAAATATTGAAGAATATTAAAAGTATATACGAAAATTTTTTAACTGAAATTAAAAAATTTTCATTCGATGAACTTAAAAAAAAATATAAAGAAAAAAAATGAACTACATTGTTGGTGATATTGGGAATACTTCTACTAGAATATGTTTACTAAATAAAAAATTTTCAATTATTAAATCTGTTATTTTCGACACAAAAAAAATTTTTAAAAAAAAATACTTCAAAAATATTCTTAAAAAATTTTTAAATGAAAACTTAAACCCAAAATTTTTATTTTCTAGCGTTGTCCCTTTAGCTTTAAAAGAAATTAAAAAAAATTTTAAAAATTCAAAATACAAGATTCTTGAAATTAAAAATCTTAATATAAAAAAGATAATAAAAATCAATGTTAAAAAAATAAACCAAATAGGATCTGATAGAATTGTAAATGCTATTGGGGGAAAAAAATATAAAAATTGTCTAATTTTAGATTTTGGAACTGCAACTACTTTCGATATAATAATAGATGGTGTATATGAAGGAGGTGTAATAGCTCCAGGCATAAAACTATCTATGATGAATTTAAGTAATTCAACAGCTCTGTTGCCAATGTTTAGTTTAAAAAACAATCAAAAGAATTATGGAAAAAATACTAAAGATGCATTAAATGCTGGATTTATTTGGGGTTACGAGGGGCTAATAAATAATATTATCGATAAAATTACATCTAAAAGGAAAATAAAATATAAATTAATATTAACCGGTGGTTATGCCAATTTTTTTAAGAAGATTATTAAAAAGAAAGCCACTGTTGATCAAAATATAACTATCAAAGGAATCTCAAAAGTTTATAAGGAATTAATATGAGTAAGGAACAATTTCTTTTTTGTCCGCTTGGAGGATCAGGTGAGATAGGTGGAAATATGAATTTATATGCTTATGGAAAAGAAGATAATCAAAAATGGATTATTGTAGATATGGGTGTTTCATTTGCTGATGATTCTGTTCCTGGAGTAGATTTAATTTTGCCAGACGCAGGATTTATTATTGATAAGAAAGATGATTTACTTGGAATTGTTTTAACGCATGCGCATGAAGACCATATCGGAGCTGTTGCACATTTATGGCCTCATCTAAAATGCAAAATACACGCAACACCATTCACAGCTGCTCTTATTTTTGAAAAATTTAAAGAAAAAAAAATTGATATTTCACCCTACATAGAAGTAGTTCCTTTGAATAGTAAAATTAAACTTGGAGACTTTGAAATAGACTTTGTTACCTTAACTCACTCTATTTTAGAGCCGAATGGACTAAGTATAAAAACTCCACTCGGAACGGTTTTGCACACTGGAGATTGGAAAATAGATCCAAATCCCTTGATTGGAAGTCAAATCGATGAACAAAAATTAAAGTCCATTGGAAACAACGGGGTATCGGCAATGATATGTGATTCAACGAACATTTTTAGTCCTGGTAGATCAGGCTCAGAGTCAGATGTACGAGATAGTCTTTTAAGGATTATGGAAATTAAAACTAATAGAATACTTGTAACATCTTTCGCCTCAAACGTGGCTAGAATGGAGTCCATTTTCTATTGTGCAAAAAAATTGGAGAGAAATATTTGTCTAGTAGGAAGATCAATGCAGAGAATTTATAAAGCTGCAAAAAAATGTGGTTACCTTCAAGGACTCATAGAGCCATTAGAACCTAGAGATGCAAAAAAAGTAACTAAAAATAAAATCATATATTTAGCAACAGGTAGTCAGGGTGAGCCAATGGGAGCGATGAATAGGATAATTAATGGTATTCACCCAGATGTTAACTTAGAAAGTGGTGATTGTGTAATTTTTTCATCTAAAATTATACCAGGCAATGAGAAAAAATTATATCATTTACAAAACTTAATAGTAAAAAATAAAATGGAAATTATCAGCGAAGAAAATGCTTTTGTTCATGTATCTGGCCATCCTAACAGAGATGATTTAAAAGATATGTACAAATGGGTGAAGCCACAGTGCGTAATACCAGTTCATGGAGAGCACCGTCATATGGCTGAACACGTTTCTTTTGCTAAAGAAATGCAAGTACCAAAAACGTTGTTAATTGAAAATGGAGATATAATTAAAATTCTACCTGGAAACAAACCAGAAATCATTGACAAGGCTCCTTCAGGTAAAGTTTATCTTGATGGTAATATGAGAGTAGATTCAGACTCTCAGTCAATCAAAGAGAGAAGAAATATTTCAATCAATGGATACTTAGAAATAACATTAATTGTTTCTAATAATGGAAAAGTTAAAAAACCAGTAATTTCATTTAAAGGGATACCTGAAAGCGGAGAAAATAATAATTTTATTTTCGACATGGAAGATCAAATTTTTAGTATTTGTAAAACTTTTTCATTACAAAGCAAAAACCAAGAAAAAAATTTAATAGAAACAATTAAACAAAATTGTAGAAGAATTGTTAAAGACAAAACAGGAAAGAAACCTTTCACAAATATTAATATAGCTAGAATTTAATAGGTTTATGATATATTACTTGGTGAACAAACATTTCTTAAATTTAAGGAATTTTTTACAATAATGTATTTATCAAAACTTTTTATACCTATTACCAAAGACCTTCCAGCTGAAGCAAAAATAAAATCTCATCAATTAATGTTAAGAGCAGGTATGATAAAACAATCCTCTGCTGGAATTTATTCATGGTTACCATTAGGTTTTAAAGTAATGAAAAAAATTGAACAAATCGTTAGAGAAGAACAAAATTTGATTGGAGCTCAAGAAATGCTTATGCCTACTATTCAATCTTCTGAATTATGGAAGGAGAGCGGAAGATATGAAGATTATGGAGAAGAAATGCTTAGGATTAAAGATCGTCAAGGTCGTGAAATGTTATATGGACCTACTAATGAGGAATTAATAACTGATATATTTCGATCTAGTATAAAGTCTTATAAATCTCTTCCTCAAATTCTTTATCATATACAATGGAAATTTAGAGATGAAATAAGACCAAGATTTGGAGTAATGCGATGTCGTGAATTTTTTATGAAAGATGCCTACTCGTTTGATTTGACGGACCAAGATGCTAAAAAATCATACAATAAAATGTTTTACTCTTATATCAGAACTTTTAATCGATTGGGTTTGAAAGCTATACCTATGTCAGCTGACACAGGGCCAATTGGAGGAGATCTGTCACACGAGTTTGTTATTTTAGCTGAAACGGGCGAGAGTCAAATCTATGCAGATAAAAAAATATTTGAAATAGATTTAAATAAATACGATTTCTCTGACAAATCATTAGAGAAAATGAGAGAAGATTTTTCATCTATTTATGCAGTAACTGATGAGAAATATAAAGAAAAAGATTTTAGTAAAAATGTAAAAAAAGAAAACCAAATTAAAACAAGAGGAATTGAAGTTGGTCATATTTTTTATTTTAGCGATAAATATTCTAAGCCTTTAAATTGTTTAATTGATACTCAAGATGGTAAAAAGATATCAGTCAAAATGGGATCTTATGGAATTGGAATTTCAAGGTTAGTTGGAGCAACAATAGAAGCTAACTACAACAACAATATAATGAAATGGCCTAAATCAGTCTCTCCTTTTGATGTTGTTATCATTCCTAGTATTAGTAAAAATAATAAAGAAAACCTAGAAAAAGCAGAAAAAATTTACAAAGAACTAAAAAAACAAAATATTGACGTATTGTTAGACGATGTAGATGAAAATATGTCTAATAAATTTAAAAAACATGATTTAATAGGAATTCCTTATCAAATAATAATTGGTTCTAAATCAGAACAG
This sequence comes from Pelagibacterales bacterium SAG-MED05, assembly GCA_014654415.1. Taxonomy (GTDB): domain Bacteria; phylum Pseudomonadota; class Alphaproteobacteria; order Pelagibacterales; family Pelagibacteraceae; genus Pelagilacustribacter. The sequence goes on along the minus strand of JACWDC010000002.1, from coordinate 62,577 downwards.
AATAAGTATGAGTTCAAAGAACTTAATTCTGAGAGCGAAATATTAAGCCTGGAAAGTATTAAGTCAAAAATTAAAAAAAATTAAATTGTTTACTCAAGCAGAAAGATTAATTTCATTAAGAAACTTACGTCCTAAAAAAAAAGAAGGATTTCTAAAAGTAATTTCTGTTTTTTCTTTCCTAGGAATTATGCTTGGAGTTGCAATTTTAATAATCGTTATGTCAGTAATGAATGGATTTAAAACTGACTTAACTAAAAAAATTTTAGGCTTAAATCCTCATATCGTAATAGAATCTAATAGCTTCAAAATTGAAAATGAATTTATAGAAAATCTTAAAAGAAAGTTTCAACATATAAATATTTCTAAAACATATTCCGGAGAAGGCATTGTAGTTAGCAACGATAACGCTAAAGGGATTATCATTAAAGGAATTGATTCTAATAATAAAGAAAGTTTAAGTTTTATAAAAAAAAATATTTCCAAGGGAGATTTGAATAAATTTAAAAAAAATACTGCTTTTATTGGAGCAGAATTAGCTTTCAACCTAGATTTAAAAATTGGTGATAAAATTAATTTAATGTCCTCAGCTTTTGTTGCCACCCCTTTTGGCAGTTTGCCTAAACAAGAAACATTAACTGTGGCAGGAGTTTTCAATACAGGTTTTTACGAATTTGATCAGAATTTTGTTTTTTTAAATCTTTCTGATGCTCTCTCTATATTTGATAAAGAAGAACATGATCAAAATCTTGAAATTTACTTAACAAATCCAATGAAAGCAGATTCATTTAAAAATGAAATACAGAAACTTAATCAAAATTATTTTGTCTATTCATGGTCAGATTTAAATAAATCTTTTTTTAGTGCTTTAAAAGTTGAAAGAAATGTAATGTTTATCATATTAACATTAATCTTAATTGTGGCTGCGTTTAATATTATTTCAGGATTAACTATTTTGATAAAAAATAAAACAAAAGAAATCGCTATTTTAAAAACTTTAGGTCTTAGCAATACTTCTATAAAAAAATCATTTTTCTTAACTGGATTTACAATAGGATTTTTTGCGACTATTACAGGAATTTTTTTGGGTGTGATTTTTGCTTTAAATATTGAAATGATAAGAAATATTCTATCAAATGTTTTTAATTTTGAAATTTTTCCTTCTGATGTTTATTTTTTAGAGCAATTACCTAGTGAAATTAATGTGTATTCAATTATGGGAATTTTTATATTCTCTTTAATTATTTCTGCTTTAGCTTCTTATCTTCCAGCTATGACTATTTCTAAAATGAAAACTTTTCGAGCTCTAAAGTATGAATAAAGTTTTACTAGAGACAATTAACTTAAAAAAAACTTATGATCACAAGAATGGACCTATTAATCTTTTTGATAATGTAAACATTAAGATAAAAACTGGAGATTTAATTGCATTAGTAGGTCCTTCCGGTTCAGGAAAATCTTCTTTTTTACATTTACTTGCTTTATTGGACTATCCCACCAAAGGAAAAATATTATTAAAAAATAAAGATACAAAAGATTTTAGCGATAAAGAAAAAGATCAAACAAGACAAAAAGATATATCCATTATTTTTCAAGATAATAATTTACTTACAGATTTTACTGTTCTTGAAAATGTAATAATGCCTTTAATTATTAAAGGTGAGAAAAAAATTACCTCAATCAAAAAAGCTACAAGACTTTTAAAGGATGTTAAGATTTTAAAAAGAATAAATCATTTTCCAAATGAACTATCAGGCGGTGAGCAGCAAAGAGTTGCCATTGCAAGAGCTTTAATTTCAGAAACAGATTTAATTTTAGCTGATGAACCAACTGGAAATTTGGATTATAAAACTTCAGAAGATATATTTTCTTATTTTTTAAAATTAAAAAAATTAAACAAAGCTATAATTTTTGCAACTCACAATAGAGAACTTGCTAACAAGGCGGATTATAAGTTGAGTATTTTTAAAGGTAATATAAAACGAGTTAATGCTACCTAATAATAAAGAATTTAATAATATTAAAATACATACTCAATACTCAATTTGCGAAGGTGCGATTAAGATTGATGAATTAGCTAACTACTGCAAACTAAATAAAATCAAAGCAATAGGTCTTGCAGATAGTTATAATTTGTGTGGAGCTTTAGAATTTGCAGAAAAAATCAGCAAAGTTGGTACTCAACCTATTATTGGAACACAAATAAATTTATTAAGCGATAATCAGATAGGAAAAATTACATTATACGCAACTTCAGAAAAAGGTTACAAAAATTTAACAAAGTTATCTTCTTTAAGTTATTTAAGAAATAAAAATTCTCACGACCCATGTTGTGAAGTTGATGATTTAATTTTAAACAACGAAGATTTGATATTATTAACTGGAAACTATAATAATTTTTTCGGAAAATTGTTTTATGCCAATAAAACAAAATATTTTGAAAAAACAATAGAAAAACTAAAATCTTCATTTAAAGATCGTTTATATATTGAGATTCAAAGACATGCAGAATCACAAGAATCAAATTATGAAAATTATTTATTTAAAATCTCATCTTTATACGAACTTCCTTTAATTGCTGGACAGGAAGTTTATTATTTAGATTCTGGAATGGCAGAAGCTCATGATGCTTTGATTTGTATAGGGGAAAAACAGTTTATAGGCGATCAAAATAGATTTCGTTATAGCAATCAACACTATTTAAAAAAAAGTGATGAACTTAAAAAGTTATACGAAGATATTCCTGAAGCATTAGAAAATAATTATAGTTTTCCTTTAAGATTCAATTTTAAACCAAAAAAATCAAAGCCTATCTTACCATCTATATCAGATGATAAAAATATTTCTCCTAATCATGAACTTATGGAACAGGCTAAAAGAGGTTTAAACGTAAGATTGAACAATTTTATTTATAAAAAAACTAAAGAAAAGTCTTTAGATAAAATTAAAAAAATATATGAAGATAGATTAATACATGAACTTGATATTATTAACTCAATGGATTATTCAAGCTATTTTTTGATTGTATCTGATTATATTAAATGGGCTAAAAAGAGCTCTATACCTGTTGGACCCGGAAGAGGTTCGGGAGCGGGTTCTTTAGTTGCGTATAGTTTGGATATTACTGATATTGATCCCATAGAATTTGATTTAATTTTTGAAAGATTTTTAAATCCAGATAGAATCTCAATGCCTGATTTTGATATAGATTTTTGTGAGGAACAAAGAGATAAAGTATTTGAATATTTAAAATCAAAATATAAAGATGGTGTAGCCCATATTATTACTTTTGGAAAACTGAAAGCTAGAATGGCATTAAGAGATGTTGGTAGAGTTTTGGGTTTATCTTATGGACATGTAGATAAAATTTGTAAAATGGTACCTTTTGATCCATCAAGACCTTTAACTCTCCAGGAATCAATTGATCGAGAACCACGATTTAAAGAGGAAATAAAAAACAATAAAAAAGTTGAAAAACTTATCGATCTTTCTTTAAAATTAGAGGGATTAAACCGCAATATGGCAACTCATGCTGCAGGAGTTGTCATTGCGGGCAATAAATTGGCTGAACAGTTTCCGCTATACGTAGATCAAAGTTCAAATTTAATTTTACCATCCACTCAGTATGATATGTACTCCTCCGAGAATGCTGGCTTAGTAAAATTTGATTTGCTTGGTTTAAAAACTTTGACCGTAATTAATAAAACTTTAAAAAGGTTAAAATTAAAAAAAAAAGATTTAGATATCAGTAAAATTAATCTTGAAGATGAAAAAGTTTATAATCTTTTATCGACAGGGGAAACTACAGGACTATTTCAATTAGAAAGTACTGGAATGAGAGAAGCTATTAAACAAATGAAACCAAATAGATTTGATGATATAATTGCTCTAGTAGCTCTCTACAGACCAGGCCCAATGAGCAATATACCAATTTATAATGATTGCAAAAATAAAATTAAAACACCTGATTATATTCATCCTACTTTAGAAAAAATTTTAAAACCAACCTATGGAATTATTATCTATCAAGAGCAAGTTATGCAAATTGCTCAAACTTTAGCAGGCTTCACTGCAGGAGAAGCTGATATTTTAAGAAGAGCTATGGGAAAAAAGAAGAAAGCAGAATTAGACAAACAAAAAGAAAGATTTATTAATGGAGCAATTAAAAATGGTATTGGTAAAGATGTGGCAAATTTTGTTTTTACCAAAATAGAACCTTTCGCTCAGTATGGATTTAATAAAAGCCATGCTGCTGCATACGCATTAATAGCTTATCAAACAGCATTTTTGAAAACTTATTATAAAGAAGATTTTATAGCAGCCACAATGTCAACTGAATTGACAAATACTTCAAAATTAAGAGAATTTGTTGAAGAGCTAAAGAGATTAAAAATTACGATAATCAGACCTGCAATAAACGAATGTTTTGCAGAATTTAAAACAGAAAAAAATAAAATTTATTATGGTTTAGGTGCTATTAAGAATGTTGGTTTTGAAGCAATATCAAACATAGTAAATGAAAGAGAAAAAAAAGGTAAATTCAAATCTTTAATTGATTTTATTAATAGGGTGGATGCTAAAGATGTAAATAAGTTGCAATTAGAGGGATTAGTTAAGGCAGGTGCATTTGACGAATTTGATCAAGATAGAAATAAAATTTTAAATTCTATACCAAAAATAATTCAAAAAATAAAAAATATTAACGATGATAAACTAAATCATCAAACAAATTTATTTAGTGACAACAATGCACAAAGTAATTTTGATTATATTCAATCAAAAGGGTGGACTAAAAAAGAACTTTTATTAGAAGAATTTAAGTCTTTAGGTTTTTATATTTCAGATCATCCATTAAACGAATATAAAGAAATTTTTAATCAATTAAATATTAAGACTTACAAAGATTTCTTAACAAACAATGGTAACGAAGCTTTAATTGCTGGCACAATCATGTCAATACAAGAAAAAAAAAGCGCTAAAGGTACGCCGTTTGCCATTGTTAAGTTTAGTGACAATGAAGGAGAATTTGAGTTATTTTTATTTGCTGAAATCTTAATCCAAAGTAGAGACAAAATTAAAGAGTCGGAGTCATTTGTTTTGACATTGCAAAAAGATAAACTGATTAATGAGTCATCTCAAAGACGTGTAAATGTTAGAAAAATATTAAGTTTAAATGACATTATTAATAAACCATATTCAAAAGTGATTATAGAGCTGAATGAAAATTACGATATTAATGAATTAAAAAAACTTTTAGAAAATAAAGGCCAAACAGAAATATGTTTAGTTATTCATAATAAGAATAAAAAAATTTACTATAATCTTCAGAACTCAAGAAAATTTGATTTTAACCATCTAAAAGCAATAAAAAGCAAAGAATATGTCAGAAAAATAACCGTTTAGAAGGTTGATTTTTTAGCTTGGTTCTATATATCAGTAATTAATTTCGCACACAGTTTTAAGGGCATTGCCCCCCGGTCCGTTAATTTGGAGTAACTGTGGTGGATTAACCGGAAAAAATTATGAACGTACCTAAAGTAGACATCAAACAACTATTAGAAGCAGGAGTGCATCTTGGACACAAAACCTTAAGATGGAATCCAAAAATGAAAGAATATATTTTTGGAGAAAAAAATTCTATTCATATAATTGACTTAACTCAAACAGTTGAATTTTTGAAAAATGCTTTAGTACAAGTACACAAAACTATATCTGAAGGTGGAAAAATTCTTATTGTTTCCACAAAAAAACAAGCATCTGAACAAGTTAGTGACTTAGCAAAAGAAACAGGACAATTTTTTGTTAATTATCGATGGTTAGGTGGAATGCTAACGAATTGGAATACGATACAAAATTCAATTAAACGATTAAAGAAATTAAATGAACAGTTATCAAAAGAAAATATAGGTTTTACAAAAAAAGAAATTTTAAAGTTTAGCAAAGAGAAAGAAAAACTCCAAAGATCATTAGGTGGTATTTCAGAAATGAAAAAAACACCTGATTTAATTTTTATTATTGATACCAATGTCGAGTCTCTAGCGGTTGCAGAAGCAAAAAAACTTGGAATACCAATAGTAGCAATACTAGATACTAATTCTGACCCAACAGGAATTAGTTTTCCAATACCAGGCAACGATGATGCTAGAAGATCTATAAATCTTTACTGTGATTTACTGAAAAATACAATTAAAGATGCGGAAAAATTTATAAAAGATCCTGAACCTCTAGAAGAAAAAAAATTAGAAAAAAAATCTGAAAGTAAAAAAAAATAAACCTATTTATTTACTGAATGTCAAATAAAGATTTATTAGATAATATCAAAAAGCTTAGAGAGCTTACAGGGGTGGGTTTTAAAGATTGTAAAGCGGCTCTTGACGATTCAAAAGGAGATATAGAAAAATCAATAGAATTTTTAAGGAAAAAAGGTATTGCAAAAGCCTCAAAAAAAATGAGCAGAACAGCGTCAGAAGGTTTAGCTCTAGTAACAGAAAAAGAGAATAAAGTGTCCATTATAGAAATAAACAGCGAAACCGACTTTGTTGCTAAAAATAAAGACTTTATTTCTTTTTGCAAAGAACTTTCAGATATCAATTTTTTAACTCTGGGAAATTTAGATAAACTTAATGATTTTAAAATGAAAAATGGAAAGACAGTAAAAGATAGTTTAGTTGCTCTAATAGCTAAAATTGGAGAAAAAATAACTGTCAGAAGAACTAATTTCTTTGATAATAAAAAAGGTTTAAATTTTTTTTATGTTCATTCTGCAATAGAAAAAAATATAGGTAAAATAATTTCTATTGTTCAGTTAGACGGAATAGTGCGAGATAAGAACGAAGATATTGGAAATAAAGTTGCTATGCATATAGCAGCCTCTAATCCACTTGCCATTGAAAAAGATGGAATAAAAAAAGAAATAATTAATAAAGAACTAGAAATAATAAAGGCAGAAATTACTAATTCTGGTAAACCTCAGGATATGGTAGAAAAAATATCAAAAGGTAAAATTACTAAATTTATCAATGACAATACACTTTTAAATCAAATTTGGATAATGGATCCTAAAAAGAAAGTATCTGATATACTTAAAGAGAATAAAATTGAAAAAGAAGTAAAAGTATTGAATTTTATTAGATATAAAGTTGGTGAAGGGATTTAAAGATGAGCTCAGAATTTAATGAGATTAATTATTCTTCTAAGATGGAGAAGAGTATTCAATCTTTCAAAAAAGATTTATCTACACTTCGAACAGGGAGGGCTAATTCTAACATGCTGGATACTATTAAAGTTGACGTTTATGGACAGTTAATGCCAATAGATCAACTTGGAACAGTTAGTGTTCCCGAAGCTAGACTTATATCAGTCCAAGTTTGGGATAAAGCTAATGTAAACTTAATAGATTCAGCTATACAAAAATCAGAACTTGGTATTAATCCGCAAATTGATGGTCAAATAATTAGGTTAAGAATTCCTGACTTAACAGAGGAAAGAAGAAAGGATTTGATAAAAATTTTAAAAGGAATGGGAGAAAAAGCGAAAGTATCAATTAGAAATATAAGAAGAGAAGCTAATGAAGAATTAAAAAAAACACTTAAAGAGAAAGTCATTTCAGAAGATGAGAATAAAACATTTGAAAAAAATATTCAAAAATTAACTGATGTTAATATTGAAAATATAGATAAAATTTTAGCTGAAAAAGAAAAAGAGATATTACAGATATGAATAGTCTCAACCACGTTGCCTTCATTATGGATGGTAATGGGAGGTGGGGGAAAAAAAGAAATAAAGGAAGAAACTTTGGTCATTTAAACGGAGTTAAAACAGTTAAAAAAATTGTTCAAAGTTCTATAAAGTTAAAAATCCCCGTATTAACATTTTATGTATTTTCAACTGAAAATTGGAAAAGACCTCAGTCTGAAATTAATTTTTTATTTAAATTGATAATTAGCTACTTTAAAAAAGAATTGAATAATGTTGTCTTAAATGGAATTAAAATAAATATTATAGGGCAAATAAATAATTTGCCTTTAAAAATAAGATCCACATTAAAAGAAGTTATTAAACTAACCAAAAAAAATAAAAAAATAATTGTCAATTTAGCTATTAATTACGGCTCTAAAGTAGAAATAGTAAATGCTTTACAAAAATCAAAAAATAAAAAAAAAATCAATGTAAATACATTAAATAAGAATCTTTATACTAATCATTTGCCAGATCCTGATATTTTGATAAGGACAGGAGGTCATAAAAGATTGAGTAATTTTATGTTGTGGCAACTTGCTTATGCTGAAATTTATTTTTTAGATAAATTATGGCCTGATTTTAATGATAAAGATTTGAAAAAGGTGATAAAAAATTTTAAAAAAGTAAAAAGAAACTTTGGTTCAATTTAATATGTCAAAAAATTTACTAAATAGAGTTTATACTTCGATCATTTTATTTTTTTTATTATTTTTAATGATAGCCAACAATTATTTTATGGGATTTTTTTTGATAATAATTGGTATATTTTCTCTATTAGAATTTTTTAAAATTATTTTGAAGATTTTTGAAAAAAATAAATTAAAACAATTTTTTTTCAGTACTATTTTTATAATTTATATCTTTTCTTTCTGTGCATATTTTTTAATTCTTTCATCTTTTTTGCATTTAAAAATTTTAATTTTTATACTTTTATTAACTTGCGTTGCATCAGACATTGGAGGGTTTACATTTGGAAAAATCTTTAAAGGACCTAAATTAACAAAAATAAGTCCTAACAAAACTATTTCAGGCGTAATAGGATCTTTAATTTTTTCTTCTCTATTTATACTTATGATAACTTATTATTTAACTAAAAGCTTTGATTTATATATTATAATAATTGGATGCATAACCTCAGTGAGCTGTCAAATAGGAGATTTGTTTTTTTCATTTTTAAAAAGAAAATCTTTTTTGAAAGATAGTGGTAATTTTTTACCTGGTCATGGTGGAGTATTAGATAGAATTGATGGCATACTATTAGGAATTCCCATTGGATTTTTATCTTTTTTAATATTTTATTAGTATGAAAAAAATTGTTTCTATTTTAGGATCTACAGGTTCAATTGGATTAAGTTCTTTAAAAATATTTAATAAAAAAAAAAAAATATTTAAATTTCATATTTTAGCAGCCAATAAAAATTATAAATTAATCTGTAAACAAATTAAAGAATATAAACCAGATTTTTTTGTTGTTAATAATTTGAAAGTTTTAGAAAAAGTTCAAAAAAAGTTTAAGAGTAGTAAGGTTAAAATAATTAAAGATATTGACATCAGGAAGAATTATTTTAAAAAATCTGACATAACAATAGCAGCAATCCCAGGAATTGCAGGACTAAAACCAACAGTTGAGTTAACAAAAATAAGTAGGAAAGTCCTTATAGCAAATAAAGAATCAATTATTTGTGGGTGGAACTTAATAAAAAAAGTAGCATCAAAAAACAAGACAAAGATAATTCCCGTCGACTCAGAGCATTTTTCAATAATGAAATTGTTAGAAAATCAAAATAAAGACAATATAAAAAAAATTTATCTCACCGCTTCAGGAGGTCCTTTTTTAAATCTTAATATTTCTAAATTAAAAAGTGTCAAGCCCCATGAAGCTATTAAACATCCAAAATGGAAAATGGGAAAAAAAATTTCAATAGACTCAGCTAATTTAATGAACAAGATTCTTGAAGTTATAGAAGCACATAAGCTTTTTGAAATTGATATTAATAAATTTGATATTGTTATACATCCAGAGTCTTTAATTCATGCAATTATTGAATTTAAAAACGGATTATATAAATTTATTTATCATGAGACTTCTATGCTCATTCCGTTAGCAAATGCTATTTTTGAGGATAAAGTTAACATTGAAGATTTTTTAAGATCTAAACCAAACTCAAAAAAAACTATTTTTTTTCAAAGTTTAAAATTTCTAAAAGTAGATAAAAAAAGATTTCCAATTATAAATCTTAAATCAAGGTCAAGCGAATATAATTCATCTCCAATTATAATAAATGCAGTTAATGAAATATTAGTTGATCAATATATTCATAAAAAAATACCTTTTACTTCCTTTTATAAGTATATATTGACGGTACTGAACGATAGAAATTATAATAAATATGCTATAAAAGAGCCTAAAAGTATTGATCAGGTATTACAGATAGATGAATGGTCGAGGAGAGTTGTTTATAAAAAAATATTAACTAAAAAATATGTATAGATTATTTATAATTTTATTATTGTTTGTCTTCTACCAAGGTTTTTTAAAGGCGGAGATAGTTAAAAAGATAGAAATTTCAGGAAATCAAAGAGTGAGCAAAGAAACCATTAAAGCATATGGGGATATAAAATCAAATAAAGACTATTCAGAAAAAGAACTGAATAATATATTAACAAATTTATATTCTACCAACTTTTTTGAAGATGTTAAAATTAAATTATCTAATGGCGTTTTAATTGTGCTAGTAGAAGAATACCCAGTTATAAATGATCTTATAATAATTGGTGAAGAAAGTAATAAATACAAAGACAAAATTCTTGAAACAATTAGTTTAAAACAAAAAGACTCATTCATCGAGAATAGGCTAACAAAAGATATTGAAATAATTAAAAAGATTTACGCTTCAGCCGGATTTAATTTTGTTGAAATTGATACAAAAATAAGAAAAATAGATAAAAGTAATTTAGATTTAATCTTTGAAATTAATAAAGGTGAGGAAACTAGGATTTCAAAAATTTCTTTTACTGGTGATAAAAAAGTAAGAGAAAAGAGATTAAGAGATGTAATAGCAAGCGAAGAATATAAATTTTGGAAATTTATATCTAGAAATACAAAATTTAGCCAAAATTTGATTAATTTGGATAAAAGATTATTAGAAAATTATTATAAATCTGCAGGTTATTACGATGTTCAAATTTCTTCTCAATCTGCAGAACTAAAACCAGAAAGTAACGAAGTTGAAATAACATACTCGATAGATGCAGGTAATAGATATATTATAAAAAAAATTATTACCAACGCGGATCCAGTATTTGATAAAAATTTGTTTTTTTCATTAAATGAGAAATTTCAAAAAATTGTAGGTAATTATTATTCTCCTTTTAAAATTAAATTATTATTAGATGATATTGATGAATTGATAGAAAAGAAGAATTTGCAATTTGTTGAGCATAATGTTGAAGAAATTATAGAAGGAGATTCTATAACAATTAAATTTAACATATATGAGGGTGCAAAAGTTCTAGTAGAGAGAATTAATATTCTTGGCAACAATGTTACAAGTGAAAGTGTTATAAGAGGTGAACTTATATTAGATGAAGGTGATCCTTTTACTGACTTAAAATTAAGTAAATCAATAGCAAAAATTAAATCGAGAAATATTTTCGGAGAAGTTAAATCAAAAGTCTCAAATGGTTCTTCTGCAGATTTGAAGATAATTGATATTTCTGTTGAAGAAAAACCTACAGGTGAAATTAGTGCTGGAGCTGGAATTGGGACAAATGGAGGAAGTTTCGCTTTAATGGTTACCGAAAACAATTGGCTTGGTGAAGGAAAAAATGTTTCATTCGATCTTGATGTTAGTCAAGAATCATTAAAAGGCACTTTAAATTATATGGATCCAAATTATGATTTTCTTGGGAATTCATTAAACTATTCAATTACCAGCACAAAAAATGACAAACCTGATCAAGGATTTGAAAATACTATTCTTGGAGTAGGTGCCGGAACATCATTTGAGCAATATAAAAATATATTTGCGAAATTAGGTTTGGACTTAACTTTTGATGATTTACGAACACAAAACAACGCAACAGATTCATTAAAAAAACAAGCTGGAGATTTTACTGAACTTTCTGGATATTATGGTTTTTCATATGATCAGCGTGATAGAGCTTTTATGCCGACGGATGGTAGCATTATTGGATTTGATCAAAGTTTTCCAATTTATGCAGATAAAGCCTTTTTAGGCAACACATTATTTGCAAGTGCTTATAAAACACTGGGTGAAGATGTTGTTGGAGCAAGTAAGTTTTACCTCACCACAGTTCACGGACTTGGAGGTGATAATGTTAGATTAAGCAAAAGAAGAAATTTATCTACAAAAAAATTAAGAGGTTTTCGAAGGGGTAAATTAGGTCCAAAAGATGGAAACGACCATGTGGGAGGTAACTATGCTTATGCAATTAACTTTGAAGCAAATTTACCAAACCTACTGCCAGAGGCAACTAAAACAGATGTGGGATTATTTTTAGATTTTGGAAATGTTTGGGGGGCGGATTATGATGACAGCATTGATGATACAAATAAATTAAGATCATCAACAGGTGCGGCGGTTAGTTGGATGTCTCCGTTAGGACCAATGAGTTTTGTTTTTTCAACAAACATTTCAAAACATTCTACGGATGAAACCGAAAGCTTCAATTTTAATTTAGGAACAACATTTTAATATGAAATTTTATAAAAAAATAACATTTATTTTAATTATATTTTCAATTTTTCAAACAAATCTTTCAGCTGACGTTCCTTATTATTTAGATTTTAAATATATTTTAAATCAAAGTGATGCTGGAAAACAAGCTCAAAATTATTTAAAAAATAAATTAGATAATGGAGTACAGGCACTTAAGAAAAAAGAAAAAGCCATACAAGAGGAAGAAACAAAAATTATAAAACAAAAAAAAGTTATATCAGCCGAAGAATATAAAAAAAAAGTTACTAACTTAAGAAATAAAGTTGAGTCTCTTCAGAAAGAAAGAAACTCACTTTTGGCTAAAGTTTCCAAACAAAGGTCTAAAGCAAAAGCAGAGCTTCTTAAAACTTTAAACCCAATAATAAAGGAATATATGAAAGAAAAAAATATTAGAATGGTTTTAGACAAAAAAAGCATGTTACTTGCTGATGAAAGTTTAGATATCACTCAAGATATTGTTAAGCTACTTAACAGTAAATTAAAAACAATTAAATTAAACTAAAAAGTTTAATGTTACCAACTGTTTTCTTTAAAAAAAAATCTTGTCTTATCAATTCTCTTTTTTTAGATTTAAAATCAAAAAAAAATATTAAGATAAATGATATTAAAACATTAAAAAAATCCAAAAAATTTGACTTAACTTTTTTTGACTCTATAAAATATAAATCTCAGGCATCTATCACAAAAGCATCCTATTGTATTACTACAAAGAAATTAGAAATATATTTACCTAAAGAAGTTGAAAGAATAATTGTAAAAAATGTATTGTTAGAATTAGCAAAAGTTTTAAAAAAAATGTACCTAGATGCAGATATTGATTATCCTGATTTATCATTAAAATCACCCGCTAAGAATAAATACAAAGGTGTAAAATTTGGTAATAATGTTTTAATTGGAAAAAATGTTAAAATTGGTAAAAACACCGTTATTGGAGCCAATTCAATAATTGAACATGACGTAGTGATGGGTAGTAATTGTGTAATAGGTTCGCATGTAATTTTAAAAAATTCAATATTGGGTAATAATATAGTGATACAAGATGACTGCAAAATTGGCTTGAAAGGTTTTGGCTTTATTCCGTTAAAAGAAAAAAATTTTAAAATTCCTCATATTGGTAGAGTAATAATTAATGACAATGTTGAAATTGCATCCGGATGCACAATAGATAGAGGCTCAGTTGATGATACAGAAATTGGGAAAAACACATATTTGGATAATCAAGTTCATATGGCACATAATGTTAAAATTGGAGCTAATTGCATGATAGCAGGCCAAGTAGGTTTTGCAGGAAGCTCAACGATAGGCAACAATGTATCGATAGGCGGCCAAGCTGGTATCTCTGGCCATCTTAATATAGGCAACAATGTAAAGATAGGTGGTGGCAGTGGAGTTATAAAAGATATAGAAGACAATCAAGTTGTGATGGGATATCCAGCTGTTCCATTTAAAGAGTTTATAAAAAATTGGAAAAAATAATGAACGAAACTGAAATTGATAAAAAAAAAATAGAGAGTTTATTACCTCATAGAGAACCAATGTTATTAATAGATAAATTAACTAAAATAGTTCCATTAAAATCAGCAACAGCGATAATGTATGTAAAAAAAAATGGTTTTTATGTTCAAGGGCATTTTCCAGGACAACCAGTGATGCCAGGCGTTTTGATCGTTGAAGCTTTTGGTCAGGCCGCGGCAGCTTTGACTGCACACGGTATTGACCCAAAAGAATACGCAAACAAACTAGTTTATTTAATGAGCGTAGATAGAGCTAGATTTAGAAACCCAATAATTCCTGATTGCGAGTTACATTTAGAAATAGAGGCGGTGAGATCTCATGGAAGAGTTTGGAAATATAAAGGAACAGCAAAAGTTGACGGAAAAAGAATGGCCGATGCCGAGTGGTCGGCAACTATAGTAGATAGAAAATAATGATTCATAAATCGAGTGTAGTAGACTCAAAAGCTAAGATTTCAAAAAACGTTAAGATCGGCCCATTTTGCTATGTTGGTCCAAATGTTTTTCTTGATGATAGTGTTGAGTTGGTATCGAATGTACATATTGAAGGCAATACAAAAATTGGCAAAGGAACAAGAATTTTTCCATTTGCTAGCATTGGAACTCAACCTCAGGATTTAAAATTTAAGGGCGAAAAAAATAGTTTAGAAATTGGAGAAAATAATTTAATCAGGGAATATGTTACAATAAATCCAGGAACCGAGGGAGGAGGATCTAAGACAATTATAGGGAACAATTGTCTATTTATGATTTCATCTCATATAGCTCATGATTGTAAGGTTGGAAATGAAGTTGTTATTGCAAACAACGTACCTTTAGGAGGACATGTTACGATTGAAGATTCAGTTGTTATAGGTGGAAATTCAGCAGTACAACAATTTACAAGAATAGGTAGATTAGCAATGATTGGTGGCATGACAGGAGTGTTAAAAGATGTAATACCATTTGGTTTATCCATTGGTAATAGAAACTATCTGGAAGGACTAAATTTAATAGGCTTAAGAAGAAAAAAATATGAAAATAAAAAAATTATGGGATTAAGCAGTGCTTATAAGGAAATTTTTAATTCAAAAAACTTACATGAAAATCTTAGTAAAATTAACGGAGAACACAAAGGCAATGAACTAGTAAATGAAGTAGTTACTTTTATAGAAAAAGATAAAAAAAGACCTATTTGTTCACCACAAAGCTAATAGAAATATGATTGGGCTTATATTTGGAGAAACTGATTTTCCAAGGCAAATCTTAAAAAATATAAAGAAAAAAAAAAGATATTTAATTATTGATTTAACTAAAAACAAATTTTTTAAAAAGGATAAAAATTCTTATTCGGTTTCATTGGGACAATTTGGAAAAATTATTAAAATCTTAAAAGATAATAAATGTAAAAAGGTTTTATTTGCAGGAAAAGTGAAAAAACCTAAATTTTCTAAACTTCGACTGGATTTAAAGGGGGTTTATTACATGCCTAGAATTATAAAAAGCTCTAAGCTTGGTGATGCAGCTATTTTAAAAGAAATAATTAATATTTTTAAAAAAGAAAAAATTAAAACCATTAATTCTTTAGCCTTTAATCCTGAATTAACTTTAAAAAAAGGAAATTACTCTAAAACAAAACCTAATATAGAAGATAAAGTTGATATTAATAAAGCTATTAAAATATTAAATCGATTGGGCAAATATACTTTTAGCCAAGGCGCAGTAATTAGAAAAAAAAAGGTAGTTGCTATTGAGGGTAAAGGAGGCACTAATATTATGTTAAAAAAATGTAGAAATAAAAAATTTGTAAATCGAGGTGTTTTAGTTAAATTTCCAAAGAAAGGTCAAGATCTAAGAATTGACTTGCCGACCGTAGGTTTGAAAACTTTAAAAGAGTGTAAATTAGCAGGACTAAAAGGAATTGTACTAAAAAGCAAAAGAAATGTTTTTTTAGAAAAAACGAAATGCATCAACTTTGCTAATAAAAATAAAATATTTATTACGGTAAAATGAAAAAGTTAATTATCTTTTTAATTTTGTTTAATTTTACAAATTTGTATTCTTCAGATCTAAAATTTGAAAAGATTTTTGATGATTTTAATAAACCTTGGAGTTTGTCATTTATTGATAAAGAGAATGTTATTATTACTGAAAAAACAGGTAGATTATTAACTTTAAATTTAAACGATAGGAAAGCACATGAAATAAAACACAATCTATCTATTATCAGCCTAGGTCAAGGAGGATTGCTTGACGTTTTATATGAGAAGAGGCAAGTTTATATTTCATATTCTGAAAACAGAGGAAACTGGGAAACTAGCACATCTGTAGCAAAAGGAAGTTTTAACAAAAAAAATATAGAATTTAAGAATATTTTTAGAGCAGAACCGCCAATAGACTCTGGCTATCATTTTGGCTCTAGATTAGTTATTAAGGAAAACCATTTATTCATAACGGCAGGGGAACGTGGTCAGGGTATGATTGCCCAAGATTTCACTAAACACCCCGGAAGTATTATTAGAATTAAAGTTGACGGATCAATTCCTAAAGACAACCCAAAATTCAAATCTAAAAAAGAATGGTTGCCTGAAATTTTTCAAATAGGAGTTAGAAACCCACAAGGTATGGCACTCTCTCCTTTTGATAATAAGATTTATTTAACAAATCATGGAGCAAAAGGTGGAGACTGGTTTGGTTCAGCAAATTTTGCAGAAAATTATGGATGGAAAATATTAGGTTGGGGTGGAACTAATTATTCCGGAACTAAAATAGGCCCTAAATGGAGATCTGGATTTACTAAGGCAATTAAATACTGGGTACCGTCTATAGCAGTTAGTGCAATGACTATTTATAAAGGAACTACATTTAAAGAGTGGAATGGTAATGCTTTAATTGCCTCTCTCAAAGATCAATCTTTAAGGAAAATTAAATTTATAGATAATAAATTTTTAAATGAAGAAATTATTTTTAAAGGCAATATAGGCAGAATAAGAGATATAAAGATACAAAAAGAAACAGGTGATCTTTATATGCTATCGGATAACGGCAGTCTTTGGAGGATGTATAAATGAGTAAAATTTTTATTTTAACTGGAGAACCTTCTGGAGACAAATTAGCCTCTACAGTAATAAGTGATTTAAAAAAAATAAATCAAAATATAGAATATTTATCTGTTGGAGGAGAAAATCTCAATTCTCTAGGGATAAAATCAATTTATGATTTAAAAGAAATTACTTATTTAGGTTTTACAAATGTAATTTTAAATATATTTAAGATAAGAAAAAAAATTAACGAAACTGTAAAATCTATTATAGATTATGATCCCGATGTTTTATTCACAGTAGATAGTCCAGACTTCACTTTGAGAGTGGCAGAAAAAGTTAAAAAATTAAATCCTAAAATTAAAACTATACATTATGTAGCTCCACAAGTTTGGATATGGAGGGAAGGAAGAGTAAAAAAAATAAAAAAATTTATAGATCATATTTTATTATTATTTAGCTTTGAAAAAAAATATTTCGAAAATGAAAATGTAAGTTGTGAATTTGTTGGTCATCCTTTATTGCAAAACAAAGAACGAAGTAAAATTGATATAAATCAAATAATAGGCAAAAATAAAGCTTTAATCTCAGTCTTTGCTGGCAGTCGTCATTCCGAGATAGTTATTTTAATGCCAATTCTACTAGATTTTATTAAATTAATGAATTTGAAGTATACTGATATGACTTATGTTTTCCATTCTACTAAAGAATATTTTCAACTATCTCAATCATTTATTAAAGAAAGTGGCTTAACTAATTGTGAAATAGTAAGTGATGATAAAATTAAATCTCATATTTTGGAAAAATCAGTTTTTGCAGTTGCTAAATCAGGAACTATTTCTTTAGAAATCTCAAATGCAAAGATACCTTCAATTATTCTTTACAAAATGGGCTTAATAAATTTTTTAATAGTTAAAAGTCTTGTGAAAACAAAATTTGCAAATATTATTAATTTTGCAGCTAACGAAGAAATTATACCTGAACTACTTCAATCAAATTGTAGTGCTAAAAATATTTTTGAATACGTAAGTAATTTTTTAGAGAATCCAAATAAGATTACGGAACAAGTAGACAAAGTTCAAAAAATTTTAAATACACTTAAAACAAATAGATCTTCATCAGAGTTAGCAAGCCTTTCTTTAAATAAATTTTTACAATGATAGTTTACAAACACGACGACTGTTTACTTAAAGATAATGGATTTAATCACCCAGAAAGAAAAGAGAGAATAAATAGTATTTTAGAATCAATTAAAGAAATAAAAGATTTTAAAATTGAATTAAAAGAAGCACCTCTCGCAGATATTAAAACAATATCTTTAGTTCACCCAATAAACCATATTGAAAAAATATTTTCAAATATACCCAAAAATAGTTTGATAGGTGTAGAAAATGAGCCTTACGCAGACACTATGCTCTGTCCTAATAGTAAAAAAGCTATTTTAAGATCATGTGGAGCAGGAATAGCTGCAGTAGATGATTTAATGAATAAAAATGAAAGAGTATTCTGTGCTATCAGGCCTCCAGGACATCACGCAGAAACAACTAAAGCTATGGGTTTTTGTTTTGTAAACAATATTGCTGTAGCAGCTAGATATTTACAAAATAAACACAAAGTAAACAAAGTTGCTATTATTGATTTTGATGTACATCATGGAAATGGAACACAAGAAATTTTTTATAATGATGAGTCAGTAGCTTACGCTTCTTCTCACGAATTCCCATTATTTCCAGGCACTGGCTCAAATGAAGAAACTGGAGTAGGTAATGTATTCAATGCACCACTAAAATCTGGAATTAAAGGTAAAGAATTTCTTAAAATATTTGATCAAAAAATACTTAAATCAATAGATAAATTTAAACCAGAGGTAATTTTAATTTCAGCTGGATTTGATGCTCATGTTAGAGATCCCTTGGCAAATATAAATTTAGAATCAGAAGATTTTTATAAAATAACAAAAAAAATTGTTGATTTAGGAAATATACATTCTAAGGGAAGAGTTATTTCTTTTTTGGAGGGCGGTTATGATTTACAAGCTTTATCTGAAAGCATTAAACAGCATTTATTGGCATTAAAAAACTAAATATCCACAACACCCCAAATCGTACATAAAGATCATAAAATGTAATAGTAATTAATCTTTAATAAAATATAGTGATTCTATGGACTTTATAATAGTCATTGGAATTGGTGCAATTTTAGTTACAACAGGCGTTATCTCACCGAAACCAAAAGATGAAGAAGTAGCTGAAGCAGAAGTTGTTAAAACTGAAAAAGTTGTATCTCCTCCTCCAGAAATTAAACCTGAGCCAACACCAGAGCCAGAGCCAACACCAGAGCCAGAGCCAACACCAGAGCCAGAGCCAACACCAGAGCCAGAGCCAACACCAGAGCCAGAGCCAACACCAGAGCCAGAGCCAACACCAGAGCCAAGTGAAGAGGAAGTAAAACAAGAAGAAACTCAGGAAGAAGAAGCTAAACCTGAGGAACCTGAACTTACGCTTACTCAAGAGATAGAAGATAAAGAAGAAGAAGGAAGCTGGTTAAACATTGTTCTTTACATCTTAGGAGCAATAGCTGTTATTGCAGCTGGAATTTATTTCTTCATGAGAAGAGAACCTGAACTTAAGTCAGCTGCAGATATTGGAAGACAAGAGTCAAACCAACAGCCCGAACCAGAGCCGGAGCCAACACCAGAGCCAGAGCCAACACCAGAGCCTGAGCCAACACCAGAGCCTGAGCCAACACCTGAACCAGAACTTGAAGAGGAAACTCAATCAGAGAATACAGATCAATCATCTAATGACGATAATGAGAATAACAATAGATAGTTAATTTAAAAAAAATCTTTTCCACCTTTTAAGTAAGCACACTTTTCACAACTTTTTTCAATTTCTGGAACCTTTTCTGAGTTTAAAACATCTTTCATTTCAGATAATTTTTTTTCAATCCATGAGGTATCAACACGATAAGGTATTAACGTCGTTGTAAAGTTTATTTTATTATCAAATTTATTGTTAGTTTTAATTCCGTTACAAACATAAAAGTAAGATAAGTCAGAAACCAAGAAATTCATTTTTCTTAAAATATGTACGTATATATCCATCTGAAGTTTATAACTTAAATGCCATTCTGAATCTAAATATGATGAAACAGAAATAGGATAAGTCGACGATTGAGCTTTATAATCGACTATAACTAATTTTTTTTCTTTCAAATTAAACCAAATATCATCAATTCCACCGTGAATAATCAAATTTGTTTTATCGTCAAGATATGAAATTCCACCCTTTAATGAATTTCTCCAAACATCTAAATCTTTGTGCTGATAAGGAATGAAATCTAAATTATGTTTAACCATTATCGGATGAGGTTTTTGCTCTTTTCGATATTGATCAAATTCTTTTTTAAGTAACTCATCAACAGCAATATTAAGGGCCCATCCTGGCATTGAGGGTTCCTTTAAACCTTTAACACGATCTAAATAAAAACATCTTTTACAGCTTAGGAAGTTAAAAAATTTAGATCTGCTTATTTTAAACGGTGAATTAGATTTTTTATCGTAAAGAGAACTTTTTCTTGTTCTAAAAGATTTTGCATCTTTCATTAAATTTTACTTAATCTTTTTATAACGTCTGCTTTATCTAAAGATAAGATTACATCATATAAACCTGGTCCAAATCTAGACCCAACTAATGCAATTCTCAATGGTTGCCCAACACCTTTAAAGTTAGTTTTGTGTTTATCTATTAACGATTTTATCATCGGCTCTAAAGTTTCTCTTGATAAAGAATTAATTTTTTCATATTCAACAATGAAATCTTCAATAACCTTTTTAGATAAATCGTCGATAAGTTTTTCATCTTCTGATCCTATTTCGATTTTATCATTGATTATATATTGAGAATTGCTCCATATATCCTCTAAAGTTTTTGCTTTATTTTTTAAAAAAGTCATAGATTTTAAAAGGACAGACTCTTTTGATTGAATAATAGGTTTTTTGTATTTTGAAACATATTCCTTAAATAATTCAAACAACTCTTTCTCATCAATTGTCTTTATATATGTTTCATTTATTGAATATATTCTTGTCATATCAAGTTTTGAGGGTGATTTACCAACCCCATTTAAATCAAATAAATCAATGCTTTCTTGTTTAGTAAATATTTCTTTGTCTTTATAAGACCAACCGAGTCTCAAAAGATAATTTCTTAAAGCATCAGCTATTATTCCAATTTTGATATAATCTTCTAGCGTAGAAGCATTATCTCTTTTGGAAAGTTTTTTACCCTTTTCACTATGGATTAAAGGTATGTGAGCAAAATTAGGAACACCCCATTCCATGGCATCATAAATCTGTTTTTGTTTAAATGAATTAATCATGTGATCATCACCTCTAATTACATGAGTAATTTTCATTTCATGGTCATCAACCGTAGCTGATAGTTGATAAGTTGGAGATTTATCTTTTCTTAAAATAACAAAGTCTTCAATTGTAGAATTAGAAATATTTCTTTCGCCTTGAACTAAATCATTAATAATTGTATTGCCAGAAATTTTACTTTTGAACCTTATTACAGGCTTCACACCTTCTGGAATTTTTAGATCTTTGGCATCTCTCCACTTTCTATTATAAACATACGGTATACCTAGTTTTTTACATTTCTTTTTTTGCTCATTAATTTCCTCTTCAGAGGAGTAGCATTTATATGCAAATCCTTTTTTAAGAAGTTGTTCTGCAACCGCAACATGTTTATTGATATTTTTTGATTGAATGTACTCTTTCTCATCATGCTCAATTCCTAACCACGCTAATGATGATATTATCTGTTTTTTGAACTCATCTCTTGATCTTTCTTTATCAGTATCTTCTATTCTTAGGAAATATTTTCCTTTATTTTTTTTTGCAAGAAGCCAATTAAATAATGCAGTTCTTACACCGCCAATATGAAGAGGCCCAGTAGGAGAGGGCGCAAACCTACAATTAAAAGACATTTAAGTTAATTAAACTATTTTAATGAAAGTTTCTATATAAAGAAACAAGTTTACCTTGAATTTTTATTCTATTTGCTGCGTATATTTTAGTTCCGTAATTATGATTAGCGGCTTCAAGAGCAATAGTATTTCCTTTTTTTCTAATTCTTTTCAAAGTTGCTTCTTGATCATCAATTAGAACTACAGCGATTTGACCACTATCTACATTAGAAGTTTTTTTAATAATAACAGTATCTCCATCATTAATTCCTGCCTCTATCATTGAATCTCCTTTGACTTTTAAACCATAGTGCTCACCATTATTTTGTAAATCTTCAGGTAAAGCAACTCTATCAACTTCTTGTTGAATTGCTTCAATTGGAGTTCCTGCAGCTATACTTCCTAAAACAGAGACGTCAGTGGATTTATTGTTTTTATCTAAACCACCTTTGATCACGCTTGGAGTAAAAGTGTTAAAGATGTCATTTGCACTGGCATTTTCAGGTAATTTAATAACTTCTAAAGCTCTAGCTTTATGAGCCAAACGTTTTACAAAACCTCGCTCTTCTAAAGCTGAAATTAATCTATGTATTCCAGATTTCGACTTAAGGTTGAGTGAATTTTTCATCTCTTCATAAGAAGGAGATATTCCAGAAGATCTAATTTTTTTATTAATAAAAATTAATAAGTTTTTTTGTTTTTTTGTAAGCATAGAACAAACCTCGTACATCTATGTTCTACAAAGGTTCTGCTTAAATTACAACTTTAAATAAAGGTCTATTTTATTGATTTATTTGAATGATCTTTTTGATTAATTCGCCTGGATTGTCGGAACTTAAAAGTGATTCTCCTATAAGAAAGTTTTTAATCCCAGTTTTTTCATAAATATATTTAACATCATTTTCATTTTTAATTCCGCTTTCAGATATGATTGGTCCTTGATGGCTTTTAATAGTTTCAAAAATTGAAATTGTGTTATTTATTGAGACCTCTAGTGTTTTTAAGTTTCTGTTATTAATTCCAATTAAAGCATCTTTGTACTTTAAAGCCATTTCAGCTTCTTTTTGATCATGCACTTCAACAATAACACTCAGGTCTTTTTTGAGAGCTTCATCATAAATTTCATCTGCTTGACTACCATTAAGAGCAGCAATAATTAAAAGAATACAATCAGAGCCGTAACTTTTAGACAATGCAATTTGGTAAGGGTCAATAAAAAAATCCTTAGCTAGCACTGGTATTTTCAATTTTTTTTTAATGTCAGTAATAAAGTCTAATTTTCCTAAAAAATGCTTTTCTTCTGTAAGAACTGAAAGACAAGTTGCTCCATTATCTACATACATTTTTGCTATGTCTAAGTGATTAAAGTTTTTAATTAAGATACCAGCTGAAGGACTAGCTTTTTTAATTTCTGAAATTAAAGAAATTTTCTTATTATTTTGAATTTTTTCTTTAAAATTATTAAAAAAATTTATACTTTTAATTTTTCTTTCTAAAGAATCTATAGTATTGTTCTTTTTAATGAGATTTAATTTTTCTTTTTTATCTTTTATTATTTTTTCTAATATATTTTCCATTAAGTTGATTGTATTTTAGATAAGTATTGAAAGACATTACCTGAGTTTAAATGCTTTATAGCTTTTTTAAACGCATCTTTAAAATCATATTCTTTCCCCGAGACAATTAAACCTGCTGCTACATTTAAAGCTACAGCTTGTGAAAACTCATTATCTAAACCCTTATATATTTCAATTATTTTCATAGAATTATATATTGCATTTTTACCTTTTAAGTTATCTTTATTATTGCAAATAATTCCAAGTTGTTTTGGATCTATTGTGAATTCATTTATATTATTATCTTTTAATTCAACTACATTTGTTTTTGTAAAAGGAGAGATCTCATCCATACCATCATCGCTATGAACTATATAAGCATGTATCACACTGTTTTCTCTTAATGCTTCTGCAAAAGGTTTCATCCATTTTTTATCAAATACACCAACCACTTGTCTTTTTACCTGAGCTGGACTGCTTAATGGACCAATGAGATTGAATATAGTTTTTTTTCCCATTTTTTTTCTAGCCGGCCCGACATGTTTCATAGCCGAATGATAATTTGGAGCAAACATGAAAGCAAAATTTAACTTTTGAATAGAATTTTCTGCTTCTTTAGGTTTTAAATTTATATTTATTTTTAAAGCCTCAAGAACATCAGCAGATCCACAATTAGATGAAACAGCTTTGTTACCATGTTTGGCAACTTTTACATCCATACTAGCAAGGACAATAGCTGCAGCCGTTGATATATTTAGAGAATTTTGTCCATCACCTCCTGTCCCGCATGTGTCTATTGTATTAGAGTCAGTTTTAACTTTATTGGCTTTATCTCTTAATACAAAAATACCACCAGCAAGTTCGTCTTTTGTCTCACCTTTTTTTATAAATGATTCTAATATTTCTATAATTGAATCTTCAGAATGTTTACCTTCCATTAGATCAACAAAAAGAGTTTTACTTTGTTCAAAAGACAGATGTTCACCTTTTTTTAATTTTTCTACAATCTTACTCATATTAATTAGCTATAAAATTTTTTATTAATTTTATACCCATTTTAGTACTAATACTTTCAGGATGGAACTGGAAGCCATGAATACTATAGTCTTTATGCATTAATCCCATAATTGTCTTATTCTTGGTTTCAGCGGTAATAAGGAGGTCATTTGGAAACTGTTTTCTATCGACAACCAAACTATGATATCTGGTAGCCTCAAAATTGTTTTGAATATTTTTAAATAAGCCCACTTTATTGTGCTTAATTTTACTTGTTTTTCCGTGCATTAAATTTTTAGCTCTAATAATTCTTCCACCAAAAACTTGACCAATAACTTGGTGTCCTAGACATACACCTAAAATAGGTATTTTTTTATGGACATCCTTTACAATTTCTAAGCAGTTTCCAGCTTGGTTAGGATTACCTGGGCCAGGAGAAATAACAATTTTGTCATATTTTTCTCTTAAAATACTTTTGCTGTCTATTTTATCATTTCTTATTACATCAACATTTTTCTTAAATTTTGAAATGTAATGATATAAATTATAAGTAAAGCTGTCGTAATTATCTATAAGTAAAATTTTCATTTAATCAATTGCTTTCATCAATGCTTTGGCTTTATTTACTGTTTCAGCGTACTCCTTATTAGGCTTGCTATCAGCAACTACACCAGCTCCAGCTTGAACATAAAATTTTTTATTTTTAATTAAAGCAGTTCTTAAAGCAATACAGGTGTCAAATTCATTATTCGGTGTAAAATATCCAATTCCTCCTGCATATAATTTTCTTTTATTTTTTTCTAGTTCATCAATAATTTCCATTGCTCTGATTTTAGGAGCTCCACTAACCGTTCCAGCTGGAAAACCAGACAATAAGACCTCAAATAAGGAGAATTTTTTATTAAATTTGCCAACAACATTAGAAACTATATGCATAACGTGTGAATATTTTTCAACTTTAAATCTTTCAGTCACTTTTACAGAATTAATCTTAACTACTTTACCTACATCATTTCTTCCTAGATCTAATAGCATAAGGTGTTCAGCCAATTCTTTTTTATCTCGAAGTAAATCTAATTCGTATTTTTTGTCTTCTTTATTGTTTTTTCCTCTAGGCCTAGTACCTGCGATAGGTCTAATGGTTACTTCATTTCTTCTTAATCTAACTAAGATTTCTGGACTGCTTCCCAAAACATTGAAATCTTCATAGTTAAAATAAAACATGAAAGGAGAAGGATTTGATTTTCTGAGGTAATTATAAATTTCAATTGGTTTTTTCTGAATTTTTCTCTCAAAACGTTGACTCAGCACAACTTGAAAAATATCACCTTTTTCTATGTATTTTTTTGCTTTTTTAACCAATGATTTAAATTTTTTTTTTGATATATTAGATTTAATTAAATTTTTATTTTTTTTATAAGTAAATCTTTCAGGCAGTTTAATATTTTCATAACTTTCAAATAAATTAAATTTGTCGATAATAGATCTATAGGTCTCTTTGTAGTTTTTGATTTTAGTATCTGAATACACGTTCTCTATATAATAAATTTTTTTTTTTAAATTATCATAGATTACTAAATTTTTTGGTCTGGACAATCTTATATCAGGAATTTTAAGATCATCTTTGCATCTGTCAGGAATATTTTCCATATAACGAATAACATCATAAGAAAAATAACCGACTAACATAGAAGACATTGATGGTAATTGCTTTGGAATTTTAATATCAAAATTCTTAATTAATCTATTGACGTAATTTAAAGGATTAGCTTTTTTTTTAGTTTTTTTTCCTAGACTATTAATTGTTATTATATTCTTACTTACATCCCATATTTTATCAGGGTTTAAGCCAATGATAGTATATCTGCCTTTTATTTTACCTTTTTCCACTGACTCAAAAATAAAGCTATTTTTTTCAGCTAATAAAAATTTAAATAAGTTTTCAATCTTGTAATAGTGTTTACAGACTCTTGATCGAAATAAAACTTGATGTTTTTTTTTACAGTGAATTTTTTTGAATTCCTTAAAACTATTGTTAATCTTCATTAAAATGAATTTTTTACTCGATCAATTGTTTTTTTATTTAACTCTACTTTATATTTATCATTAAGATTTTCATCAAAAGTTCTATAAATTTTATTTACAAGATTAAGTCTTGCTTTAGCCTCATACTGTTCAAATTCATCAGAATTTTTTTCTATTTTTTTATATTGAGTTTTAACTGCTAAAATTAAAAAATTTTTAGTTAAAGTACTATCAGTAATAAGATCTACCTCGCCATTTTTAGTTAAGAATATTCTCTTGATAATTCCCTCTGGAAAAATTTCATTTTGTTTTAAACTTGATATTTTATATTCATTTAATTTTAAATTATTATCTTTAGAAAACTTTTCTATTTTTACGTTATCAAATCCTCCCATACTTATATCTTTAACAATCGAAGCGTTATTTTTTATTTTATTTTGAAAGTTTATTTGAGCTTTTATCGTTTTCAATACATCTGGATCATTAATAGGCCTGTTGTTTTTTTTAATAGATTTTATTTCTGCTAAGAAATATTTATTATCAACTTTTAAAACTTCTGGTGATTTTTCACTTTTAATTAAATAAATTTTTTTGAAGAGATTATCGGATAAATTCTTTATTATATTATCATTTTTATCTTTTTTGTTGCCGTCAATATTATTAATTTTGATGATCTTTAAATTATTTTCCCTAGAAGCTTCTTCAAAAGACTGTCCATCTAAAACTTTATTTTCAATAATATCTAATTGTTTAAAAAAAGCTTCATCATATTCTGTATTTCCAGAGATAACTTCGGGAGTTATATGAGCATATTGAACAGATTTAAACTCCTGGATAAATAAATTTTTATTTTTATCATACAGCTCTTTGATTTTTTCTTGTGATGGTTTTTTGTTTGAATGATATTTTTCTAAATCAATATACTTAATGGTTTTAGTCTGATTTTCTTTATTAAATTCATTTTCTACTAGAGTATTTGGAATTGTTATTCCTCCTCCTAAAGAACTTAAAAATTGTCTTCTAGACTCTTGTTCAATAATATTTTGCTCAAAAGAAGGTGCAGTGATACCGCTTTCAAGCAAAAATTTTTCATACTCTGTTCTTGAAAATTTTTTATTTTTAAAAAATAATTTATCATTTTTTATTATATTTCTTAGAGAGTTGTCATTTATAGTGATGCCTGATTTTTCTATTTCTAATGCCATAACTTTTTTTCCAATGTATTCAGATAAAACTTTTTCTATCAAATCAGTTTTTGGTAAATTTTTTATTTGTTCCTGATTTAAATTTAATCGATTTAGGTAATTTACGAACTCTTGAGTATTTATTTTTTTAGAGTCAATTGTGGCGATCACATTTTGATTTCCTCCTCTAAACACATCACCCATACCCCAAAATACAAATGGTAAAATGATAATACCTACAAGAAGCTTTATAAAAAATGATTTAGATAATTTTCCTATTGAAGTTGCCATTTTATTAATCTATTAAGTGTTTTAAAACAATACACCTATAAATCAAATTTTAAACTAAGGCAAATAATGAAGTATTTTATTGGAAATTGGAAAATGTTTGGTGTTCCCACTTCAATTAATATACTTAATAAGATTAATTCTTTTAGATCTAAAGATAAAAACAGGAATAATTATCGAGTGATTATTACACCTCCTTATACACTTTTAGAGTCATTTGCTAAATATTTTAGAAATAAAAAAATCATGATTGGTTCTCAAAACTGCTACCAAAAAGATAAATTTTCATCCAATACAGCTGCAGTAAGTCCTTATATGATTAAAAATTTAGGTGCTAAATATACATTACTTGGACACTCCGATAATAGAGCCGAGGGTGACACAGATTTAATATTAAAAAACAAAGTTAAATTTGCTTTAAAGAATAATTTAAAAGTTATTTATTGCATTGGTGAAAATAAATCTCAAAAGAAAAATAATAAAACTTTTAGTATATTAAAAATGCAATTAAATAAAGTTTTAGAAAAAGGATTTAACAAAAACAATATTATTGTAGCTTATGAACCCATTTGGTCTATTGGAACAGGAAAAATACCTAATCCAAAAGATTTGTTAATGACTACAACTTATATTAAAAAAATTTTAACGAAAATTTTTAGAAAAAATAGTCCTGCTGTTCTTTATGGCGGATCAGTAGATGAAAATAATGTTGGTGTGTTTAGGCAAATTAAACAAATAGATGGTTTTTTAATTGGAGGAGCATCAAAATCATCTAAAAAATTTATTGATATAATAAAAAATTACTATAGATAAACATTATGGAAAGTTTATTAATTACAATTAATATAATTCTTGCAGTAATTTTGATTATTGCTATTTTATTGCAAAAATCAGAAGGAGGAGCACTTGGACTGGGTGTTTCACAAGATAATTTCACATCTGCGAGATCCATGGGAAGTTTTTTAACTAAATTTACTTCTGTAATTGCTGCTTTATTTATTATTTGCAGCGTGGTTATAGTTGCAATCTCTAGAGATGAGCTCCGTGAAACACAATCAGTTCTTGAGAAACAAGAAGAAGAAAATTCAGACCTTCCACAAATTCCTCAGTCAAAGTAAATTAAACACTTTGTGTTTAAAGGTTTTTAAAGTATAACATACTTCCATGGCGCGATACATTTTCGTTACTGGCGGCGTGGTTTCATCTTTAGGCAAAGGATTATCATCAGCTTCATTAGCTTACCTTTTACAATCAAGAGGTTACAAAGTTCGAATTAGAAAATTAGATCCCTATTTAAATGTTGATCCTGGAACTATGAGTCCATTTCAACATGGTGAAGTTTATGTGACTGATGATGGAGCAGAAACAGATCTAGATCTAGGACATTATGAAAGATTTTCTGGAATTTCAGCGAAAAAATCTGACAACATAACAACAGGAAAAATTTACAACGATGTATTAAGGAGAGAACGTCAAGGCAAATATCTAGGTAAAACTGTTCAAGTTATTCCACATATTACCAATAGAATTAAAGAGTTTATTAGTAACGAAGTAACAAAAGAAGACTTTGTTATTTGTGAGATAGGTGGAACTGTAGGAGATATAGAAAGCCTTCCTTTTTTAGAGGCTATAAGACAATTTTCAAACGAATTGGGAAAAAAAAATACTTTGTTTATTCATCTTACTTTGGTTCCCTATATGAAGGCATCTGATGAAATTAAAACAAAACCAACTCAACATTCCGTAAAAGAACTAAGAAGCATTGGTATTCAACCAGACATTATCATTTGTAGGTCAGAAAGATCTATTCCTTTAAATCAAAGAAAGAAAATTTCTTTATTTTGTAATGTTTCAATTGATGACGTGATTGAAACAGTTGATGTAAAAACGATTTATGAAGCTCCAATAAGCTTTAATAAAGAGAGATTGGATGAAAGAGTATTAAAATTTTTCAAAATCAAATCTAAAAAGAGAGTAAATCTTCAACCATGGAAGAAAATCACTCAATTAGTTTTAAATACAAAAAATAAAGTAAATATTGCAATAATTGGAAAATATGTAGAACTTAAAGATGCCTATAAATCTTTAGATGAAGCTTTAACACATGGAGGTATAGCTAATAATTTGAAGGTTAATCTTGTAAGAATTGAGTCTGATTACTTAAAACCAAAAGAAATAAAGAATAAATTAAAAGATGTATCTGGGATCTTAATACCAGGAGGTTTTGGCAAAAGAGGTACTGAAGGAAAAATTGCAGCAATAAACTATGCTAGAAAAAATAAAATACCATTTTTAGGCATTTGTTTTGGAATGCAAATGGCTGTTATTGAATTTGCCAGAAATAAATTAAATATAAAAAATGCATCATCAAGTGAATTTGGTTCTTCAAAAGCTTCTGTTGTAGGTTTAATGAGCGAATGGATTAAGGATGGTAAATTAATGAAAGGGACTGATAAAGACTTAGGCGGAACTATGAGATTAGGAAGCTATGAAGCTAGACTTAAAAAAGACACAAAAATAAGTAAAATTTATAATTCTTTAAAGATTGAAGAAAGACATCGCCATAGATATGAAGTTAACATTAATTATAAAGAAGATTTTGAAAATAAAGGAATGATTTTTTCAGGTTTATCTCCAGACAGTAAATTGCCAGAAATTATTGAATTAAAGGATCACCCTTGGTTTATAGGAGTTCAGTTTCATCCTGAATTTAAATCTAGACCTTTAACACCACATCCTTTATTCTCATCGTTTATAAAGGCCGCAAAAATAAATTCAAAAAAATGAAAAATCATAAAGTAAAATGTTCTAATTTTGAGATTGCTAACGACAAACCATTTACTTTAATTGCAGGCCCTTGCCAGCTTGAAAATGAAGCTCATGCAATGAAAATTTCCACTGAACTTAAAAAAATTACTTCTGATCTTGCAATAAATTTAATTTATAAAACTTCTTTTGATAAAGCAAATAGAACAAGTCTTAAAGGCAAAAGAGGGATGGGATTAGAAAAATCTTTACCTATCTTTGATAAAATAAGAAAAGAACTTGATGTTCCAGTTTTAACAGATATTCATACAGCTGAACAATGTTCGATCGTTTCTGATCATGTTGATGTTTTGCAGATACCTGCATTTTTATGTCGCCAAACAGACTTACTTATTGCTGCAGCGAAAACAGGAAAAATTATTAACGTTAAGAAAGGTCAATTTTTAGCTCCATGGGATATGGCCAATGTAATAAAAAAAATTGAAGAGTCTGGAAATAAAAATATTTTGATTACAGAGAGAGGCGCAAGCTTTGGATACAATACTTTAGTGTCAGATATGAGAGCATTACCTATTATGTCAAAATTTGGTTTTCCGATTGTCTTTGACGCCACACATTCTGTTCAACAACCTGGAGGAATGGGTGAGAAAAGTGGAGGGCAAAGAGAATTTGTTCCACATTTAGCTCGAGCAGCAATCGCAGTTGGTGTGGGCGCAATATTTATCGAAACCCATGAAGACCCAGATAATGCTCCATCTGATGGACCTAATATGGTTCCATTAAATGAAATGAAAAGTTTATTAAAAAAATTAACTGAAATAGACAATTTAATTAAAAAATAATTAGATGGCAAAAATTACCAATGTTAAAGGTCGTCAAGTTTTTGACAGCAGAGGAAACCCAACTGTCGAAGCAGAAATTTTTTTAGATAATGATATTTCTGCTACAGCTATATCACCATCTGGCGCATCAACAGGAGCTTTTGAAGCCCATGAATTGAGAGATCAAAATAAGAATAATTTTTTAGGTAAAAGTGTTAAGAAGGCTGTTGAAAATATTAATAAAAAGATTGGATTAAGCTTAAAAGGATTGGATCCAAACAACCAGTCTAAAATTGATAAAGTTTTATTAGATTTGGACGGCACTGAAAATAAAAAAAATCTCGGAGCAAATGCAACTTTAGCTGTATCTTTAGCTAATTCAAAATTGGCAGCTCTATCAGTTAAAAAACCGCTTTATAAAAATTTAGGGAAATCTTTTTCTTTACCCAATCCTTTAATGAATATTATTAATGGTGGTGCTCACGCAGATAATGATTTAAATATCCAGGAATTTATGATTAGACCAGACTCAGCAAAAAATTTTATGGATGCAGTAGAAAAATGTTTTCTTGTTATTCAGAATTTAAAAAGTTTATTAAAATCAAAAAAAATGCTTACTAATGTTGGTGATGAAGGAGGTTTTGCTCCATCAATTAATACCAATGAAGAAGCTCTTGAATTAATTGTAAATGCTATAGAAAAATCAAAGTTAACACCTGGGAAAGACGTTGTAATTTGCCTAGACATAGCTGCGAACGAATTAATCAATAAAGAAGGGCAATATTCAATCCAATCAAGTAATTTTACTTCGGTCGATGATGTTGTTGGTTACTATAAGAAATTAACTTCGAGTTATCCTATTAAATCAATCGAAGATCCTTTTGCGGAAGAAGATTGGGAATCTTGGAAAAAAATTACAGCTGAAATTGGTAAAAATGTTCAAATTGTAGGAGATGATTTGTTTGCAACAAATTCAAAAAGATTAAAAAAAGGAATAGATAATAAATCTGCTAATAGTATTTTAGTTAAACCTAATCAAATCGGAACCTTATCTGAAACATTAGAGGTTGTAACAATGGCAAGAAAAGCTAGTTTTAACACAATTATTTCTCACAGATCAGGAGATACAGAGGATACATTTATCGCTGATCTAGCTGTAGCGACAGAATCATCTCAAATAAAAACTGGATCATTAGCAAGATCTGAAAGAGTAGCTAAATATAACAGGCTGTTACGCATAGAAGAAGAACTTGGAAATCAAGTTAAAATGGCTAAAATCTAATAATGCGACTTATTGAAAGTTTTAAAAAGAAAAAACTTATATTATTTAATATATTTCTTACACTTTACGTTGGTATTAATCTTATTGGAGGAGAAAGAGGCCTAGTTTCATATTTTGAAAAGAAACAAATACACGAAGAACTTATACAAAAAGAAACAGTTCGTAATGAAGAACTCCAAGATTTGAAACATAAAATTAAATTAATAACAAATAATGATTTAGATTATTTAGATATGTTATACAGAGAAAAATTAAGATATGGAACTAAAGACGAAATTTTAATCAAATT
The DNA here is from genome assembly GCA_014654415.1 of Pelagibacterales bacterium SAG-MED05. Lineage (GTDB taxonomy): Bacteria > Pseudomonadota > Alphaproteobacteria > Pelagibacterales > Pelagibacteraceae > Pelagilacustribacter. The sequence goes on along the minus strand of JACWDC010000002.1, from coordinate 29,383 downwards.
AAAATGAATAATAAAGTTAGACATCCAGAAAAAGTTAATAAACCTATTAATCCTATTAAAAAAAAACCGGAATGGATTAGATCTAAAATTGTAGACTCAAAAATTTTTTTTCAAACTAAAAAAGTTGTAAATCAGAACAACCTTGTAACAGTATGCCAAGAAGCTAACTGCCCAAATATAACAGAATGTTGGAGTAAAAAACATGCAACTTTTATGATCATGGGCGATACTTGCACAAGAGCTTGTGCTTTCTGTGATGTTAAAACTGGAAAACCAATAAGTTTAGATATTTTTGAGCCAGTAAAAATTTCAAATGCTGTTAAAAAATTAAATTTAAAACATGTTGTTATTACTTCAGTCGATAGAGATGATCTTAAAGATGGTGGTGCAAATCATTTTTATAAAGTGGTTAAAACAACAAGAGAAAAAAATCCTAATACTTCTATAGAAGTTTTAACTCCTGATTTCTTAAGAAAAGGTGATGCTTATAAAAAAGTTCTTAAAGCCGACCTTGATGTTTTTAATCATAACATTGAAACTGTTCCAAGACTTTATACTAAAGTTAGACCTGGAGCTAGATACTTTGCATCTTTAGAGCTTTTAAAAAATGCAAAACAATGCAACAAAAAAGTTTTTACTAAGTCAGGCATAATGGTTGGTCTTGGAGAAAATAAAGAGGAAATTATTCAAGTGATGGATGATTTAAGATCTGCAGAAGTTGATTTCATAACTATTGGACAGTACTTACAACCTTCAGCAAAACATCATCCTTTGCATCGCTATTATCATCCAAATGAGTTTAAAGAACTTGCAAGTATTGCAAAAACAAAAGGTTTCTTATTAGTGTCATCTTCTCCTCTTACGAGATCTTCTTATCATGCAGATGAAGACTTTAGAAAGCTACAAGATGCCAGAAATAAAAAACTTGAATGTCATCCGCAACAATAAAAAAAATCATTCCTTGTAAAAAAAAACAACTTATTGAAATGGTTCTTGATATTGAAAAATATCCTGAATTCGTTCCTTGGTGTATAGAAGGAAAAATAGAAGATAAGAATGAAAGCACTGATTTAATTACGTTTAAAGGAGATTTAAAAGTTGGCAAAAGCATTCTTAATGAAACTTTTTCAAGTCATGTTTCTTATTATAAAGAGAAGGACAAAATTATAGTTACAAATCTTGATGGACCATTAAAACATTTGAAAAATGAATGGACTTTTAAGGAAATAAATAGTGGAACTCAATTAAAATTCTTCATTGATTTTGAGTTAAAAAATACAGTTTTAAATTCAATAATGAAAAAATCTTTTGAGTTAGGACTTAATAAGATTGCAAAGTCCTTTGAAGAAAGAGCCAATAAACTATATAAATAATGTTGGGCATAACAATAATATTAATTTTATTATCAATTATTTGTAAATTTTTATCTTCATACATTAAAAGCATAAGAACTGGAGACACTAATGAAAGCGATCTTACTTATTGGATGTTTTCTTATGATTTCAAATCAAAAAATAAAGAATGGTTACCCGAAGATGGTAAATTTTTAAAAAGGAAAAGGCAAAGAAATGCTTTAGTATTTGTTCTTTATATAAATGTTTTTTTAATTTTTTTATCTCTTAACAGTTTCTTAGCTCATTTATTGGATATTATTATAGAATTTAAAAGATTTAATTATCCAATCTAAAAAATTATATCTGCTTCAGAATTAGATTAAGAGATTTATTGACAGTAGCTTTTTGAATTGCAGATCTTCCTTTATTTTTAAAATAGTTTTTACTAACTAAGATTTTTTTTCCATTTTTTAGGCCTATATAAACAAGTCCAACTGGTTTTTGTTTAGTTCCACCACTAGGCCCAGCAATCCCAGTTATTGAAACACATAATTTGCTATTACTAATTTTGCTTAGATTATTAACCATAGATAAACAACACTGAATACTTACAGCACCATGTTTTCGAATGATTTTTTTAGGCACTTTTAAAATACTGGTTTTAGCTAGATTGGAGTAAGTTACTAAACCCATCGTAAACACTTTAGATGCACCAGTAACAGAAGTAATATTACTTGAAAACATTCCACCTGTACAAGATTCTGCAACAGATATTTTTAACTTTTTTCTTTTAAGAAGTTTAATAATTTGGATTATTTTTTTCTTCATACACTTAAAACCATATAAAAAACAAGAACAGCAACAACATATAAACCAGCACAAACATCATCCATTATAACACCAAAGCTGTTCTTAAAATTCTTATCGTAATAGCTTACAGGATAAGGTTTGGTAATATCGAAAATTCTAAATAAAATAAACATTATAAAATAGAATGTTAATATTTCGTTAGTTTCTTTTGTTGTATCATGGGCGATTTCATAAAGGCATATAGGAATAGATTGACCTATGAATTCATCAATAACTATTTCTTTAGGATCTTTATCATCTAAATTCTTTATAAAAATATTGACTGCATATAGAGATACACAAAAGATTATGATTAAAGAAACTAAAACAATATTTGGATCAATATTTATGATATGAAATAAAAAAAATAAAAATAAGATTGTGGCTAAAGACGCAATACTTCCTGGTATTTTTTTTATTTTTCCTATTCCAAATAATGTAACAAACAAAAAATTAATTTTTTTAATCATATTTGATTACCGACGTTATAACTTCACAAGCAATAGCTTTTTCTTTTCCTACAACACCTAATTTCTCTGTTGTTTTACCCTTTATATTAATTTGATTTTTAGAAATCCCGCAAAGTTTAGAAATATTTTCTATCATCTTATTTTTATATTTTTTAATTTTTGGAGTTTGAGTAATAATATTTATATCTATATTATTTATAAAATAACCCTTAGCTTTTATTTTTTCCATTACTTCTTGGAGTAAAATTGTTGATCTTATATTTTTATATTTCTTACTTTTGTCTGAGAACATTTGACCAATATCTCCCATTTTACAAGCACCAAGGATTGCATCCGTAATCGAATGTAGCACTGGATCTCCATCTGAATGACCCAATGTACCTAAAGGTGATTCAATTTTTAGTCCTGCTAAATAAAGTTTTCTTTTTAAAACAAGTCTATGTACATCAAAGCCTATTCCAACGCTTTGTTGGGACCTATAAATATTTTTTAAATTTTGAAAATCTGCTTGATCTGTAATCTTAAAGTTGTTTTTTTCACCTTCAATAAACTTAATTTTATTTAAATCCATATATAAAGAGACATCATCATCCCTATATTTAGCAACATTAGTTTTGTGTAGGTGGTAAATTTCTTTAAGATTAAAGGCTTGTGGAGTTTGCGTTAGAAAAAGATTGTCTCTATTTTTACCAATAATGTATTCGTATTGGCTTGATTTTATTCTTTGTTTAACAGCATCTTGAATATTAATTTTTGGAACTACAGCCTTAGCATTTTTCATATTTCTAATTATTGAGTCAAATAATTTTAATGAAAAATTAGGTCTTGCTACATCATGAATTAAAACTTTCGAAATTCCTTTTGCATTGTTTAAGTGTTTTAAGGCGTTGAAAGTAGATTGTTGTCGATTTTTTCCACCTAAGACCAACTTAATATTTTTTAATTTTAATGATTTGACTCGTTTTGAGTCTTTTTTGTTATATACGAGAACTATCTTTTTAATTTGTTTAAATTGACGAGCTTTATCGACATTAATTTCTACTAATGATTTACCAGCAATTTTTTGATAAGGTTTGCCTATATTAGACCTAAATCTATGGCTATTACCTCCAGCAAGAATGATTAAACAAAAACTCATTGTATAAACTTATATTATATTTATATGAATAATTAACGCTTATTTGGAATGTTTAAAATTATAAAAAACTTTAATTGGATTATTTTATCTTCATTTTTATGTATTTTCTTGGGGATTGTAACATTTTTAACCTTCATCAATGAAGGATTTGTCCCTTTAACAGATCAAAATCTACAGATTTTATTAATCATTGATATTATTTTATTATTAATTTTCTTTACCTTGATTTTTAAAAATTTTTATCGCTTTTATTATACAGGCAAAAGAAACAAGACAGGCTCGCAAACAAATTTAAAATATATTTCAATATTCTCTGTTTTTACCTTAATTCCATCTTTGGTAGTAGCTATATTTTCACTATTCCTTTTTAATTTTGGTATTCAGAATTATTTTGATAAGCAAATTACAAATGCAGTCAATAATTCTTATGATGTGGCTAAAAATTATCTAGAAGAAAGTAAAAAAAATGTTCAGTCTGATATTATTTTAATGAGCGTTGGTTTAAATAGGGCCTCTGGTTTTTATTATTCTGATCTAAACCGATTTAAGGCAATTATGAAATCTGAAAAGATCTTAAGAAGAGTAGATGATATTTATCTGATTGATAGTTTGGGAAATATATTAATATCTGATGTAAGAGATATTACAGATGAATTTGTTGTACCATCAGATGAAGATTATGATCAAGTTTTAGAAGGAAAACCAGTTTTAATTACTAATAATTTAGAAAACAAAACAACAGTGATGACTAAATTGAATTCTTTAGTTGATACCTATCTATATATTTCTAGAAATATTGACTCTGAAATTTTAAGATATTTAAATGAAACAGAACAAGCGGTAAATTTTTATTATTCGGTTGAAAACAGTCAAACAGGAATAAAAGTTACTTTTGCTATTATCTATATAATCGTTGTAACTTTATTGTTATTCTTATCAACTGCTATAGCTATTGTTTTTGCATCTAGATTAACAAAACCTATTGTTAATTTAATCAGCGCATCCGAAGCAATAAGTAAAGGTGCATTAGATGTAAAAGTTCCACATATTGAATCTGATGAAGAATTTAAGTTATTAAATAAAAATTTTAATTTAATGATTGATAGGCTTAAGAAGCAGCAAGATAAATTGCTTGCCACTGAAAGACATGAAGCATGGGAAAGTGTAGCTAGAAAACTTGCCCATGAAATAAGAAACCCTTTGACACCAATCCAATTATCTATTGATCGTTTGAGAGAAAAATACTCATCAAAAATAAGCAAAGATTCTAAGGATTTTGAAAAATATTTGGAAACAATAAATAGACAAATTAAAGATATTGAAAGTTTGGTTAATGAATTTTCAAACTTTGCAAGAATGCCAAGACCAATATTCAAAAAAATTAATATTATTGATATAATTAATAGATCTGTAGATTTTGTTAAAATGTCATCAAAAAATAAAATAAACATTAATGTGAATCATAAAAAATTAATAATTAATGGAGATGCCGAACAATTAAATAGAGTCTTTATTAATTTAATTAAAAACTCTGAAGAAGCATTTTTAGATTTAGTTAAAAAAACCCCTAATTTTAAAGGTAAAATTGACATAGAAATTATTAGTAATAATGACTATATAATGGTTAGATTAACTGATAATGGCACAGGTATATCAGATACAAAAAAAGTAATGACGCCGTATTTTACCACTAAGACAAAAGGAACAGGTTTAGGGTTGCCTATAGTTAGCAAAATAATTAATGAACATTCTGGAGATTTTTTAATAAAAAATAAGAAAGATAAAAACGGAGTTAATATTGAAATTTCATTCCCAAAAATAAATGCATAAAGAAATCTTAGTTATCGACGATAATCCAGACATACGCTTTTTAATTTGTAATATTTTAAAAGAGCAGAATTTTAATATTCGTTCCGCAGCTAATTATGACCAAGCAGTTTTGGAGATAAATAAAAAACTACCTGATTTAGCTATTGTTGATATAAAATTAGACAAGACAGATAAAGATGGAATTGATCTTTTAAAATTAATTATAAAAAAAAATAAGTTGACGCCTGTAATTATGATTTCAGGTCATGCAACTGTTCAAATAGCTGTAGAGGCAATAAGATTAGGTGCTTATGAATTTATTGAAAAACCATTTTCTACAGAAAAAATATTAAATTACGTTAAAAGAGCTTTAGAAACAGCATATTTAAAACAAGAAAAAGATATTATTGAAAATAAATTATTTCACTCTTTTGAACTAATAGGTAAAAGCCCTGTAATTACAAGAATTAAAAAGACTATTGAGAAATTATCTTCATCAGAAAGTAGAGTTTTAATCTCTGGACCCACTGGATCAGGCAAGGAACTAATTGCAAGAAAAATACATAAAAACTCTCCAAGATCAAAAGAATCTTTTGTTATTTTGAATGCTGCATTACTTAAAGAAAAAACATATGAGAAAGAGTTATTCGGTGAAGAGTTTGATGGAAACATATCTTCAGGAGCATTAGAAAGAGCTAATAAAGGAACTCTATTAATAGACGAAGTCTCAGAAATCCCCTTTGAAACTCAAGCCAATATTTTAAGAGTTTTAATTGATCAAAAATTTAAACGTTTGAATGGTTCTCAATATATTAATGTAAACATCCGACTTATTTCATCCACATCAAAAGATTTAAAAGAATTAGTTGAGTCAGGAAAATTTAGAGAAGACTTATTTCATCGTTTAAATGTAGTTCCAATTGGATTAAACTCACTTTCTTCAAGAACTGAAGACATTCCTTTGTTAATTGATTACTTTAAAGAAAAACTCTCTGAAATTAATGGCGTTCAATTGTCTAAAATTGATATTAATAATGATAATTTATACACATATCATTGGCCAGGTAATGTAAGAGAATTAAGAAATTTAGTTGAAAGAGTTACTATTTTATCTGCGAATGAAAGCAAAGAAAATATCAGTAAATTGATGAACGATGTTTTAGTTTCTTCTTCATCGACTGAAAGTGATAAGAATATTTTGGAAAAATCTTTCGCTTCACCATTAAAAGAAGCAAGAGAACATTTTGAAAAAGAGTATTTAATTACACAATTAAAAAAAAATCATGGCAATATTTCTAAAACAGCAGATTTTATTGGAATGGAGAGATCTGCGCTTCATAGAAAGTTAAAATCTTTAGGAATAAAAGGCATAAACTAAAATGAATATAATTATATGTGGAGCCGGTAAGGTCGGCTTTTCAATAAGCAAACAATTATCAGCACAAGGTCATTCAGTGACTGTTATTGATCAATCTTCTGAGGATATAAAGAAAATTAACGACACCCAAGATGTTAAAGGAATCGTTGGGCGAGCTACACTACCAACTGTTCTCGAAAATGCAGGAGCTGAAAAAGCAGATATGGTGATTGCTGTTACTAGAAATGATGAAACAAACATGATTGTTTGTCAATTAGCTAGTTCATTGTTTAATGTTTCAAAAAAAATAGCACGTATTAGAACTAAAGATTTTTTAGAGGGAAAATGGGGTAAACTTTACAATAAATCAAATATTCCTATAGATGTAATTATCTCTCCAGAACTTGAAGTGGCTAAATCTTTATATAGAAGATTGGAGGCACCAGGAGCTTTAGATAATGTGCCTTTCGCAAATGATAAAGTAAAAATGTTAGAAATATCAATCGAAAAAAACTGTCCAATTAAAGGTATACCTTTGAAAGATTTAACTAAAAAATTTCCTGACTTTAAGGCAAATATTTTAGGAGCAGTAAGAAAAGAAAAATTTATATATCTAAAAAAAGAAGATAAAATGTTAGATGGCGACAATGTATATGTCGTGATAAGTAGCGACCAATTAAATATAATTCTTAAAGCATTTGGCCATGAAGAAAAAATATCAAAAAATATTCTAATAATTGGAGGGGGGAATATTGGTTTGAACCTAGCTAAGATGCTAGAGACTAATTTTGAAGATACAAGAGTAAAAATAATAGAAAAAGATAAAAAAAGAGCTGAAGAAATTGCTAACGAACTTTCATCTTCAATTGTTATTAATGGTGACGCTTTAGATGAAGATATTCTCAAGGAAGCAAACTTAGAAGACTCAGAAACCGTACTTGCTTTAACTAATGATGATGAAAACAATATGATGGCATGTGTATTGGCAGAAAAAAAAGGTTTAAAGAAAAGAACTATAGCTATAGTTAATAAGACAAATTACAACTTATTACAGGACTCTTTAAATATTGATGACCTTGTTGATCCGAGGATGACAACTGTTTCGAGAATTATGGAGCATGTTCACAGAGGAACAATAGGAACTGTTTATTCACTTCTTGATGGGCAATATGAATTTATTGAAGCTAAAATTTTAGAAAAATCAGAATTATTAAATAAAAAAATTAGAGACTCAAATTTACCTGAAGATATTAGAGTAGGTGCGATTGTCAGAAAAGAACAGGTTATTATTCCAAAATCAAACTTCATTTTCGAACAAGATGATCTTGTAGTTTTTCTTGCAAAAAGAGAACAATTAAAAGAAGTAGAGAGTATTTTTAGCGTTAGCTCTATTTAGTAATGAATTTTAAAGGCATCAGTTATTATCTAAGTTTATTTTGTTTTCCTATAAGCATTTTAGCATTTATAAATATCTTATACTCTTCTTATTTTGATTATTTTTTAAGCATCAACTCTTATCTTATTACTTTAATCGTTTCATTTTTAACTGGTTCAGGTCTTTTATTTATTGGAAAAAAATCACAAAAAAGAATTAATTTTATAGAACAATTATTATTAATAGTTTTAGTTTATTTGATTATCCCTGTACTTATTGCCCTACCTTTCTATCTGAGTAATTATCAGGTGACTTTCTTAAATTCTATATTTGAGTCAATTTCAGGTCTTACTGGAACCGGTTTTTCTGTTTTTAGTAATATTAAATATCTTGATCCAACCTTGATATTGTGGCGTTCATCTTCTCAATGGATAGGTGGTTTATATTTTTTATTTTTTTTGATTCTTATTTTTTCAAATAAACAATTTAGATATAAGATGAATGATTTAACATATTCAGGAGATGTTAGAATCAACTCAGAAAGCAATATTAAAGATCTTTTGCTTAAAATCTTCATTCTTTACTCGACATTAAGTTTTATTATTTTTTTATTATTGAATATTTCAGAAGTGAGAATGTTTAATTCTTTAAATCTTAGTATGAGTTTGATTTCTGCTGGAGGATTTATACCAACCGACTCACTTGGTAAGATCATTCGATCAAACCCACAGAAATTAGTATTTATATTATCTTTGTTGATATCGATGTTAAATTTTTTCTTGATCTTAAACATTTTTCAAAAAAAAATTATTATTAGAGAACATAAAGAAGATTTTTACTTAATTACATTGTCTGTTTTCTTTATTTTATTAGTATATTTAAATAATTATAGTGGATTAAATATAATAATAAGTGTTTTAAGCAGTTTAAGTAATTCAGGATTATCATTAATAAATTCTAATAATAACTTAAGTTTATATTTTATATTAATCAGTATTGTAGGAGGATCTTTAATATCAAATACATCAGGAATAAAATTTATGAGAATTTATGTGCTTTTAAAAACTGCTTCAACAGAAATTATTAAGTTGATCAGTCCTAACAGTATAATAAATAAAAATATATTTGATTCAGAAAAAAAAATTACAGATGATAATATTAAAATTTCTTTTTTAATATTTATCTCTTTTTTTATAAGTTTATTTATTCTTTCTGGAATCTTGATAGTTGATAATATAGGCTTTGAAAAATCATTTAAGTTATCTATTCTAACAATTACTAACACGACAACCTCAGCAATGTTTGGAATAGAAGATATGAATTTTGCAAATTTACTAACAACATCAAAAATAAGTTTGATTATTTTTATGATTATTGGAAAAATTGAGTTAATATCTTTTTTTTTAATTATCAAAAAAATATTTTTTAAAGACTAATATGTCTAAAATTATAATAATAGGTGCTGGTGCTATGGGCTCTGCTTTTGCTTTGCCTTGTTTAGATAATAATCATGATGTTAATATTATTGGCACACATTTAGAAAATGAATTCATTGATAATTTAAAAAGAAATAAAAATTTTCATTCAGGACTCAATACTCAAATTCCAGAAGGAATTAAAATTTTTAAATTTGAAAAATTCAACGAATTGCTAAAATCTAATGTTGACTTAGTAGTTTTAGGCGTAAGTTCAAAAGGAATAGAATGGGTTGCAGATCAACTAAGTCAATTTTATAAAGCTGACAATCTTCCTAATTTGCTTATGTTAACTAAAGGACTGAGTATTTATGAAAACAAGTATGAATTATTAGTCGATAAACTTAAAAGATTATTATCATACAAAGGAATCTCTAAAACAAATATCTCAGCTGTCGGAGGACCTTGTCTTGCAACTGGTTTAGCAAATAGAGTCCATAGCAGTATTGTAATTGCTAATAAAGAAATTCAAACCGCAAAGAAAATAGCCAACATGCTTAATACTAGTTATTATCATACTTCTTACTCTGACGATATAAATGGAGTTGAAGTTTCTGCAGCGATAAAAAATATTTTTTCAATGGCTGTAGGAGCTGCAAAAGGACTATGTAGCACTAATGCGTCAGATGCAATTAGGGAGAAAAATTATTTAAATACTGCTTCTGCATTAATCAAACAATCTATTTATGAAATGGAAATATTTGTTGAGCATCTTAAAGGTAAAAAGGAAACTGTCAAAGGGTTAGCCGGATTAGGTGATCTCTACGTAAGTTCTGGTGGAGGAAGAAATGCAAAGATGGGTTCCTATATAGGCGAAGGTTTAACTTTTTTGAAAGCAAAGAAAACAAAAATGGAAAAAGTTACAGTTGAAGGTGCAGATTTAGCTATTGAAATTGGAAAAAAAGTAAAAGAGGATTTTGATAATAAAAAATTACCTTTGATGCTTGGAATGATCAATGCAATTGTTGAAGATAAAAAGTTAGATTTAGATTGGGAATCTTTTAGATGAGAAAATTTATTATTTCAATAGATGCTGGCACAACATCTAATAGAGCAATTTTATTTGATTTAAAAGGTAAGCCAGTATTTTCTTCTCAAAAAGAATTTACACAATATTTCCCAAAAAGTGGATGGGTAGAACATGATCCAGAAGAAATTTGGAATACTACTAAAAAAGTTCTTAAGGATGTAATTCTAAAAGCTAAAAAATTCAAAGGAAAAATATTAACAATTGGAATTACCAACCAAAGAGAAACTACAGTTCTATGGGATAAAAAAACTGGAAAAACTGTTTATAGGGCAATTGTTTGGCAAGATCGAAGACAAGCAGATTATTGTAAAAAATTAAAAAATCAAAATAAAGAAACTCTTATTTTTAATAAAACTGGATTACCAATAGATTCTTACTTTTCTGGGACTAAAATAAAATGGATATTAGACAATGTCCCATTAGCTAAAAAATTAATGAATAAAAAACAACTTATGTTTGGAACTATAGATAGTTTTTTAATTTGGAGATTAACAAAAGGTAAAACACATGCAACAGACGCTACTAATGCAAGTAGAACAATGATTTATAATATTTCTACAAATGAATGGGATGATACAATTTTAAGTATATTAAAAATTAAAAAACATATTCTTCCTGATGTAAAAAATTGTGCCGATGACTACGGTTCTACACATCCTTCAATTACGGGTAAATCGATTCCAATTACAGGTGTGGTTGGAGACCAACAATCAGCGGCTATAGGCCAATGTTGTTTTGAACCGGGGTCTTTAAAAAGCACTTATGGAACAGGTGCTTTTGTATTATTAAATACAGGCAATAAAAAAATATACTCTAAAAATAGATTGTTAACGACCATCGCATATAGAATTAATGGTAAAACAACTTATGCAATGGAGGGATCTATTTTTATTGCGGGAGCTGGCGTTCAATGGTTAAGAGATCGAATGAATTTCTTTAAAAAAGCTGATGAGACCGAAAAAATATTAAAGTCTTTAAAAGAAAATAAAGATGTTTACTTAGTACCAGCATTTACAGGTATGGGAGCGCCATACTGGAATCAAAACTCCCGAGGTGTTCTAAGTGGATTAACAAGAGATACTGGACCAAAGGAAATTATTAGAGCAACTATAGAATCAGTTGCTTATCAAACTTATGATTTATTCGAAGCGATGAAACATGATGGTTTACGACCAAGGATGGTTAAAGTAGATGGAGGAATGGTTATGAATAATTGGTTTTCTCAATTTTTATCAGATGTAGTTAACGTCAAGGTTTATAGACCCAAAGTTCATGAAACGACAGCCTTAGGAGCAGCTTTTATGGCTGGTTTAAAAATAGGCACGTATAAGTCTTTAAAAGATATTGCAAAAAATTGGAGTCTAGAAAAAAAATTTATTCCAAAAATGAAAAACTATAATAGAAAATCTCTTCTATTAGGATGGTCAAAAGCAATAAAGAGAGCTTTAATAAATTAAATCAATTTCAAGTTGTATTTTTCAAGAAATAGCTCTGTACAATTTAATTGTATTTTGTTTCAATTAATAAAAATAATAAAAAAACTAACAACAACGGGAGAATTAATGTTTAAAACATTTAAAACTATAATAGCTGTTGCTGTTTCATTTTCAATCGTAACTATTTCTAATGCATTTGCAGACGGACATGCTGCAGCAATTAAGAAATGGTCTGATGGTGAGTTTAGTCTTTCAGTACTATCTGCAAAAGATAGAGAGAAAGAATTAAATTGGTTCCATAACGCTGCAAAGCCATTCAAGGGAATGTCTTTAAAAGTAGTTTCTGAGGGAATACCTACTCACGTGTATGAGTCTAAAACTCTTACAAAAGCGTTTGAAGATATAACTGGCATCAAAGTGCAACACCAAATCATCGGAGAAGGTGATGTTGTAATGGCTGTACAAACACAAATGCAAACGAACGTAAGTATTTACGACGCGTATGTAAATGACTCAGACTTAATTGGTACGCATGCGCGTATGCAACAAGCTGTAAACTTAACTGAGTGGATGAAAGGGGAAGGTAAAGATGTTACTTTACCAACTTTAGATCTTAAAGATTTTATTGGACTTCAATTTACGACGGGTCCAGATGGAAACCTTTATCAGTTACCAGACCAACAATTTGCTAACCTTTATTGGTTTAGAAAAGATTGGTTTGACAGACCTGAGATCAAAAAACAATTTAAAGCAAAATATGGTTATGATTTAGGTGTACCAGTAAACTGGTCTGCTTATGAAGATATCGCAAAATTCTTTTCAGAGGATGTAAAGAAAATAGACGGTGTTAATATTTATGGTCATATGGACTACGGTAAAAGAGCTCCTGACTTAGGTTGGAGAATGACTGATGCATGGCTATCAATGGCTGGTGCAGGAAGTAAAGGTCTGCCTAATGGAGTACCTGTAGACGAGTGGGGAATTAGAATGGAAAAAGGTTCTTGTAACCCAGTTGGTGCTAACGTATCACGTGGTGGAGCTACAAATGGTCCAGCCGCAGTTTACGCAATTAGAAAATGGGATGAGTGGTTAAGAGCTTATGCACCTCCGGGAGCAGCAGCAATGGACTTTTATCAGTCTTTACCATCTCTTTCTTCAGGAAATGTTGCTCAGCAAATTTTCTGGTACACAGCTTTTACAGCTTCTTTAGTAGGAAAAAATCCTAACAACAAAGTAGTTGATAAAGATGGTATGCCTTTATGGAGAATGGGCCCATCACCTAAAGGACCTTATTGGGAACAAGGTATGAAGCTTGGATATCAAGACGTTGGATCATGGACTATGTTTAAGTCTACAGACGTTGAAAGAAGAAAAGCTGCATGGTTGTATGCTCAATTTACAGTTTCAAAAACTGTATCTCTTAAAAAAGCTGATGTTGGTTTAACTTTCGTAAGAAAAAGTACTGTTAACAACAAACACTTTACTAAGAGAGCGCCTGAACTAGGTGGACTTATCGAGTTCTATAGATCAGACAATAGAAATGTATGGTCACCAACAGGTATCAACGTTCCAGATTATCCGAAGCTAGCACAATTATGGTGGCAGCACATCGGAGAAGTTAACTCTGGTACATTTACACCACAACAAACTATGGATCGTCTTGCAGATGAGATGGACTTAGTAATGTCACGTATGGAAGCTGCTGATAAAGGTAGTAACGCATACGGTGGATGTGGACCTAGACTTAATAAACCAAGAGAAGCTTCTTATTGGTTAAATAAAGCTGGTTCGCCAAAAGCTAAAGTTGATGAAAAACCTAAAGGAAAAACCGTAGCATTTAAAGACGCTTGGAAATAACCTAGGTTGATCTAAATTTAAAAAGGGGGCATTTATTGCCCCCTTTTTTTAGAACTTAATTATAATTTATAAATATGAGTTTAGAATTAAAAAATGTTGAAAAAAAAGTAGGAATTGAAACTCATATTCACTCAGCAAATCTCAAATTAGAAAAAAATACTATAAATGTATTATTAGGGTCAACACTAGCTGGCAAAACAACTTTAATGCAAATCATGGCCGGATTAGATAAACCTACATCAGGAGAAGTTTGGTTTAATGGTGAAAATGTTACAGGTAAAGAGGTACAAAAAAGAAATTGCTCAATGGTTTACCAACAGTTTATAAATTACCCAAACTTCACAGTTTTTGAAAATATTGCTTCACCTTTAAAAATTACAGGAGTTAATTCAAAAGAAATCAAAGAACGAGTAGGAAAAGTTGCGGAACTATTAAAACTATCAGCAATGTTAAATAAAAAACCTGATGAATTATCTGGAGGACAACAGCAGAGAACCGCTCTAGCTCGAGCTTTAGTAAAAGACTCAGACTTAATATTATTAGATGAACCTTTAGCTAACTTAGATTTTAAACTCCGTGAAGAATTAAGAGAAGAGCTACCAAAACTATTTGAAGATAGAGATTGTATTGTTGTATATGCTACCACAGAACCTTTAGATGCTTTGATGATCGGTGGAAACACTGCAACACTCTTAAAAGGTAAAATTATTCAATATGGAAAAACTTTAGAGGTTTATAATAAGCCTGAAAACTTGACTTCAGCAAAAGTATTCAGTGATCCTCCAATGAATATTGCCGAAATAAATAAAAGCGGGGATACATTTAAACTAACAGATAATAATTTTCAATGGAAATCAGCTGTAAAAATTAAAGATGGATTTTATAAGATAGGTATAAGACCTCATAATATTACAACATATAAGGAAGGAAATAACTCGGTTGAAATCAATGGAAAAGTGCTAATCTCCGAACTTAGCGGATCTGAAAGTCTAATTCATTTTACTAATGGAAATCTAAATTGGGTTTCCTTATCTAATGGAATTCAGCAAAAAAATATTGGTGAAGATACAAAATTGTATATGAATACAGATGAATTTTTATATTTTGATCAAAATAATAGATTGGTAAATCATGGCTAAAGTCACTTTAAAAAATTTAAGCCATAGTTATTTAGCAAAACAAAATAGCGATATTGACTGGGCTTTAAGGGAAATTAATATTGATTGGAAGGATGGTGGAGCTTACGCTTTATTAGGTCCCTCTGGTTGTGGCAAAACTACTTTATTAAATATTATCTCAGGGTTATTAAAACCAACTAAGGGCGAGGTGTTATTTGACGATAAAGATATGACTACTCTTAATCCAGTCGAGAGAGATATTGCTCAGATATTTCAGTTTCCAGTTATTTATGACACCATGACTGTTTACGATAATTTAGCTTTTCCATTAAAAAATAGAGGTCTTTCAGAAAATGAAATTGACTATAAGGTAAAAGAAATAGGGGAGATGTTAGAATTGACATCGACCTTAAACAATAAAGCTTCTGGATTAACAGCTGACGGAAAACAAAAGATTTCTTTAGGTAGAGGGTTAGTGAGATCGGATGTGAATGTAATTATGTTTGATGAACCATTAACTGTAATTGACCCACATTTAAAATGGATTTTAAGATCAAAACTAAAAGAATTACACCAAAAAATTAATCGAACTATGATTTATGTTACCCATGATCAAATTGAAGCATTAACTTTTGCTGATCAGGTTGTTGTTATGCATGAGGGACAAATCGTTCAAACTGGAACACCAGTTGAGTTATTTGAAAAACCAAAACACACTTTTGTAGGACATTTTATTGGGTCACCAGGTATGAATATTTTACCTTGTGAAATTAAAAATGGCCAAATTAATTTTGAAGGAAAGATATTACCTAGCAATACTAACATTAAAAAAACAAATTTTACTAAAACACAAGTAGGTATACGTCCAGAATTTATTAATTTTTCTAATGACGGCATTAAGGTTAAGATTAAAAGAGTTAGCGATACAGGTAGACATAAAGTAATTGATACTGAATGTAGCAGCGGAAGTATTAAAATTTTAGCTAACTCATCTACAGAAATTCCAAGCGAGAATGTACATATTACTTTTGATAAAAAGTACACGTATGCTTATGGAGATAACTGGATAATTGAATAATGAATAAAACGCTCAATCAAAAAGCATGGTTTTTTGTAATTCCAGTATTCGTATTGGTTGCCTTTAATGCAGTAGTTCCATTAATGACTGTTGTTAATTATTCTTTTCAAGAAACTTTTGGAAGTAATGTTTTTGCCTGGGAAGGCACAAGATGGTTTAAAGAAATTTTACATTCTGAAAGATTTCATGCATCTTTAGGCAGACAATTTATATTTACTTTTATTATTCTTTTAATACAGCTGCCTCTAGGAATAGCTATTGCTTTAACTATGCCAAAAAAGGGATGGGGAGTGCCGGTCTGTTTAATACTAATGTCTATGCCGTTACTGATACCTTGGAATGTTGTAGGAGCTATGTGGAATATATTTGCACTTCCAGAAATTGGATTTCTTGGAAACTCTTTAAACTCACTTGGTTTTGATTATAATTTTACCCAACAAAGTGGTGATGCATGGTTCACAACTATTTTGATGGATGTTTGGCATTGGACTTCTTTAGTAGTTCTTCTATCTTACGCGGGATTAAACTCAATTCAGCCAGCTTACTATCAAGCAGCAGAAATAGACGGGGCTAGTAGATGGGATGTTTTTAGATATATAGAATTGCCTAAAATGAAAAAAGTATTAACTTTAGCTATACTTTTAAGATTTATGGATAGCTTTATGATTTACACAGAGCCTTTTGTTTTAACAGGTGGTGGACCTGGCAATGCAACAAATTTTTTATCTCTGGATTTAGTAAAGATGGCTTTAGGTCAGTTTGATCTTGGTCCTGCAGCAGCCATGTCATTAATTTATTTTTTAATAGTTCTACTAATATGTTGGGTTTTTTACACCTTAATGATGAAAGATGAGGGTAGAACATGAAAAAAATAAAATGGTTAGTTCCTACAATTTATATAATTTTTTTAATGTTACCAATTTATTGGTTGTTAAATATGTCTTTTAAAACAACAACAGAAATTATAAATGTTTATTCTTTGTGGCCGCAAGATTTTACATTAGATAACTATAAAACAATATTTACAGACAGCACTTGGTATATGGGTTATGTTAATTCTATTACATACACAGTTTTTAATACTATAATTTCTGTATCTGCTGCTTTACCGGCAGCTTATGCTTTTTCAAGATATAAATTTTTAGGAGATAAGCATTTATTTTTTTGGCTACTTACAAATAGAATGGCCCCTCCAGCTGTGTTTGCTTTACCATTTTTTCAATTCTATTCCTCAGTAAATTTATTTGACACACATATAGCCATAGCGTTATCACATTGTCTTTTTAATATACCTCTTGCCGTTTGGATACTAGAAGGATTTATGTCTGCAGTGCCAAAAGAATTAGATGAAACAGCCTATGTTGATGGTTATTCTTTTGGAAGATTTTTTTTTAAAATTTTTATTCCAACTATAGCTGCTGGAATAGGCATTACGATGTTTTTCTGTTTTATGTTTTCTTGGGTTGAATTATTGTTAGCAAAAACGCTTACTGCAACAATAGCTAAACCAATTGCAGCTATAATGACGAGAACCTCAAGTACATCAGGTTATGAACTTGGTTTATTAGCAGCAGCTGGTAGTTTAACTATTATACCTGGAGCTGTAGTAATTTACTTTGTAAGAAATTATATTGCAAAAGGATTTGCAATGGGGAGAGTATGATTTTTTCGAATCTTAATGCATCTAGCTGGTCTACGGTTGGTCAACCTAAAGAAAAAGGTCTTTTTGATTTTGATTTTATAACATGGATGGCGTGGACATGGCCTACGGCAAGTTTTTTTATTTTCATAGCTCTCTGTATTACAGCGATGTATTTTTGGGAAAAAAAAGTTCCAGGGGGGTCTCCAAGAAGAGGTATTTTAGGATTGGACACTACGAGAGGTGATAGATTGTTTGTATCTTTACTTGGCAGTGCTTTTATTCATTTAGCTTGGCTTGGTTTAGTGGGCAGTCTTCTGTGGATAGCAACAATAATTTGTGTTGCTTATTTTGTTTTAGTATTTAAATACGTATAAAATATATGGTTAAAGTCGGAATTAATGGTTTTGGAAGAATAGGGAGGTTAATTTTAAGGGCCCTATTAGAAAACTATAAAGGCAAAATTCAAATAGTAGGAATTAATGATCTAGGCTCTATAGAGGCTAATGCTCACTTAATTAAATATGACAGTACACACGGCACACTTAACCATGAAGTTAAAACTTCTGGAGATGGATTTCAAATTGGAGATCAAAATATAAAAGTTTTTGCAGAAAGAGATCCAGCCAAATTACCATGGGGAAAACTTGGTGCAGATGTTGTTTTAGAGTGTACTGGTTTTTTTCTAGACAAAGTCTCAGCAGGTAAACATATTGTGGCTGGAGCTAAAAAAGTTATAATTTCTGCCCCTGCAAAAGAAGTTGATTTCACAGTAGTACAAGGTGTTAACAGTAAAGAATTAAAAAGGGAGCATAATATTATTTCTAATGGATCATGCACGACTAATTGTTTAGCGCCTGTTGCTATGGTTTTAGAAAACTCGTTTGGAATAGAGTATGGATACATGACTACTATTCATAGTTATACGGGTGATCAAAAATTATTAGATACATTACATAAAGATTTGAGAAGAGCACGAGCTTCTGGCGATGCCATGATACCTACTTCAACAGGTGCGGCTAAAGCTATGAGCTTAGTTTTACCGAGTTTAAAAGGAAAATTAGATGGTACGGCGATAAGAGTACCAACACCTAATGTATCTTTAATAGATTTAACATTTGTACCAAAAAAAAAAGTAACAATTGAAAGCATTAACGATGCAATGAGTAAAGCTGCAAACGGTCCTTTAAAAGGTATATTAGCAACTAATTCAGCACCGCTTGTGTCAAAAGATTTTAATCACAACCCACACAGCTCAATATTTGACTTAACGCAAACTCAAGTAATCCAAAGTAAATTTAGTAGAGTTCTTTCTTGGTATGATAATGAATGGGGATTTTCTAATCGTATGTGTGATACAGCTATTCAGATTGCAGCTTTGATCTAATTGTTTTTTCCGCTTCTTCAATTAACTGTAAAGTACTCGACGGTATATCTGAATTTATTTTCAAATTTCTTTTATTAATTTTGATTAGATTTATTTTCTTTTTTTTTTCTAAATTCTGCAGTTCGTCTACGGCAATTAAAATTTCATTAATACTATAATTCTCTTTCATTGATTATTTATAACATTAATTGTATAAATATAAAGCAATTATAGTATGAACATAAAAAAGATAGACTCTGTAGCAAATAAATTAGTTATTGCTTTTTTAACAAATAAGATTATTTCTCCTATTCCAGTTCAATATACAAAAACAATTTCACAAGCTGAAAAGTTTAGAAAAATTTGTGAGTCAAAGATAAAAAAGCCTATTATTGGTTTTAAAGCAGGGGGAACCGGAATACCAATGTTAAAAAAATTAAATGAAAAAGAACCTTTTTATGCTGCAGTTTATAAAAATAATTTTTTGAATAATAACAAAAGTGTAAAGATTAACAAATTTACTTTAGGAATTGAACTTGAAGTTTGTTATTTAATTAAAAAAGAATTTTTTAAATCTAATAAAACTGTTACTAAAAAAAATATTAAAAGATTTATTACTCATATGGCTCCGTGTATCGAAGTTGTTGGATATAGACAAAGAAAAAAAGGAATTAAGTATTTAGGTGATCTTTCTTCTGATTTTGGAGGTAATGTAAAATTTATTATTGGAAGTAAAAAAAAATTTAAAAACATCAAAGTTAATAATTTAAAAACTAATATTTCAAATAAAAGTGCAAATCAGTCTGTTGATGGAAATACTGGCACTGTTTATATTGATCCTATTAATTCTTTAAAGTTTGTTTTAACTAAACTAAAAAAAGATAGAGTTAAATTTGATAAAAACTTTTATGTTTTTACTGGATCTACAGTTGGCGTTGTTCCAATTTTAAAAAAAGGTTTATATTTTGGTAAAATTGAAAAATTAGGAATTGTAAAAACTAAAATAATCTAACTTGATAGGTAATAGCCACCAATACCCAAAGCTAAAATTGACAAAATTAACTTTACTCGTTTAATTAGCTGTTCTTTTTTTTTTCCGTCAAATTTTCTTTTTGACAGAAAGTAAATATTTGTTTCGCTGCTATTTCTAAATTTCGGCCTTAACGGAGATGGAATAGTTTTGTTTTGTATGTGTTTGAATTTTTTAGGATTAATTTGTAACATATAACTTATAAACCTCATTTTTTTGATGTTAGCAAGATTGTTCTACTATAAGGTGCGTCAATATTGATAATAATAATCATTATCAATAAAGTGTAAATGATAATCATTATCAAAAAAAGAAGAAAAATGAAAAAACTAACACTAATAATATATGCATTAATTTTTGCATTTACGGGAAATTTATTTGCTAAAGAAGTGAATATTTTTAGCGCAAGACATTACGACTCAGATGTTCAACTTTACCAAAAATTTACGGCTAAAACTGGAATTAAAGTAAACGTTGTATCTGGAAAATCAGGAGCTTTAGAAAAAAGGATAATTGAAGAGGGAGCGGATAGTCAAGCTGACCTTTACATTACTGCTGACGCTGGAAGACTAGGCGCTTTTGCTGGTAATTTACAAGGTGGATTAACAAGTTCTGCTATTAAGTCTGCAGTTCCTAGTAACTTTAGAACTTCTAAATGGGTTGGAATAGCAAAAAGAGCAAGGATAGTTTATTTTGCTCCAGAAAGAGTTAGTGGTGCAGAATTAGCTGGTTTGACTTATGAAAGTTTAGCTGATCCAAAATGGAAAGGTAGATTAGTAATAAGAGCTTCAAATAATATTTATAATCAATCACTCGTAGCTTCATTAATCAAAAATAATGGAAAAAGAAAAATCGTAGAGTGGTCAAAAGGAATGGTTGCTAATATGGCTAGAGCTCCAAAAGGCAATGATAGAGCACAAATTTTAGCTGTAGCAGCAGGAGAAGCTGATATAGCAGTAGCTAATACATATTATTTAGCTCTAATGTTATCTGGAAAAAAAGGGCCAGAGCAACAAGCTGCTGCAAAAAAAGTAAAACCATTTTTTCCTAACCAAGATGGAAGAGGTACGCATATGAATATTAGTGGCGCAGGTTTAGTTAAAGGTGCTCCTAATAAGGGTAATGCAATCAAACTAGTAGAATTTTTATTAAGTGAAGAAGCACAAAATCACATAGTAAATAATACTTTCGAATATCCAATGATTGCAGGTATTTCTCCTCATCCTCTCGTAGTAAACATGGGATTGGATTTTAAACAAGATCTTAAAACTAAAGTTGTAAATTACGGAAATAGACAAGCTGATGCTTTAGAAGTAATGACAGCCACAGGTTGGAAATAGTTAACGTTTGTTAAATCTATGAGGCGATCAATCAAGAAGAATATCAACTTAAATGAGTTGAAAACTGGTTGCTCGCCTTGTAAGAGAGAAGCTGAAAAGATGAAGCAAAAAATTTCAAATAGAAGAATGTCAGAAATAAAGATAAATGAGATTAAAGATATTGTTTCATCAATGTTCAAAAAGAATTAAAGGTTTGACGTCAATAGATTCTCTGGTTTAAAATGCTTTAGCTTAAACAAATGACAATTAAGCCGCTTTAACCAGAGATTTAATATAATGAAAAATTTAATAAGTAAGTATAATTTCTGGTTTTTTAGTTCTTTTACAATTGCTTTAATTGTTGCGCTGCCCATTATTACAGTTTTCCTTAGTTTTTTTTCTGAGACGAGCAATTATTTTACAATATTAAAAAATACATTCCTTCTTGATTATATAAATAACTCTCTATTAATTTTAATTTCGGTTTTATTTATAACATTTATACTAGGGGTTTCTTCTGCATATTTTATTTCATTTTATGAGTTTCCATTAAGCAAATTTTTTAGCTGGGCATTGATTTTAGCTTTTGCCATACCAGGATATATATTTGCTTTTTCTATAATAGCTTTTTTTGAAAATTACGGCACTGCTTACTCAATACTTACAAATGTTTTTGGTGAATATAATTATAACCCCCATATTCCAAAATTTGACGGAGTTTTAGGCTCTATTATTGCCATTAGTTTTTCATTATTTCCTTATGTCTATGTTCTAACTAGGTCTTCTTTTTTTTTCCAATCAAACAACTATATAGAAGTAGGTCAAAATCTTGGTTTATCTGAAAAGGAAACATTTTTAAAAATTATACTACCTTCAGCAAGACCGGCTATAATTGCTGGGTTAGCTTTGGTAGCAATGGAATGCTTGTCTGATTTCGGTACAGTATCTATTTTTAGTGTTTCTACATTAACAACTGGGATCTACAATTCATGGATTTCTTTTGACGATCTTAATTCTGCTAATCAAATCTCATTCATTCTGCTTTTATTTATATTACTTCTTTTATCTGTAGAGATTTATTCTAGAAAAGAGGCAAAATACCATCAACCTGGAAGAGGCTTCAAACCCATTAACAAAATTAAGCTGAGTGGAAAAAAATCATTATTTGCATTTTGTTTCTGTTTTTTAGTTTTTTTTATTAGTTTTATATTTCCTGTTTCACAAATGATTTATTGGACAATTAAGTTTCCAAAATATATTCAAGACATAGATATTATAAGGATTAATCTAAATACTTTATACTTAGTAGGTTTAGCAAGTTTGGTTTTAGTATTTATTTCCCTATTTATTAACTATGGCAGTAGGATTTCTAAAAGTAAAATTTTAAATCACTTAACAAATTTTTCTATTTCAGGATATGCTATACCAGGGGTAATCTTAGCTGTAGCTTTTATTACTTTATTTTCAAATTTAAGTGATTTTATTAGTGCTAATACTAATATTGGTAGCATTAAAAAAATATTCATCGGTTCTGTTTTTGGTTTAATTCTTGCTTACTTTATAAGATTTTTTTCACTTTCTTTTAACGGGATAAAATCAAGCTATGAAAAAATAAATAATTCTATTGATGAAAGCGCATATCTTCTTGGATACTCAAAAATAAAAACTTTTTCAAAGATTCATGTCCCTTATCTTAAAAACAATATTATTTTAATAGTTCTTCTAATCTCTTTGGAAATTATCAAGGAATTACCTATAACAATGATACTTAGACCTTTTAATTTTGAAACTTTTGCCACCCAGGCTTATGTTTATGCTTCTCAAGATTTAATAGAGGCAGCTGCTTTACCCTCATTGTTTTTGATTAGTTGGGCTACAATTTTAATTTTATTTTCTTCAAAATATATACTTTCACAAAAAAACTAATATAATCTTTAAATGTCAAAAGAATTTTTTGAAATTATAAACGGCAACTTTATTGCTAGTGAAAAAAATAAAGTTAATAACGTTAATCTTAAGATAGAAAATCAAGGAGAAATAATTTCATTATTGGGACCTTCCGGTGTCGGTAAAACAACTATATTAAGAACTATTGCTGGACTTCAAAAACTCAGCTCTGGAGAAATTTTTCTTAAAGATAAATTAATTTCTTCTAATAAAACTCATATTGAGCCAGAAAAAAGAAATATCGCACTATCATTTCAAGATAATTCTTTGTTTCCTAATTATAAAGTTATAGATAATATTAATTTTGGAAAAAAAAGAGCTAATGGAAGTGGTTCTATTATAAATGTTAACGAGATTATAAAGCTTTTGCATATAGAGCCTATTTTAGAGAAATTTCCTCATCAAATAAGTGCAGGCGAAGCTCAAAGAGTCTCTTTAGCAAGATCTTTAATGTCTAAACCTGATTTATTATTATTAGATGAACCTTTTTCAAATATAGACCAAAGTTTAAAAGATGAAATTCAAGTTTCTGTTAAGAAACTTTTGAAAAGAATAAATCTAACAACTATTATAGTAACTCATGATTCTTATGAAGCTTTCTCTATGGCTGACAAGTGTGGAATTATTTTAAATCAGGAATTAAAACAATACGATGTTCCTTATAATGTTCACCATGAGCCTAATTCAATAGAAGTAGCGAACTTTTTAAATAAAGGAGTATTTATTGATGTAAAAGTTGTAGACAGTGAATGTGCGGTTCATAGGTTAAACCATGATTCATTAGGTGAAATTAGAGGAAAACTGTCAAATAATTTTTCATCTGGTGCAAAAGTAAAACTTCTTTTACAACCCGAAGATTTAATTCATGACGATCAAAGTAAATTAAAATTAGAAGTTGTAGATAGAAAATTTAGAGGAACTAATTTTATTTATACTTTAAAAACAAAAAATGGAGAACATTTACCTGTTTTTGTGCATTCTCATCATATTCATCAACATGAAAAATCTGAAAAATTTGGCATTAAAACTCCGATTTATATTGACCACTTGGTATGTTTTTAAGTAAATATAGTTACTAATTTAATTGCGCCCTTAGCTCAGTTGGATAGAGCATCGGTTTTCTAAACCGAGGGTCGTAGGTTCGAATCCTTCAGGGCGCGCCAACTAAAAAAATGTTAATCAGGTTGTCTTATTGCACATGTATACTAAAAAAAAGTGTGTCCTCTAGATATAGTATATCCCTCTACATTGAAGTGACTTTGAATCATATTGAACACCAACATGTATTCATCCATAATGAAACGTTTTGAAATTCATTTTTCAAAAATATTGTTAACAATATAATAAGAGAGGAAATCATAATTATGATGAAATCAATTAAGACTTGGATTTTAGTTGTGCTTGCTTCGTCATTGCTTGTGGCTTGTGGCCAAAGCGGTGGAGGTTCAGGTTCAAAAAAATCTAAAACTTTAGACAACACTAAGAAAGCCGGTTTTGTTAAATGTGGAGTTTCACAAGGACTTCCTGGATTTTCAAATGCTGATGCATCTGGAAATTGGACTGGTATAGACGTTGACGTATGTAGAGCTGTTGCAGCTGCTGTACTAGGCGATGCTGATAAAGTAAAATATACTCCGTTAAGTGCAAAAGAAAGATTCACTGCATTAATATCTGGTGAAATCGATGTACTTTCACGAAACACAACTTGGACATTATCAAGAGACGCTGACATTGGTTTAACATTTGTTGGTGTTAACTTTTATGATGGTCAAGGATTCATGGTTAGAAAAAATTCTGGAATCAATTCAGTTAATGATTTCAAAGATGGTATATCTGCTTGTACAAACACAGGTACTACTACAGAGCTAAACATGAGAGACTTTTTTAATTCCAAAAACATTAAGTACGAACCAATTGCTTTTGAAAAAGCTGATGAAGTAGTTCAAGCTTATGATGCTGGAAGATGTGATACTTATACAACTGATAAATCTGGATTAGCAGCGCAAAGAACTAAATTGAGTGCTCCAGATGACCATAAAGTATTACCAGAAACAATTTCAAAAGAACCACTAGGACCTGTTGTAAGACAAGGTGACTCTGTGTGGGAAGATATTGTTAGATGGTCTCTAAACGTAATGATCGAAGCAGAAGAGTATGGTGTTAATTCATCGAATGCATCAAGCTTAAAAGACTCTGAAAACCCAGCTATAAAAAGATTAGTTGGTGCTGAAGGAGAACTAGGAGCTGCTTTCGGTTTAGATAACGAATGGAGCTTAAGAATTATTGAGCAAGTTGGAAATTATGGTGAAATCTATAAAAAACATATAGCTGACACTAATATTTTACCAAATAGAGGTCCAAATCAACTTTGGACTAAAGGCGGTATTCTTTACGTACCACCTGCGAGATAATCGTTAATTAATTAAAAAGGGCTGGATTTATCCGGCCCTTTTTTTTACTCTCCATTTAAATGAATTTTAAAAACTTTAAATTTGATATGAGCAATAAGAAGAAGGATTTAATTCCACAAGTTCTTACTGTCTTATTTATAATTTTAGTAATAATTTATTTTACCATTAATGCACAGAACAACATGGGAAACAGAGGAATCTCATTTGGTTTTGGTTTCTTATCTCAAGAATCTTCTTTTGATATTGCTTTTTCATT
Source organism: Pelagibacterales bacterium SAG-MED05 (assembly GCA_014654415.1). Taxonomy (GTDB): domain Bacteria; phylum Pseudomonadota; class Alphaproteobacteria; order Pelagibacterales; family Pelagibacteraceae; genus Pelagilacustribacter. The sequence goes on along the minus strand of JACWDC010000002.1, from coordinate 3,089 downwards.
AATTGATTATGATGGCTCTTATTCATACGCAAGAGCATTTTTAGTAGGTCTTTTAAATACAATTTTAGTTTCGGTTATAGGTATTTTTTTTGCTACAATTCTAGGAGTAACTGTCGGTATCTCAAGATTATCTCAAAATTATTTAATTGCAAAAGCAGCTGAATGGTACGTTGAGATTTTTAGAAATATACCTTTGATATTACAAATATTTTTCTGGTATTTTGCTGCGTTAAGAGCATTACCATTAACAATAGACTCTATAAATTTTTATGATATTAGTTTTTTAAATGTAAAAGGATGGTATATCCCCAGATTTATATGGACAAATTTCTCCACATTTGTCTACTCAATAATTACAGCGGCTATTTTAATAATCTTAGTCTCTAGATATTCTAGAAAACAGAGAGATGAATTTGGAAAACAAATACCAGTATTTTACATTTCACTTGCAATTTTATTTATTTTACCATTTTTATCTTTTTTAATTGGCGGAGTAACATTGTCCTTTAAAATTCCTGAGTTAACTCAATTGTCTAAAACTATTTATGTTTATCAAGGAGGAGTTACTATCATTCCTGAGTTAATTTCTTTAGCTTTAGCTTTATCAATGTACACAGCTACATTCATTGCTGAAAATGTTAGGGCAGGTATACTTGGAGTTAATAAAGGTCAAAAAGAAGCTGCAGCTTCTATTGGTTTAACAAGGGGACAAATATTAAAACTTGTTGTTATGCCTCAGGCATTAAGAATAATAATTCCTCCTACAACTAATCAGTATTTAAATTTGACAAAAAATTCATCTTTAGCAGCTGCTATAGCTTATCCTGATATTGTTTTGGTATTTGCAGGTACAGCTCTAATGCAAACAGGTAGAGCTATTGAAATTATTTCAATTACTATGCTTACGTATTTATCACTAAGCTTATCAATTTCAGTTTTTATGAATTGGTATAATAAAAAGATGGCAATAAAAGAAAAATAATGCATATAAATATTATTAAACCTAATAAAGAAAATTTGACAAGTTTTGTTAGCATAGGTAGTTTTTTTATTTTAATAGGCTTTGCAGACTTTATATTCAATACATTTCTAAATTTAAATTTTACTGGATTTTTACCAGATACACTAAGTTATTTAATTCCTATCATATTTGGATTAATAGGACTTTATCTAATTAGAGTTGAATTTAGCGGCAATAGATTGCTTGATAGAATAAATAATAATTTTAATTCAAGTAATTTTAATGCTTTATTAAGCCTACTAGTAATTTTTTCTCTTATTAAATTTATTCCTCCTTTATTAAATTGGTTTATTTTTGATGCTGATTTTGCAGGAAACACCAAGCAAGATTGTACTGGTAGCGGAGCATGCTGGGTTTTTGTGAAAGTTTGGCTTAATAGATTTGTTTATGGAATGTATCCTGATATCGAACAATGGAGAATAAATACTGCTTTTTTCTTATTATTTTTTCTTGTTGGTGCATCATTTTTTGTGCCGTCTAAATTAAAAAAATATTTACTCTTATTTTTACTATTTATTTACCCAATCATTGGATTTAAATTAATTTCTGGTGGAGATTTTGGTTTAAAATATATTGAAACAGGAGCATGGGGAGGATTATCCTTAACATTTATAGTTTCTGCTTTTGCTCTAATATTGTGTTTTCCAATAGGAATGTTTTTAGCTTTAGGTCGAAGGTCAAATTTACCTGCAATAAGATATTCATCTATTGGTTTTATAGAGTTATGGAGAGGAGTTCCATTAATTACTGTTTTATTCATGTCAGCAGTTATGTTTCCAATGTTTTTGCCGGATGGAACATATGTAGACAAATTAATTAGAGTTTTAATTGCTATAACCCTTTTTGAGGCAGCTTACATGGCAGAGGTTATAAGAGGAGGTCTTCAGGCCTTACCTAAAGGTCAGTATGAGGCAGCTAAATCACTTGGTATGGGATATTGGAGAATGCATTTTCTTATTGTTTTACCCCAAGCTTTAAAATTGGTTATTCCAGGAATTGCAAATACCTTTTTAGCGTTGGTTAAAGATACTCCTTTAATCTTTGTAGTAGGACTGTTAGAACTTGCTGGTATGGTAAATTTAGCTAAAACAAATCCAGAGTGGCTAGGAATGGCTATGGAGGGTTATGTTTTTGCAGGTTTAGTTTTTTGGGTAATTTGTTATGCTATGAGCAGGTACAGTCAAAATTTAGAGAAGAAATTAAGCACAGAAAGATAAATGAAAAATATTATAGAACTTAAAAATGTAAATAAATGGTTTGACAAGTTTCAAGCATTAAAAGACGTGAATCTTGAAGTAAAGCAGCAGGAAAAAATTGTAATTTGTGGTCCTTCAGGATCCGGTAAATCTACTTTGATAAGATGTATTAATAGACTTGAAGAACATCAGGATGGCCAGATAATAGTAGATGGAAATGAAATATCTGAAAATACTAAAGATATTGAAAAAATACGTGCAGAAGTTGGAATGGTATTTCAACAATTTAATTTATTTCCACATTTATCAATATTAGATAATTGTACTCTCGCTCCTATATGGGTAAAAAAAATGCCAAAAAAACAAGCTGAAGAAGTTGCGATGAAAAATTTAGAGAGAGTTCAAATATCTGATCAAGCAAAAAAATTTCCTGGTCAGCTGTCAGGAGGACAACAACAACGATGTGCCTTAGCTAGAGCTTTATGCATGGAACCAAAAATTATGTTATTTGACGAACCTACTTCAGCTTTAGATCCCGAAATGATTAAAGAAGTATTAGACTCAATGGTTGATTTAGCTAAAGCTGGAATGACCATGATTGTAGTTACACATGAAATGGGATTTGCAAAAGAAGTTGCAGACAATATGATTTTTATGGATGAAGGAAGAATAGTTGAAAAAGCTAAAACAAAAGACTTTTTTAATAATCCTAAATCTGATCGTACTAAGCTTTTCTTAAGTCAAATACTATAGCCAACTTGGTATAGGTAAATTCTTACTTCTTAAAAACTCTTTATTAAAAATTTTGCTTGCATAACGTTTTCCATGATCACACAAAATTGTTACTATAGTATTTCCGGGACCCATTTTTT
>JACWDC010000019.1 GCA_014654415.1 Pelagibacterales bacterium SAG-MED05 | reverse complement strand
CATATTTTTCAGAAACAGTTTTTCTAGTAATATTTTTTACTGATTCTCTTAAATAGACTGTTGTATTTTTTGATCCAGGTATTGAACCTCTTAGATAAATTAAATCATTATCTATATCTGATTTTATAATTTCTAAATTTAGCATTGTTCTCATTTTATCTCCCATATGGCCAGCCATTTTTTTTCCCTTAAAAACTTTACCAGGATCTTGATTTTGTCCAGTCGATCCATGTGCTCTATGAGAAACAGAAACACCATGAGATGCTCTTAAGCCTGAAAAATTCCACCTTTTCATACCACCTGCAAATCCTTTACCTATTGTTCTTGATCTAACATCTAAAAATTTTTTATCTTTAAATATTTCTAATCCAAATTCATTTCCTTCTTTATACTGTTCGTTGTTTTCAGTTCTAAATTCTTTTAATATTTTTTTTGGTTCTGTTTTTTTCTTTGTAAAATAACCCTTCATTTGCTTGGTAAGTTTTGAATTTTTAATTTTACTAAATCCAACTTTTACTGCGTTGTAACCTCTTTGGTCTTTAGTAATTACATCTAAAACTCTACCTTTTTCTATTTTAATTACAGTCACAGGAACAGATTGGCCACTTTTCATAAACTCTCGAGTCATTCCTATTTTTGTGCCTAATAATCCTATGCTCATTTTATATTTTTATTTCTATATCTACCCCTGAAGCTAAATCTAATTTCATTAAAGCTTCTACTGTTTGGGGAGTTGGTTCAATTATATCTATTAATCTTTTATGTGTTCTTGACTCAAATTGTTCTCTGCTTTTTTTATCTATATGAGGGGATCTCAAAACTGTATATTTTTCTATTCTTGTTGGCAAAGGTATAGGTCCTTTTACTTGAGCACCTGTTCTTTTAGCTGTATTAACAATTTCTTCTGTAGAAAGATCAAGGATCTTATTGTCATAAGCTTTTAAATGTATTCTTATATTCTGATTTTCCATATTTAAGCTAATTTCTTAGTTACTTCATCTTGCACATTTTGAGGAACTTTATCATAATGACTAAACTGCATTGTGTATTGGGCTCTTCCCTGAGTCGATGATCTTAAGTTATTAATATATCCAAACATATTAGCCAAAGGAACAGTTGCATTAATAACAGTGGCATTACCTCTGGCTTCGGTTGAAGCTACTTGACCTCTTCTACTATTTAAATCTCCAATCACATCTCCCATAAAATCCTCTGGAGTTACAACTTCTACTTTCATCATTGGTTCGAGAAGTTTTAAAGTTGCTTTCGTACAAGCTTCTCTAAAACACATTCTTGAAGCTATTTCAAAAGCTAGTACACTCGAGTCAACATCATGATGTAACCCATCTAAAATTGTTACTTTATAATCTATAACTGGAAATCCAGCCAAAATTCCACTTTCAGCTACACTTAATACTCCTTTTTCAACGCCAGGAATAAATTCTTTAGGGATCGACCCTCCTTTAATCTTATTCTCCACTTCTCTTCCCTTGCCTGGCTCTAAGGGTTCTACACTTAATGTTACTTTTGCAAATTGGCCCGAACCTCCACTTTGTTTTTTATGAATATAAGTTACTTCAGTTGGGCCTAATATAGTTTCTCTATAAGCTACTTGTGGAGCGCCTATATTTGCTTCTACTTTAAATTCTCGTTTCATTCTATCAACAATAATATCTAGGTGTAATTCGCCCATTCCTTTTATTATAGTTTGTCCAGATTCTTCATCTGACGTAACTCTAAATGAAGGGTCCTCTTTTGCTAATCTTCCTAAAGCTTCACCCATTTTTTCCTGGTCAGCTTTTGTTTTTGGTTCTACTGCAATTTCAATAACTGGATCAGGGAATTCCATTGGTTCTAATAAAATTGGTTTGTCCTCTTCGCACAAAGTATGTCCTGTAATAGTAAATTTAAGGCCTGCAAGAGCTACTATATCACCAGTTGTAGCTTCTTTAATGTCTTCTCGACTGTTAGCATGCATTAAGAGCATTCTTCCAACTCTTTCTGTCTTTTCCTTAGAAGAATTAAAAACTGAAGTGCCAGCTTTAATAGTTCCTGAATAAATTCGAATAAATGTAAGTGATCCCACAAAAGGATCATTGGCCACTTTAAATGCTAATGCAGAAAAAGGTTCATTATCAGCAAATTTCATTTGTAATTTATCTTCTGAGTTAAGTTTAGTTGCTTCGATCGATCCAATATCAAGAGGGCTCGGTAAATAATTTATAACGGCATCTAGTAATGGTTGAACACCCTTATTTTTAAATGCAGAGCCTGTAGTTATAGGCACAAAACTAAAGCCTAATGTCCCTTTTCTTATACATTTAATTAAATCACTTTCAGATGGTTCTTTTCCCTCAAGATAAGACTCCATTAGTTTTTCATCTTCCTCTACAGCCGACTCAACTAATTCTTTTCTATACTTAACTGATTTTTCTTTTAAATCTACAGGAATATCTACAATATCAAATTTAGCTCCAAGGTCTTCATTTTGCCAAATTACAGCTTTCATTTTTACTAAATCAACCACTCCTTTTAAATCTGATTCTGAACCTATTGGTAGCTGAAGAACTAAAGGTTTACAGCCAAGTCTGTCTTTAATCATGTCTACACATCTATAAAAGTCAGCCCCTGTTCTATCTAATTTATTAACGAAGCAAATTCTTGGAACTTTATATTTATCAGCTTGTCTCCATACAGTTTCTGATTGAGGTTCTACACCTGCAACGCCATCAAAAACACAAACAGCTCCATCTAAAACTTTTAATGATCTTTCAACTTCAATGGTAAAATCTACATGCCCTGGTGTATCTATGATATTTATTCTATGGTCATTCCAAAAACATGTTGTTGCGGCTGAAGTTATTGTAATTCCTCTTTCTTGTTCTTGTTCCATCCAATCCATAGTAGCGGCTCCATCATGAACCTCTCCTATTTTATGACTTTTTCCCGTATAATATAATATTCTTTCGGTAGTAGTAGTTTTGCCAGCATCTATATGAGCCATGATTCCAATATTTCTATATTTATCTAATGTATATTTAACTGACATAATATTTTACCATCTAAAATGTGCAAAAGCTTTATTTGCTTCTGC
>JACWDC010000018.1 GCA_014654415.1 Pelagibacterales bacterium SAG-MED05 | reverse complement strand
ATTAAAGCACTGTTATTAGATGTAAATTTTTTGCTTAATTTTTCTTTAATTTTTTTAATCAGCTTATCTATATTTTTATTTTCTTTAACTGATGCCAAGACTGTATCTGCTTCAAATTTATGATTTTGTTTATCTTGTACATCTGATTTATTAAGTAAAACTATTGTATCTTTGTTAACCATTTTATTAATTTCAGTATTTATTTTTTTTGATGAGTTATCTATAACGACAATATTCAGATCTGCTTCTTTAAATTTTCCCAAAGCTAATGAAATTCCTTTTTTTTCAACCTCATTTTTAGCTTTTCTAATGCCTGCTGTATCCGCTAAAATTACTGGATATCCATCTATATTCAAATAAGACTCTATTACATCTCTTGTTGTTCCTGCCTCATCTGAAACAATAGCAACATCTCTTTTTGATAATAAATTTAAAAGAGACGATTTACCAGCATTGACTTCACCTACTATGGAGACTCTAAATCCATCTCTTATTTTTTCTCCGATTTTATTATCCTCAATTATTTTATGAATATCTTTGTGAATGATTTTAATAGAGTTTTGTACTTCCTTTAAAACTTTTTCTGGTAAATCATCTTCCGCAAAATCTATTTTGGCCTCGATATAAGATAAAGATTTTACAAGTTTTTCTCTTAAATCATTATAATAATTTGAGGCATTACCTTGAACTAATTTAACAGCTTGATCTCTCTGAAGCTCTGTTTCTGCATGTATTAAATCACCAATGCTTTCAGCTTTTAAAAGATCAATTTTATCATTTTGAAAAGCTATCTTTGTAAATTCACCTGGTTCGGCTAATCTACAATTATCTTGTTCTGATAATGCTTTTAATAAAGCGTTGATGACAGCATTACTTCCATGAACTTGGAACTCGGCTAAATCATCGCCAGTATAGCTATTAGGAGCTGGAAACCACAATAATAGAGCCTCTGGGTCTATAACTTTATCGTTTTTAGGGTCATAAAATTTACAATAATTTAACTCATTAGAATTGATTACTTTTAATTTAGTCAAATTCTTACAAACTTTAAGAGTGTCTTTACCTGAGATTCTAACGATGGCTATTCCTGACGGACCTTTACCTGATGAAAGAGCGTAAATGTTCATTGAACTAAATTGATAAACCTTGATTAGAAATAAATTTGCTTATTTTTTTAAGAGTATTATTTTTCGAAAAATTCTTCAAAATTGTTTCTTTGAATGGATCTAGTAATTTGTTTTGCTTAAAGAAATTATAAGTTAGATCAATTCCTATGCCAGTAATAATATTTTCAGATTTTCTATTATTTGTAAAATCTTCAAGCGCTGGAGTACTTTTTAAAGACATACCTAATCCAGTATAGTATTTAAGTATCTCTTGTAATTTATTAATATCTCTAAGCACAAGATTGAAGCCTTGACCGGCTACAGGATGAACTGTGTGCAGTCCTTCACCTAAAATAAGAATATTATTTTTATAATATGTTCGTTTTAAATTAAGCATCAAAGGATAAGATTGCTGATTTGAAATCTGTATTTTTTTTGTTTTTAAAACTTCATAAATTTTGGATTTAACAATTAAATTGATATCTTTTTTTAGAAAGTCTTTATCTACACTCCATACAAAAGAAAAATTATATTTTGAAAAAGGGAGTATTGCTAAAGGTCCTTCTTTTAAGAAATATTGAGCAGTATTCAGATTTTTTAAGTTATGCTTAACATAACCTGTAATAGCGATTTCTTTATAATCTTTATCTAGTGATCTTTTATCAATTATACTTTGATAGATTTTTGAAGATCTGCCTAAGCAGAGCACTTTCATATCGTAACCATCTAAATCTTTTAGTTGATTAATATTTTTTTTAAGAGTTTTTATTTTTTTCTTTTTTATTTCTTTAATTAGAATTTCTTTAATTTTGTCATTTTCAAAAACGTACATAAGATTTTTGCTATCTTCATTAAAGTTTAAGAAATTCATGTTCTGATCTTTTGTCTCGTAGAAAAGCTCTATCTTTTTAGAGGGCCAAAACAACTTTTTGTCGAGTTTGTCTATGACTTTATTAAAAAACTCATAATTAGAGGCAGAAATAGCTGTCGTTCTTTTGTCCTTAGAATGCTTATTTTTTTTAGATATTAAATGAACTTCTAAACCTTCTAATTCATTTAATGCCAAAGCAGCCATTAAACCTGAAAGACCGTCTCCAACTATGCAAATTCTCTGTTTTTTCATGTTATAAAATTTTTCTCACTTTCATAAAAATGGTAAAAAGTACGTAAAACGATTCGATATGAATACAAACTTTTTAGATAGTGTAACAAATTTTTTAAAAAAGCGAACCTTTGAATTACTTGGCCTAATCCTGATTTTAACAGGTATTGCCCTTGCAATATCATTCGCAACTTATGCTCCTGAAGACCCTTCCTTTATTTACGGAGATAGTAATATAGAGATTAAAAATTTCTTTGGTATATACGGCAGTAGTATCGCTGACTTTCTTTTGCAAAGTTTTGGTTTAGCTTCTTTTTTACTTTTAGCTAATTTTTTGTTTTGGGGAATAAGTTTATTAATTAAAAAAGAGATCAAAAGAATAATATTAAAATTATTTTTGGTAATATTGTATCTCACGCTTGGATCTATTTTCATCTATTTAACATTTAATAATTCTTTTTGGCTTATAGATAATGGTAACTCCGGATTTGTGGGAGAAATAAGTTATAACTTTATTAGCAATTTAGCACCCTGGATTAATAATGAATATTCTCTATTTGTCTTATTTTTTTTAACATTAACTTTTTTTATCTTTTCTTCAGATCTAAATCTAAAAAAAATAATGATACAAATTTTTAAATCTTTATTTAAAAAGAAAGATGAAGATATAACCCCAGCTAATCTTAAAAACGATAACATTCAAGAAGAAATTGTTTTAGCGGAGAAACCTCAACAATCTTTTATTTTTGAGAGTGAAGGAAAAGAAGAAAAGCTGACACCTCAGACAAAAGTCACATATAAATTACCGTCAATAGAATTTCTAGAAAAAATTTCTTCAAAACCAAGTTTAATTGAAGCAAATAAGAATCGTCCTGACGCACAATTTATGGAAAAAATTTTATTAGATTTTGGTATAGATGGAAAAATTAAAGCTATAAATAGTGGACCAGTGGTTAGTTTATATGAATTCGAACCTGCTCCCGGGGTAAAAGTTTCAAAAATTATAAATCTATCAGAAGATTTAGCACGTAATACTAGCTCAACATC
>JACWDC010000017.1 GCA_014654415.1 Pelagibacterales bacterium SAG-MED05 | reverse complement strand
GCAAAAATTAAATCAAAAATATATTAATTCTGTGGTTAAAAAAGCTTTAGATGAGGACTTAAAGCCGAAAGGAGACATTACTACTAATTTAATTAGTCTTAAAAATAGAAAATCAAAAGCAAAGATCATTGCAAAACAAAATGGTGTTATTGCTGGACTAGATTTTTGTAAAGCGGCTTTCAAATTAATCGGCAAAGAATCAATTTTTAAAGCAAAAATAAAAGATGGAAAAAAGATTAAAAAAAACAAAGTTATTGCAGAAATCAAAGCTAAAACAAAAACAATTTTAAATGCAGAAAGAACAGCATTAAATTTTCTTAATCATGCGTCTGGTATAGCTACCTTGACCAGTCAATATGTTAAAAAAGTTAACAAAAAAACTAAAATATGCTGTACCCGCAAAACTACGCCAAATCTCAGATTGTTAGAAAAATATGCTGTAAAAAAAGGTGGAGGATATAATCACCGTTACAATTTAAGTGACGAAATATTAATTAAAGATAATCATATAAGCGCTGAAAGTAATTTAAAAGAATTAATCAAAAAAGCTATCAAAACTAAAAAAATCATTACTGTAGAAATAGAGAGCTTAAAACAATTAAATCAAGTTTTAGGTATACAGTTTAAAAGAATTTTATTCGATAATATGAGCCCCAAACAATTAAAAAAATGTTTAAAAATTTGTAAAAATAAATATGAGACCGAGTATTCTGGCAATGCTACTCTCCAAAATATTAAAAAAATTTCAAATACAGGAATTAATAGAATATCTGTAGGAGCTTTAACACATAGCGCTAAATCTTTTGATGTTAGTTTAGAATTATCTTCTTAGTTCAGCCTGAGCAGCAGCTAATCTTGCAACTGGAACTCTGAATGGTGAACAAGAAACATAATTTAAACCTGTTCTAGAACAAAACTCAATACTTTTTGGATCTCCGCCATGTTCACCACAAATTCCTAGTTTAAGTTTTTTATTAACTTTTCTTCCTCTAGAAGAAGCTAGTTCAACAAGCTCACCTACTCCACTTTGATCGATGCTCACAAATGGATCAACTCTAAAAATTTTGTTATCGATATAATCATTTAAAAATTTTCCCGAGTCGTCTCGGCTAATACCCAGAGTGGTTTGTGTCAAATCATTAGTTCCAAAACTAAAGAAATCCGCATGTTTTGAAATTAATTTAGCTTGTAAAGCAGCTCTAGGTAACTCGATCATTGTTCCTACGATATAATCTAATTTAATTTTATTTTTTAACTCAATTTTTTTAGCTATTCTATTTACTAAAGCTCTTAAAATTTTTAACTCTGTATCTGTTGATACTAAAGGTATCATTATTTCTACAAACGCTGTTTTTGTTTTTTCTTTTTTTAGTTCGACTAATGCTTCAAAAATAGCCTCACATTGCATTTCATAAATTTCTGGAAATGAAATTCCTAGTCTACATCCTCTATGTCCTAACATTGGGTTTTCTTCGTGAAGTTCTGCAATTCTATCTTTAATTTCTTTAGATGGTAAATTTAATGATCTTGCAACTTCTTCTATATCTTTTTCTGCTTTAGGTAAAAACTCATGCAAAGGTGGATCTAACAATCTTACTGTCACGGGCAATCCGGACATAACTTTAAATATTTTTTTAAAATCATCTTTTTGATGAGGCAAAAGTTTTAGCAATGCATGGTTTCTGTCTTCTATAGATCTAGATAAAATCATTTGTCTTACTGATAAAATTCTTTCTTCATCAAAAAACATATGTTCTGTTCTGCAAAGACCAATGCCTTCAGCTCCAAATTCTCTTGCTGTCTTGCTATCAGCTTCTGTTTCTGCGTTGGTTCTAACTCTTAATTTTCTAAATTGATCGGCCCATTTCATAATTGTTGAAAAATATCCTGATATTTCAGGTTGAACCGTTGGAACTAACCCTTTCATAACTTTTCCGCTTCCTCCATCAATAGTTATGACGTCACCTTCTTTTATAATCTCATTTCCTGCCTTAAATTGTTTTGTTTCATAATCAATTGTAATTTCACTTGAGCCAGATACACAAGGTCTTCCCATTCCTCTGGCAACTACTGCCGCATGACTTGTCATCCCGCCTCGTGCCGTTAAAATTCCTTTTGCAGCATGCATGCCATGAATATCCTCTGGAGAAGTTTCTAATCTAACTAATATTGTATCTTGCATCATTCCATTAAGTCTTTCAGCTTCATCAGCCGTAAAAACAACTTTTCCGCTTGCAGCTCCTGGTGATGCAGGTAAGCCAGATGCAATAATTTCTTTTTCTACTTTCTCATCTAAAGTTGGATGTAATAAGGTATCAAGTGTATTTGGGTCTATTCTTAGTATTGCCTCTTTTTTTGAAATAAGTTTTTCTTTAACCATATCTACTGCAATTTTAATTGCTGCTTTTGCTGTTCTTTTTCCAGACCTCGTTTGCAACATCCAAAGTTTATTATTTTCAACTGTAAATTCGATATCTTGCATATCTCGATAGTGTTTTTCCAATTTTATAAATACTTTTTCAAGCTGTTGATAAACTTTTGGCATAACTTCTTCTAGGGAAAGTTCTTTTGAGCCTGAATCTATTTTTGCTTTTTTTGTAATGTACTGGGGTGTTCTTGTTCCAGCAACTACATCTTCTCCTTGAGCGTTGATTAAAAATTCACCAAAGAATAATTTTTCTCCCGTTGAGGGGTTTCTAGTAAAGGCTACTCCAGTAGAGCAATCTTTTCCCATGTTTCCAAAAACCATAGCTTGAACATTTACCGCTGTTCCCCAGTGATCTGGAATCTGGTTCAATTTTCTATAAGTTTTAGCTCTTTGACTTTCCCAAGATAAAAATACTGCATTAATAGCTCCATAAAGTTGCTGCTTAACATCTTGTGGAAAGTTAATTTTTTTTTCTTTTTTGACTAGTTCTTTAAAATTTTTAATTAATCCATCCCAGTCACTTTCATCAAGATCTGTATCTAACAAAACTCCTTTGGTAAGTTTATAATTATCAATTAACTCTTCAAATAAATGCCCTTCTATGCCTAGAACAACATTGCTATACATTTGAATAAATCTTCTATAACTATCTTTTGCAAATCGGCCATTTGATGTTTTTTTGCTTAAAGCTTCTACTGTTTTATCATTAAGACCAAGATTTAATATTGTATCCATCATACCTGGCATTGAAACTCTTGCCCCAGATCTAACTGAAACGAGTAATGGATTTTCTAAATCACCAAATTTATTTTTGGTTTTTTTTTCGATTTTCTTTAACTCTTCTTCAATATTTTTAACTATCTTATTAGGTAATTTTTTTTTATTTTTATAAAAGATATCACATACATTAGTAGATATAGTAAAACCTGGAGGAACAGGTAAGCCTAGTCTCCCCATTTCACCAAGGTTTGCTCCTTTGCCGCCTAATATATATTTTTTATTTTTTATTTTTTTA
>JACWDC010000016.1 GCA_014654415.1 Pelagibacterales bacterium SAG-MED05 | reverse complement strand
CTGTTTCTGAAAAATATGAAGCTAAATTAAAAAAAGCTGAAGCAAAAAAAGGTAAAAAATAACTATGAAATTTCCTTTGTTAAATATAGATGGATCAAAAACAACATCAATAGAAGTGTCAGATAAGATGGTAAAGCTTAAAGTAAATCATAAATTAATTAAGTTTGTTATCGATTGGCAATTAAATCATGCTAAACCAAGAACGGCTAAAACAAAGCAAAGAAACGAAATTAAAGGCTCGACAGTAAAAATTGTCGCCCAAAAAGGTAGTGGAGGAGCACGTCATGCAAGTAGAAAAGCCCCTCTATTTGTTGGTGGTGGTATAGCTCATGGTCCAAAAGGGAAAGTTTATAAAGTTAAAAAAATTAATAAAAAAGTAAGAAGATTAGCTTTAGCACAAACATTATCAAAGAAAAATTTAGATAAAAATTTACACATTTTAGCAGATGTTAAAAATGAAATAAAAAAAACCAAAGTATTCAATAAATTTTTAGAAATAAACAAGCTAACTAATGCATTAATTATTTCAGATATAGATTCATTAAAAAATATTAATAAATCGGCAAGAAATATTAAGAATATAAAATTAATAAAACAAGAAGGGACTAATATTTATGATTTATTTAAATATAAAAATGTCATAATGACTTCTTCATCAGTTAAAAAATTAGAAGACAGGATTTTAAATGAAAAAAATTAATCATATAGATTCAATTAGAAATCCAATTATTACAGAAAAAGCTACTATCTTATCTGAACAAAACAAAACTGTTTTCAAGGTTCATAATAAAGCTAATAAAAAAACTATTAAAAAAAATATTGAAAAATTATTTAAAGTTAGTGTTGTAAAGATTAATATTATTAACAAAAAAGCAAAACTAAAAATGAAACAAGGAAAAAAATCATACAAAAGTGGTTATAAAAAAGCAATTGTAACCTTAAAAAAAGGTCAAAGCATTGACCTAACAACTGGAATTTAAATATGGCGTTAAAAACCTTTAAACCTTATACAAAATCAACTAGAGGCACGGTAGTCGTAGATAAGGGTGCTTTATGGAAAGGATCTCCTTATAAACCATTAACACGTGGTCAAAGTTTTACAGGTGGAAGAAATAATTATGGCCGCATAACATCTCGACACATAGGAGGTGGAGCTAAACACAAATTTAGAATTATTGATTTTTTTAGAAAAAAGAAAAATGTTTCTGCAACAGTTGATAGAATTGAATATGATCCAAATAGAACTGCTTATATAGCTTTAATAACTTACGAAGATAAAGAAAAAACATATATAATTTGTCCTCAAGGGTTAAAACAAGGCGATAAGATTGAATCTGGTAAAAATGCTGAAATCAAAATAGGAAATTCTTTAGAATTAAAAGATATTCCCCCTGGCACTTCAATACATAATGTTGAATTAATACCTGGAAACGGTGGAAAACTTGCTAGATCTGCAGGTTCTTCAATAACATTATCAGGTTATGACGGTGATTACGCAATTTTAAAATTATCATCTGGTGAAACAAGAAAAGTTAATAGCGCCTGTACAGCTACTATAGGAGTTGTATCAAATCCAGATCAAAAAAATATTAAAATAGGTAAAGCAGGAAGAAATAGATGGAGAGGTAAAAGACCTCAAACAAGAGGAGTTGCTATGAACCCTGTTGACCACCCACACGGAGGCGGAGAAGGTAAAACATCTGGCGGAAGAAGCCCTGTGTCACCCTGGGGTCAATCAGCAAAAGGATTAAAAACAAGAAGGCCGAAAAGAAGTGACAAATTAATCATAACAAGAAGAAAGAAAAGAAAATAATGACTAGATCTGTTTGGAAAGGACCTTTTGTACATCCAAGTTTATTAAAAAAAATTGATAAACTTAAAGATGTTCCTAACAAAAAACCAATTAAAACTTGGTCAAGGCATTCTACAATAATACCTGACTTTGTTGGGTATAGCTTTATGATCCATAACGGAAAATCTTTCATACCTATTACTATTTCTGAAGAAATGGTAGGACACAAACTTGGTGAATTTGCTCCTACTAGAACATTTAAAGGACATACTCCAGCTGATAAAAAAGCAGCTGCTGTTGCTTCAACACCATCTAAACCTGCTCCAGGAGACAAGAAATAATGGAAAAAAACGCTATTACTGTAAAAGCTATAAATAAAAATGTTAGAACCAGTCCAAGAAAATTGGCTTTGGTTTGCAATTTTATAAAAGGAAAAAAAGCAGATGTAGCTTTAAGAGATCTAGAATTTTCAAGAAAAAGAATATCAAAAGATGTAAGCAAAACTGTAAAATCTGCCATTGCGAATGCTGAAAACAATAATCAATTTGATATTGATAATTTATTTGTGAAAGAAGCATACGTAGGAAAGTCTTTAGTAATGAAAAGATTTCGACCAAGAGCTAAAGGTAGAGCTAGTCCAATAAAAAAACCTTTTAGCAGAATAACAATTGTTTTGGAAGAAAAAATAGAAAGAAAAAAAGAAAAGGCAGTTAAATAATGGGACAAAAGATTAATCCAATAGGCTTAAGACTAGGTATTAATAGAGGGTGGGACTCAACATGGTTCGCTAAGAAAAAAGATTTTGGAAGATATTTAATAGAAGATTTTAAAATAAGAAATTACATTAAAAAAAATATAATTAACTCAGGTGTTTCAGAGATCATAATAGAAAGATCCTCAAAAAAATGTAAAGTTTCAATTCATACTTCTAGACCAGGATTTGTTATTGGAAAAAAAGGAGCTGATATTGAAAAAATTAAAAAAAATATCATGAAAATCACTGATGGTGATGTTAATGTAAATATTAAAGAAATCAAAAAGCCAGAACTTAACTCAAACTTGGTTGCTGAAAATATTGCTCAGCAACTCGTTAAAAGAATAGCTTACAGGAGAGCCATGAAAAGAGCTATGCAATCAGCAATGAGATTAAATGCAAAAGGAATTAAAGTTATGT
Source organism: Pelagibacterales bacterium SAG-MED05 (assembly GCA_014654415.1). GTDB lineage: Bacteria > Pseudomonadota > Alphaproteobacteria > Pelagibacterales > Pelagibacteraceae > Pelagilacustribacter. Next base: position 1,532 of record JACWDC010000016.1, on the reverse strand, counting down.
TAAGTGGAAGATTAGCAGGAAATGAAATAGCCAGAACAGAGTGGTTAAGAGAAGGAAGTATACCATCTCATACCTTGAGAGCAGATATTGACTATGGTTTTGCTGAAGCTTTAACTACTTATGGAATAATTGGTGTTAAAGTTTGGATCTATAAAGGCGAGCTAATGGCAAAAGATATAGAAAAAGAAAAAAAAGAAAGGGTTAAAAATGCTACAACCAGTAAGAACTAAATATAGGAAAGCATTCAAGGGAAGAATCCACGGAAAAGCTTCTAGAGCTGTAAGATTAAATTATGGACAATTTGGACTTAAAGCAATGGAACCAGAGAGAATTATTGGTAAACAAATCGAGGCAGCTAGAGTTGCTTTAACTAGATATATGAAAAGAACGGGAAAAGTATGGACTAGAATATTTCCAAATATTCCAGTTTCAAAAAAACCAACAGAAGTAAGAATGGGAAAAGGAAAGGGATCACCAGAATATTATGCGTGTAGAGTAAAACCTGGAAGAATAATTTTTGAGGTAGATGGCGTAACAGAGGAAGTTGCAAAGATTGCTCTTTACAAAGCATCTGCAAAATTACCAATTAAAACTAAATTTATTAGAAGATAATTTTATGGCTAAAACAAAAGATGATAAGAAATTAACAAAAGATCAAGCTGAAAAAAAAATACTAACTTTGAAAAAGGATTTATTTAATATTAGATTTAAAAAAATAAATAATCAAATTGAAAATACTGCTCAATATAATGAAATTAAGAAAAATATAGCAAGACTATACACAAATATTAAAAATACAAAATGACAAAAAAAATTTTAAAGGGAGTAGTAACTAGCGCAAAAAGCAACAAAACCATTGTTGTTGAAGTAACTAGAAAGTTTAAACATCCTTTTTATGAAAAAATAATAAAAAGAACAAAAAAATATCATGCTCATGATGAAGCAAATAAATTTAAAGAAGGAGAAAAGGTATCGATTATAGAATGTAAGCCGATTTCAAAGAAAAAAACTTGGGAGGTAATGAAATAATGATCCAAGTACAAACAGAATTAATGGTAGCTGATAATACCGGAGCTAAAAGAGTAGAGTGCATCAAAGTATTAGGTGGGTCAAAACGAAGATATGCCTCTGTTGGGGATCTTATAGTTATCAGTGTTAAAGATGCTATACCTAAAGGGAAAGTTAAAAAAGGTGCAGTTCATAAAGCGGTAGTAGTGAGAACTAGAAAAGAAATTTACAGAGATGACGGCTCTAAAGTTCAATTTGATACAAATGCTGTTGTATTAACAGATGAAAAAGGAGAACCAATAGGAACTAGAATCTTTGGACCTGTTACACGTGAACTAAGAACACGAGGTCATACAAAGATTATTTCTCTTGCGCCGGAGGTACTTTAAAATGATTTTAAAAAAAGGAACACAAGTAAAGATTATATCAGGCAAAGATAAAGGCAAGACTGGAGAAATCTTAGAAATAGATAAAAAATTAGAAAGAATAAAAATTAAATCTATAGGCATGATTAAAAAGCATTT
>JACWDC010000015.1 GCA_014654415.1 Pelagibacterales bacterium SAG-MED05 | reverse complement strand
AGAGGAAGAAAAATATACTATAGCTCAGGCCAATTCACCAATTAAAAAAGATGGATCTTTCGAGGAAGAATTAGTTCCTTGCAGAAAAAATCTTAACTTTGAATTATCAAATAGAGAAAATATAGATTTTATTGACGTTTCACCAAAGCAATTAGTTTCAGTTGCTGCAGCTTTAATTCCATTCTTAGAAAATGATGACGCTAACAGAGCTTTAATGGGATCAAATATGATGAGACAAGCTGTACCATTATTAAAACCAGAGTCTCCATTAGTTGGCACAGGAATCGAAGGAGATGTTGCGTTGGATTCTGGTGTTACTATCGTTGCAAAAAGAAATGGTGTAGTAGATAAAATTGACGGAAAACGAATTGTTGTAAAAGTTACAGATGTTACTGACTTATCTCAGTCTGCTGTAGATATTTATAATTTATCTAAATTTCAAAGATCGAATCAAAATACTTGCATAAATCAAAAACCATTAGTTAAGGTTGGAGATCAAATTAAGAAAGGGGACATAATTGCAGATGGACCTGCGACTAAACTTGGTGAATTAGCATTAGGTAAGAATGTGACAGTAGCATTTATGCCTTGGCAAGGGTATAATTTTGAAGATTCAATATTAATTTCTGAGAGATGTGTAACTGACGATGTATTTACCTCCGTTCATATCGAAGAATATGAATCAATGGCTCGTGACACTAAATTAGGAGCTGAAGAAATCACAAGAGACATTCCTAATGTTAGTGAGGAAAGTTTAAGAAATTTAGATGAATCTGGAATTGTATATGTTGGAGCAGAGGTAAAACCAGCAGATATATTGGTTGGAAAAGTTACACCTAAAAGCGAAACTTCATCTAGCCCTGAAGAAAAATTATTAAGATCAATTTTTGGTGAAAAAGCTACGGATGTAAGAGACTCATCTTTAAAATTGCCATCAGGAAGCACAGGTGTTGTAATCGATGTAAGAGTTTTTAACAGACATGGAATTGAAAAAGATGAAAGGTCCATTGCAATAGAAAGAGCTGAAATTGAAGTAGTACAAGAAGATAAAAAAGTTGAAGAAGAGATTTTAAATAGAAACATAAAACTTAGAGCAATTGATCTATTGAATAATCAAAGCATCAATAAACAGTACAAAACACTTAAGGCAGAAACCACATTAAATAAAAATGATTTTGATAATTTAACTTTAAAAGATTTATGGAAACTTAGTTTTCAAAAACAAGAATTAAACAGTGACTTAGAAAAACTAAAAAATCAATTTGATGAAGCCTCAGAGGATATAAAACTTAGATTTGAAGATAAAGTTTCTAAAATTCAACAAGGTGATGATTTATTACCCACTGTTATGAAAGTTGTAAAAGTTTTTGTAGCTGTAAAAAGAAGATTGATGCCAGGAGATAAAATGGCAGGTAGACATGGTAACAAAGGTGTAGTTAGTAAAATTGTTCCAGTTGAAGACATGCCTTATATGGAAAATGGTAAACCGGTTGATATAGTTTTAAATCCACTTGGCGTACCAAGTCGTATGAATGTAGGACAGATACTTGAAACACATTTAGGATGGTCTTGCTCAGAACTTGGAGAACAGATTAAATCTTTTGTAAAAAATTTTGATGAACAAATTGAAAAAATAAAGGAAAAGCTGAAAGAAATTTATGGAAAACAATGTTATGAAGATATTATTTCTAAATTATCAAAAAAGGAAATTGCTGAATTAGTTCAGAATATTTCAAACGGAGTGCCAATCTCAACACCAGTATTTGATGGTGCAAGCACAAAAGATATTAACGACATGTTGGATATAGCAAAGTTACCAAATTCTGGGCAGACACATTTATGGAACGGCCAAACTGGAGAAATGTTTGATAGACCTGTAACTGTTGGGATTATTTATATGTTAAAGTTAAATCACTTAGTTGAAGACAAGATACATGCCAGATCGACGGGGCCTTATAGCTTAGTAACACAACAACCGCTTGGTGGAAAAGCTCAATTAGGCGGTCAAAGGTTCGGTGAAATGGAAGTGTGGGCTTTAGAAGCATACGGAGCATCTTACACATTACAAGAAATTCTTACTGTTAAATCAGACGATGTTGCTGGAAGAACTAAAGTATATGAAACAATCGTAAAAGGAAACAACAATTTTGAATCTGGTGTTCCTGAGTCATTTAACGTTTTAGTTAAAGAAATTAGAGCATTAGGTTTAAATATTGAATTAAATTAATATGGAAAAAAATTTAACAAGAAATTTTGACAATCAAAATTTAGTTCCAGAAAATAATTTTAATAGTATTAAAATTACTTTAGCTAGTCCTGAAAAAATCAAATCATGGTCTTATGGTGAAATAAAAAAACCGGAAACAATTAATTATAGAACTTTCAGACCTGAAAAAGATGGGTTATTTTGTTCACGAATCTTTGGTCCCGTAAAAGACTATGAATGTTTATGTGGCAAATATAAACGTATGAAATTCAGAGGTATAATTTGTGAAAAGTGTGGGGTAGAAGTAACTAAGTCAAATGTTAGAAGAGAAAGAATGGGGCACATAGACCTTGCTTGTCCCGTAGCCCATATTTGGTTCTTAAAATCTCTACCAAGTCGAATATCTTTAGCTGTAGATATGAAGCTTAAAGAGATAGAAAAAGTTTTATATTTTGAAAGTTTCATAGTAGTAGAACCAGGTTTAACTACTTTGAAAAAAGGTCAGTTACTATCAGAAGAAGCTTTGACTAAAGCACAAGATGAATTTGGAGAAGATGCATTCAATGCAGGAATTGGGGCAGAAGCCGTAAGAGAAATATTAATTAATCTAGATTTAAAAAAAGAACAAAAGAGACTAAGAGATTCACTGTCTAGTATTAAATCTAAAGTAACTGAAGAGAGAACTATAAAAAGATTAAAATTAATTGAGTCTTTTATATCTTCTGGAAATAAACCTGAGTGGATGATTCTAACTTCTGTTCCAGTAATACCGCCAGAACTAAGACCTTTAGTGCCCTTAGATGGAGGTAGATTTGCAACATCTGACCTCAATGATTTATATAGAAGAGTTATTAATAGAAACAATCGTTTAAAAAGATTATTGGATCTAAAAGCACCAGATATTATTGTTCGTAATGAAAAAAGAATGCTTCAAGAATCAGTCGATGCATTATTTGACAATGGTAGAAGAGGAAGAGTAATAACAGGAACTGGGAAGAGACCACTTAAATCATTAGCTGAGATGTTAAAAGGAAAGCAGGGAAGATTTAGACAAAACTTGCTAGGAAAAAGAGTTGATTATTCAGGTAGGTCAGTAATCGTTGTTGGACCAGAGCTTAAGTTGCATCAATGCGGCTTACCAAAAAAAATGGCTTTAGAATTATTTAAGCCATTTCTGTATGCAAGATTAGATAAATTAGGATTAGCAACCACTATTAAGCAAGCAAAGAGATTAGTTGAAAAGGAAAAAAGTGAGGTATGGGATTCTCTAGAACATATAATTAGAGAACACCCCATTCTTTTAAATAGAGCCCCAACTTTACATAGACTTGGTGTCCAAGCATTTGAGGCTAAACTTATTGAAGGTAATGCTATTGAGTTACACCCGCTTGTCTGTGCAGCATTTAATGCTGATTTCGACGGAGACCAAATGGCTGTACATATACCGTTAAGTTTAGAAGCTCAATTAGAAGCTAGAGTTTTAATGATGTCAACAAACAACATACTAAGTCCTTCAAACGGGAAACCTATTATAGTACCGAGCCAGGATATAGTTTTAGGGATATATTATTTATCACAAGGTGACGAAAACGATAAAAAACCAAAAGGTATTTTTTCTAGTGTGGAAGAAATTGAACAAGCATTAGAAAATAAATCAATTAGTTTGCATTCAAAAATAGTATCAATATTTGCAACAATTAATGAAGATGGATCGAGTAAATTTGAAAAATATACTAGTACAGCTGGAAGATTTTTATTAGCAAACGTATTACCTAAAAACAAAAATATAAAATTTAGTTTAGTAAATAGATTGCTGACTAAGAAAAATGTATCTGAAGTAATAGATATAATTTTTAGATATTGCGGACAAAAAGAAACGGTAATTTTCTGTGACAGAATTAAAACTCTTGGATTTAAGCATGCATTTAAAGCAGGAATTTCCTTTGGTAAAGATGATTTATTAATTCCTAAAACTAAAGAAGGTTTAATAAATAATACCAAGAAACAAATAGAAGAGTATGAAAAACAATATTCAGACGGTTTAATTACCAGAGGAGAGAAATACAACAAAGTAGTAGATGTATGGTCTAAGTGCACTGATACAGTTGCGAATGAAATGATGAAAGAAATTTCTTCAGCTGAGAAAATCTATGAAGATGACAGAATAGAGACAAATTCAGTTTATATGATGGCTGACTCAGGTGCTAGAGGATCACAAGCACAAATGAAACAATTAGCAGGAATGAGAGGTTTAATAGCTAAACCCTCAGGTGAAATTATTGAGACACCTATTATTTCAAATTTT
>JACWDC010000014.1 GCA_014654415.1 Pelagibacterales bacterium SAG-MED05 | reverse complement strand
TTCCCAATTTGATAGCTCCAGCAATATTTATTCCAGAAGAACCACCTAAAATAATCTTTTGTTTTTCTATTAAATCGTAAACTAAATTTAAGGCTTCTACATCATCAACTTGAAAAGCATCATTAATTAAAGCTTTCTCAAAGTTTTTTGTAATCCTTCCAGTTCCAATACCTTCAGTTATAGAATTTCCAGTATTTTCTAATTTATTATTTTTTATATAAGAATAAAGAGAAGAACCCATTGGATCTGATAAAGCTATTTCAATATTTTTATTTTTTTCTTTAAGTCCAATAGAAGTGCCTGCTAGAGTTCCTCCAGTACCTACTGAACAAGTAAAAGCATCTACTTTACCATTTGTCTGGTTCCATATTTCTTGAGCTGTTGTTTTTATATGCGCTTCTGTATTAATTATATTATCAAACTGATTGGCCCAATAAACTCCATTTTTATCTGTTTTATTTAAATCTTCAGAAATTTTTTTAGATTGTTTAATATAATTTTTAGGGTCTGAATAAGGAACCGCTTCCACTTCAATTAATTCAGCGCCTAGTTTTTTTAAAGTATTTTTTTTTTCGATAGATTGAGTTTTTGGAATAACTATTTTAAGTTTTAATTCATATTCTTTACAAACAATAGCCAGACCTATACCAGTATTTCCAGCGGTTCCCTCTACTATAGTACCACCTTTTGAAATCAATCTTTTTTTAATTGCATTTTGAACAATAAAAAGAGCCGCTCTATCTTTTACAGACTCTCCTGGATTAAAGTATTCAGCTTTACCATAAATATTACACCCAGTTAATTCGGAGGCTTGTTTTAATCTTACTAATGGTGTATTTCCGATTTGAGATAAAATAATGTTATTTTCCATAATCCAAAATATATGAAAAAAATTATCCTTTCAATTATAATTTTATTTTCTTTAAATTTTCATGCAACTAGCCATGTTCAACATTATGGAGATTTTAACTATTTAGAATATGAATTATTTAGAAATAATAAATCTATAGGTTATCATAAATATGATTTTTTAAGAGATGAAGACAATTTATCAGTTGTTAGTGAAGTAAGCTTTAAAATTACAAAACTTGGAGTTGATTTATATAAATATTATGCCAGTAGTGAAGAAAATTACCAAAAAGGAGTTTTTAAAAGTTATTACTCTAAAACTAAACAAAATAAAAAAGATAGATATGTAAACATTAGCGTTGACGCAGACGACAAAAATTTAATTATTGATGGATCTTCTTTTAAAGGTAAAGCCAATAAAGAATTTATAGTCGGCACATGGTGGAACCATGATATAGTAAAAGCCAAAGCTCAGATAAGTGGTATTTCTGGAAGAATAATAGAACAAACAGTTACATATATGGGCAAAGAGGAAATTAAAGTTGGAGATAAAATTTATAAAACTTTGCATTTTAACTTTAAATCTTCTGACGAAACTCTTCCAGATAGTAAAAAACTTAATACGGACATCTGGTATGAGGAAAACTCATTCCTTTGGGTTAAGGCTGGTTTTGAAAAAACTGGTTATTGGGAGTACAGATTAAAAACTTATAAATAATTTATATTTTCATCGTTTTTTTTTCATTTAAGTCAACAGTTATTATCCATTATTTTAAATTTTTTAAGCGTAAAACTCGACGAATTTTTCTTACCCAAAATGAACTTTTACTGTTGCCAAAATCTTAAAATTAGGGTTGTATAAATAAAAAAAGGGAGTTCTATGGAAGAGAGTTTTAACGTTCATCTAGGTAAAAAATTAAGAATGCGAAGACTATCACTAGGTCTTACTCAAACAAAAGTCGCTCAAGCTATTAACGTAACATTTCAACAGATACAAAAATATGAAAAAGGAACTAATGGAGTTAGCTCAAACAGATTAATGCAACTATCTCAGTTTTTAAAAGTTCCGATTATTTATTTTTTTGAAGATTATAAGGATTTTAAAAATGTAAATCCCGGTGAATCAATGAATGAAGATCTCAATTATTCGTTTTTAAGCAGAACTTTTTCATCTTTATCTAAATTACAAAAAGAAAAAATATTTCAAATATTAAGCAATACTTCAAAATTTGATAAAGTCGTATAATTTAATTTCTTGGCTCCTCGGGCAGGACTCGAACCTGCGACCAATTGATTAACAGTCAACTGCTCTACCAACTGAGCTACCGAGGAATGAAAATGAACATACTTTTTTTAAAAAAATAAAACAACCAATTTTTTTTGGAGGCCACGCCCAGAATCGAACTGGGATAAAAGGATTTGCAATACCTGGGATTCACAAAACCCTCTGTCTCTGGCAGTCTCTACTGGTTTAAAATCTATATAACTAAGCATGTTTATTTAAAAACCCAAAATTGTTATTGAAAAATCTAACATACGAACTCTCACAAACTAGCACGAGACTGGCACGAGGGGAGATAAATCTGATATATTAATTATCATGAACTATGTGTTTTTAGCGATTCTTATTATATTGCTATCCTTTAGTAAATCATTTCCACATTCTGGAAGAACAAATTCCGAAGGTTGTCATAATCAAACAAGTAATAACACTTATCATTGTCATAACAAAAAATCGAAATCAAAAAATGAACATTCTTCCAAAAACTTAAAAATAACAGACGGTGACACAATTTCTATAAATGGTACTAAAGTGCGTTTTTCAGGAATAGATGCTCCCGAAAGTTATTACAGAGGTAAAGAGCAAAAATGTTTAATAGGTGATTCTGTTATAGATTGTGGAAAATTGTCTAAAAATTTCTTAATTAAATTAGTAGGTAAAAAAACAGTTGAGTGCAAATTAGAAAAAAAACCGGATCAATATAATAGAAAATTAGGAGAATGCTTCGTTGAAAATAAAAGCTTGTCTAGATTAATGGTCAAAAATGGTTACGCATTTGATTATCCGAAGTATTCAAAAAAGAAGTTTGCCGAAGAACAAGAATATGCCAAAAATAATAAACTTGGATTATGGAATATGAAATTCGAATTTCCATGGATTTTTAGAGAAAAAGTAAGAAACAAATAAAAAATCATACCTATTAAAAACCTAAGAAATCTGTTTAACTTTCACCTGGGGAGAAAATGGATATCTTAGAGGAATATAGAGGAGAGAGTGATAGAACTATTTGCATTGTAGGAACAATAATTTTATCTACAAAAATATGTATGATAGATGGTAATTTCTCCTTATATGAGAGAGACGAAATATTAAAAACTTTTCCAACTAATGATCCTAAAAAGAAAGAAGCACTTTTAGATATTATCGATAAAGCCTCTAAAGATAAAAATGATATAAAATATCATGCTGAACGTATTAAGAAATTTATAGATCCAAAACACGTAAATTTTCTAGATTTTATCATTGCAACATTAATTAAATTTGCAAAAGCAGATCATCATTTTGATGTAAAAGAACAAAAACTAATAAATCAAGTAGTAGACATTTTTGATGACCACAAACATTTAAACTTCTTTCAAACAATAAAAAAAAAACTTAGCTTTAAATAATGGAAAGAAATTTAGATAATATTTTTGACAGGTTTTATCCAAGATCTCAAACTGTTCAACAAGGAATTTTTCTCCTTAGAACGGCATGGGCAGTAGAAATATTGTTAGCAACGGTAGGATGTTTGTTTGGGATTATACTTATGTGGAGGTTTTCTGACAACGATGCCCCTGTGATGAGTTTTTTAGGAATTTCTGGAGATGGTTTGATGATGGGTTTAATATTTTTTATGGTAGGTATTATTGAATTAACTAAAATACCATTAGCGTCAGCAGTTTACTACAGCAGAACTTTTTATATTCGAACCACTTTTTTAGTAGCTTTAATAGCAGTAAATATATCTACTTTTGAAACTGTAGTCGCAGGTTTTGAAAGAATACAAAATCTAAGAACAAAAGATTTTAGATCATTACTAATTCAAAAAGATACATTAGAAGATCAAATTTTAGTAAAAAGAATTAAAATTGATGAGAAGAATTTGAACAAACAAATTTCAGATCTTCAATTAGCTAACGATAAAGTTATTAGTCAAATCCAAAAATTGGAAAATTCAGCAAAATCAAGAAAAAATTCAATAGAAGGAACATCTACACAAAGTGGAACTGTAGATAGCTTACAAAGTCTTATAGATAGAGATGAAAAAGAAATACAAAGACTACAAAAAGATAATTTGGAATCTCAAAGCAAGCTTAAAGATACAAATTGGTTCAGAAAAGGGTCAATTGATGACTCAATTAAATTTAATTTGGATAGAATAAAAGAGCTATCAAATCAAATTAAAGAAAATACAGAGAGATTATCTAAAGCAAAGAATTCAATGTTGAGAGATAACAAAACTCAGTTAGACTTGATTGACAAGCAATCAAGTAGATCAATTAAACCTTTACAAGAAAATCTGAGAAAAAATCAACAGCTTATAGATAAGTATAATGATGACCTAGATAATATAGCAGACAGAAATAAAGAAAATTTAACAGAAATATCATCAATACAAAATGAAATTGATCAAATAGTTGAAAGAATAGATAATGAAGGTCCTGACAATCAAGTTATAAGAGTTGCTTCTTGGTTTAAAAATTATTTTATAATAGATTATGAATTAGAGAATAATAAAATTGATAAGGAGGTTAATAATTTAGAAACTTCTAAAGTTTTTAATACTTTTTTCTTTTGGAGATTTAAAGCAGAACGTACACAAAAAGAAATTGATATTATTAATGATCAAATTTCAAAGTTAAATGACCAGAAACTAAAAAACGAGCAACGAATAGTACAAGAAAGAGAAAAAGGAGCCACAAAAACTGTTTATTCAGATATTCCACAGGCTGCTTTAACTTTTGCATTTTGGATCTGGTTTGGAGTTTTAAGTTTTATAGTGTCAATCACTGGAACGATGTTAGCATTTGCTAGTCTTAATTTAAGAGATCCGCGAATGCACGATGATGCAGAGAAAAAAGAATTAAAAAGAAAGGGATTATTCTGGTGGTTTGTACGTTTTTTATCATCCTGGAC
>JACWDC010000013.1 GCA_014654415.1 Pelagibacterales bacterium SAG-MED05 | reverse complement strand
AAGGAAGAACCTAAAGCAGAAGCTAAAAAGGAAGAACCTAAAGCAGAAGCTAAAAAGGAAGAACCTAAAGCAGAAGCTAAAAAGGAAGAACCTAAAGCAGAAGCTAAAAAGGAAGAACCTAAAGCTTAGTCTAGGGATTAGTGTTTATGTTTGAAGTAAAAATTTTTACTTTGTATCCAGATTTATATCCAGGACCACTTAATACTGGTATTTATAAAAAAGCTCAGGAAAGTAAAATTTGGGATTTAAAAGTGATCAATATCAGAGATTATGCAATTGATAAGCATAGCTCAGTTGATGATACGCCTTTTGGAGGAGGAAACGGAATGCTATTGAGACCAGATGTAGTCGCTACAGCATTAGATTCGAATCTAAAGAGTGATGAAACTACAATTTATTTATCACCTAAAGGAAAAACATTTAATCAAACAACGGCTAGGGAATTTAGTAAGCAAAAAAAACTAAATTTATTATGTGGTCATTTTGAAGGAATTGATCAAAGAGTTTTAGAAACAAGAAATATCCAGGAATATAGTATTGGAGATTTCATATTGTCTGGAGGTGAAACAGCCTCATTTGTTTTGGTTGACTCTATCATACGATTATTGCCAGGGGTCTTAGGAAATGATAATTCAGCAAAAGAGGAAAGTTTTGAAAACGATCTATTAGAATATCCTCAATATACAAAACCTCAAAATTGGGAAGGAAAAAGCACTCCGGAAGTACTTTTATCAGGTGATCACACTAAAATTAAAGACTGGCGTTTATCACAATCTGAGGCTATAACACGTCGCCAGAGACCCGATCTTTGGAAAAAATATTTGAATAAAAAAGATGAGAAACATTGAAGATATAAATAAAGAAGCAATAAGAAAAATTGTTGCAAATAAGAAAATCACTGATTTTTCTCCAGGCGACACTATAAAAGTTGGTGTAAAAATTTCTGAGGGGAAACGAGAAAGAATTCAATATTTCGAAGGTGTTTGTATAGCTAAAAAAAATAGAGATTTAAATTCGTCTTTTACAGTTAGAAAAATATCATTTGGAGAAGGCGTTGAAAGAACCTTTGCATTATACAGTCCAAATGTGGATTCAATTAAAGTAATTAGATCAGGAAAAGTTAGAAGAGCAAAACTTTACTATTTAAGAGATAAAAAAGGTAAATCTGCAAGAATAGCAGAAAAAATTAAAAAAAAGATTGGAATAGATATTTCAACTCAACCCGTAGAGCCTATAAAAAAAGAAGTAGTTCCATCTGTTAAAGAAGAAATAAAAACAGAAGAAACAAAAGATACTTCTGTTGTTCAGAAAAAAACTGAGAAAAAAACTAACGATAAAAAATAATTAAATTTTTGATGCCAAAGACTCTATATGATAAAATATGGGACGACCATCTTGTTCACAAACAAACTGATGGAACTTCGTTAATTTATGTTGATCGACATTTAGTTCATGAAGTTACAAGCCCACAAGCTTTCGAAGGTTTAAGACTTCAAAAGAGAAAAGTAAGAAGACCAGAATTAACATTAGCTGTACCAGATCATAATGTTCCAACCACGGATAGAAGTAAAGGGATTGATGATGAAGAATCTAAAATTCAAGTAGATACATTAAGAAACAATTGTAAAGAATTTGGAGTTGAACTTTTTGATGTTAACGATAAAAGACAAGGAATAGTTCACATCATTGGACCTGAACAAGGTTTTACTCAACCTGGCACTGTTATAGTATGTGGAGATAGTCATACAGCTACCCATGGTGCTTTTGGAGCTTTAGCTTTTGGAATTGGCACATCAGAGGTAGAGCATGTGCTTGCAACTCAAACCTTAATTCAAAAAAAATCTAAAAATTTTAGAATTAATGTCAATGGCTCTTTACCCAAAGGTGTTACAGCTAAAGATGTTATTTTAAAAATTATTGGAACAATAGGAACAGCTGGGGGTACTGGTTATGTTATAGAATTTTCAGGAGAAGTAATAAAAAATTTAAGCATGGAAGAAAGAATGACTGTTTGCAATATGACTATTGAAGCAGGAGCTAGAGCAGGATTAATTGCTCCAGATGAAAAAACTTTTAAATATCTTAAAGATAAAAAAATGTCTCCAAAAGGAGAAAATTGGAATAAAGCAATAAAATTTTGGGAGTCTTTGTATTCAGACCAAAGCTGTAAATTTGATAAAGAAATCAATATTAATGGAAAAGAAATTGAACCACTCGTTACCTGGGGAACCTCTCCTCAAGATGTTTCGCCAGTAACTGGAGTTGTGCCAGATCCAAATAAAGAAAGCAATGAGGATAGAAAAATGGCAATGAAAAGGTCTCTAGAATACATGGGCTTAAAAGCAAATACGAAGATATCCGATATAAAAATAGATAAAATATTCATCGGGAGTTGCACCAACGGAAGAATAGAAGATTTAAGATTAGCAGCAGAACTTTTAAAAGGAAAAAAAATTGCTAAAAACGTAAGTGCTATGGTAGTACCTGGATCTGGACTAGTTAAAGCTCAAGCAGAAGAAGAAGGTTTACATAAAATATTTATTGAAGCTGGATTTGAGTGGAGAGAGCCAGGTTGTTCCATGTGTCTGGGTATGAACCCTGATCAATTGAAACCCAAAGAAAGATGTGCATCTACATCAAATAGAAATTTTGAAGGAAGACAAGGAAGGGGCGGCAGAACTCATTTGGTAAGTCCAGGTATGGCAATAGCCGCAGCAATTAAAGGTCATCTTTCAGATGTTAGGGAAATAAAATAATGGAAAAATTTTTCAAATTAAAAAGCATACCTTCTTATTTGTCTTTACAAAATATTGATACTGACATGATAATTCCAAAGCAGTTTTTAAAAACTATCAAAAGAACAGGTCTGGGAAAAAGTTTATTTTATGAAATGCGATATGATGAAAATGAAAAAATAATAAAAGAATTTGTATTGAATAAAGAGCCATATAATAAATCTAAGATCTTATTAGCTGGAAAAAATTTTGGTTGTGGATCTTCTAGAGAGCACGCACCTTGGGCACTATCTGATTTTGGAATTAAAAGTGTTATCAGCTCTAGTTTTGCGGATATATTTTATAATAATTGTTTTAAAAATGGTATTTTACCAGTAAAAATTAGTGAAGAAAAAGTTTTAGAATTATCAGAGTATTCAAAAAGACAAGAAGAAATTGAAATAAATTTAGAAAAGCAAGAAATATATTTTGGTAATAAAGTTTTTAAATTTGAGATAGATCAATTCAAAAAAAAATGTTTGATCGAAGGTTTAGATGATATTGACTTATCAATGAAAAAAGTAAAACAAATTGATAGTTATGAAGCAGTGCTTAATTCAAAAAAACCTTGGATTTTGAGAAATGAATAAAACTAAAAGTAGAAAAATTTTATTATTACCTGGTGATGGTATCGGACCTGAAGTTGTTAGGGAGGTCAAAAAAGTAATAGAATGGTTTAATAAGAATAAATCTTTAGATTTTAGCCTTGAAGAAGAATTAATCGGCGGAGCATCTATAGATGCTAATAAAATTCCAATTACTGATGAAGTTTTTTATAAGTCTTTAGAATCAGACGCTGTGATCCTAGGTGCTTGCGGTGGTCCCAAGTGGGATAATTTAGAATTTTCTAAAAAACCTGAGAGAGCTCTTTTAAAACTTAGAAAAGAACTGAAATTATTTGCAAATCTTAGACCAGCAATTTGTTTTAAGCAGTTAGTTGACTCATCAACTTTAAAGCCAGAGGTAGTATCCGGTTTAGATATTATGATTGTAAGAGAGTTAACCGGAGGAATATACTTTGGTGAGCCAAGAGGAATTGAACCAATAGAAAACAATGAACGAAAAGGTATAAATACTCACTCTTATACTACAGGCGAAATACAAAGAATTGCTAGAGTAGCTTTTGATTTAGCAAAAAAAAGAAAAAATAAAGTAACCTCTTGTGAAAAATCCAATGTGATGGAAGCGGGAGTGTTATGGAGAGAAGAAGTGCAAGCTTTAAAAGATAAAGAATATCAAAAAATAGAGCTACATCATATGCTGGCAGATAACTGTGCTATGCAGCTTTTGAGAAATCCAAAACAATTTGATGTTATATTAGCTGATAATTTATTTGGAGATATGTTGTCAGATGAAGCAGCAATGTTAACAGGTTCTTTAGGGTTACTGCCCTCTGCTTCTCTTGGATCAAAAGATAAAAATGGTAAAATTCGATCTCTGTACGAGCCTATACATGGTTCTGCGCCAGATATTGCTGGAAAAAATATTGCCAATCCCATTGCAACAATACTGAGCTTGTCTATGGCTTTGAGATATTCTTTAAATCTTGATAAAGAAGCTAGTTTATTAGATACAGCTGTTCAAAAGGTGTTAGATGATGGTTTGAGAACAAAAGATATTATGTCGAATGGTAAAAAAGAAGTCTCCACAACCGACATGGGTGATGCAATTATCTCAAAATTGAAATAAAACAACTAAAGAATATGAATTTTGCAATAATCGGTGCTACTGGCAACGTAGGTAGAAAAACAATAGAGGTATTAGAAAAATCAAAAATCGAAATTGATAATCTGTTTCTAGTCGCATCAGAAAAAAGTGCTGGACAGAAATTAGTTTTTAAAAAGAAAGAGATAATTGTTGAACAATTAGAAAAATATGATTTTTCAAAGGCAGAAATTACCATCTTTGCTGCAGGCAGTGAAATTGCTAAAAATTGGGCATCTAAAGCTTCAGAAAAAACTATTGTTATAGATAACTCAAAATATTTTAGGATGGATAAAAATGTTCCTTTGGTAGTTGCTGAAGTTAATCCTAATGATCTAAAGATTCATAAGAATATTATAGCAAATCCTAATTGTTCGACGATTCAATTAATGCTTCCCTTAAAACCTTTGCACGACAAGTATAAGATAAAAAGAGTAGTTGTTTCCACTTATCAAGCAGTTTCTGGAGCAGGAAAAGCATCAGCGGATGAATTGTTTAGTCAAACTAAAGATTATTTAGACGGAAAAAAAGTTGAGTCTAAAAATTTTACAAAACAAATAGCATTTAACTTGATCCCACATATAGATTCTTTTGTTGAAGATGGATATACAAAAGAAGAATGGAAGATGGAGAATGAAACTAAGAAAATTTTAGATGAAGAAATAGGTTTAACCGCAACTTGTGTAAGAGTTCCAGTAAAAACCTCTCATTCTGAGTCAGTAAACATTGAGTTTGAAAATGAATACGATTTAGAAACAGTTAGACAAATATTAACAAATGCTCCTGGATGTAAAGTCGTTGATGAGAATAAAGACGGAGGATATATTACGCCTCTGGAGGCAGAAGGAGATTATTTGACTTTTATTTCTAGAATTAGAAAAGATAACTCCAACAAAAGAGCTTTAAATATGTGGATAGTTTCAGACAATCTATTAAAGGGGGCAGCGTTAAATACTGTTCAAATAGCAGAGTGTTTAATAAAGAAAAAATAAAGAGTTTGGTTTATAAATAAGTTATGAAGAATAATAACAATCCTTTAAGTCCTCATTTGCAAATTTATAAATGGCAAATTTCATCTCTTCTTTCTATCACTCACAGAATTGTAGGAGTGATTAATATTTTAGCTATTACATTAATTTGTATTTGGACACTATCTTTGTTGGCAGGTGAAAATATCTATGAAACAATTCAGCTATTTTTAGGATCTTTTTTTGGAAAATTTATAATAGTTTTTTTGTGTTGGACTTTTAGTTTTCATATTTTAAATGAAATACGACATTTAATCTGGGATATGGGCTATGGTTTCGATTTAAAAGTTACAAAAATCACAGGGGTCTTGACCTTCATTGGATCTTTTGTTCTAACAATTTTGTTTTATTTAGTAGGGAAAAATATTTTTTAATATGCACTCATCAACAAAAAAATGGTTGTTTCTTAAACTTAGTTCATTGATATTAATTCCATTAATGATTTGGTTTATAGTTAATTTGGTATCCATCTATGATTCAGACTATATTGAGGTTATTAATTTTTTTACAAAAAAACCGTCAAAAATTATATTCTCTATTTTTGTTGTTATTTCTTACTTTTTCTCAGCTTTAACTATAAGTGAGATTTTTGAGGATTATATTCATGATGAAAAAACAAAAAATGTCGCAAATAAAATACTTAATATTTCTGCTATAATAATTCCATTATTAACAATTATAGGAATATTTAATTTATCATAATGAGTGCTTATAAAATTATAGATCATGAATATGATGTTGTAGTTCTTGGAGCTGGTGGCTCAGGGTTAAGAGCGGCAGTGGGTTTATCCGAAGCAGGATTAAAAACAGCATGCATTTCAAAAGTTTTTCCAACAAGAAGTCATACTTCAGCGGCACAAGGAGGAATTTCAGCGGCACTTGGTAATATGGGTGAAGATGATTGGAGGTGGCATATGTATGATACTGTTAAGGGCTCTGACTGGTTGGGTGACCAAGATGCAATTGAATATTTATGCAAAGAAGCTCCAAAGGCTGTAATAGAGTTAGAAAGGTATGGAGTTCCTTTTAGCAGAACAAAAGATGGAAAAATTTACCAAAGAGCTTTTGGAGGAATGACTAAAGATTATGGAAATGAATCTGTCCAAAGAACTTGCGCTGCAGCAGACAGAACTGGTCATGCAATACTTCACACATTGTATGGTCAGGCTTTGAAACACAATACTGAATTTTTTATAGAATATCTTGCGTTAGATTTATTGATGAAAAATGGAGAATGCAAAGGTTTGATTGCTTGGAATTTAAATGATGGAACAATTCATAGATTTAGATCTCATATAACTATATTGGCTACTGGTGGTTATGGTAAAGTTTACTATACAGCAACTTCTGCACATACTTGTACAGGAGATGGAAATGGAATGATTTTACGAGCAGGATTGCCACTTCAGGACATGGAGTTTGTTCAATTTCATCCCACAGGTATTTATGGA
>JACWDC010000012.1 GCA_014654415.1 Pelagibacterales bacterium SAG-MED05 | reverse complement strand
AGAAGGACTTGAATTTTTTGAAGCTCATAAATCCGCAGATGTCGTTCATCGAGCTGAGTGCGAAAAACTACTAGATGGATTAACCAAAGAAGAACAAGAAAAAGCAGAGAAAGCAGCTCTTTCAACCGCGAAGTATCTATGGAATTTTTTAAGCGGAATGACTGCAAAATATAATTTGCAAGCTGCGGCTTAGTAATTTTATAAAATAAATATTTTTTTTGATGCAAGATTTGCTTGAAATACTTTTTTTGTCTTATAAGAAACTTTCTGCTCAAAATATTATTTTATTTTTACTTCTTATTAAAATAGTTTTTTGCGGAATAGGTGGTCTAATCGTAACTTACATCCATTCGAAGTTCAGTTATAAATGGTTAAGAAATAATTTTAATATATATGTAGGCATTACTTTGCCAGTGATCGGTTTAGTAATAACTACTGTTATAGGCTCTAATATTGCCTTAAGTATAGGTATGATAGGCGCACTTTCAATCGTAAGATTTAGAACACCAATAAGAACTCCATACGAGCTAGTTCATTATTTTAGTTTGCTAACAATTGGAATAAGTGCCAAAGTTGATCTAGGTATCTCACTTGCGTTAATTATTCTTCTTTCAATTTTACCTTATTTTATAAAAAGATTTTCAATTACAAATTCAAATAAATCAAAAGGAGAGGGAAAATTATCATTGAATTTTCAGGGAACAATGAAAGAAATAGATTTTAAGAATATTATTAGTAATAAAAATATTAAAAATTATTCAGTTAAAAACGAAAATGATAAAAAAAACGTTTCAGCTCTTGCAATATTTGATAATTCAATAGACAAAGAAAATTTTTTAAATGAATGGTCTTCTAAGATAAATAGTTATAATGTTGACTTAGATGAAAACTATTAAATGGACTGTATTTTTTTATATTTTTTTAAATTTTGTATTAGTTACTAATAATTTTGCATTTTCAAAAAACCTCAATATACCTTCAAAGATTGAATTTAAATTAAATAATTCAGACTACAATACATATATTAGAAGAGTGATGAGAGCCCATTCCGATGGTGAGCTCATTGATGGTGGAGTGTGGAAATATGGAAAAAGTAACATAAAAAAAAAATATAAAAAATGGGTAAAAGCTAAAATTATACTTAAAAATAAAACAATTAATTCTGAAATACGAATTATGGGTGATGTAAAAGATCATTTAAGATTTCCTCATTCAAGCTTAAAAGTTAAAATTATCAATGATAGTTTTTATGGAGTAACACGTTTTAATCTTTTTCTCCCTGAGACTAGAAAGGGTGAAAATGAGGTTTATTGGACCTTAATGCTAAAAAAAATAAATTTTCCATCTTTATACACAAGAATGGTTGAAGTGAACTTAAATGGAAATATCTATAAGGCAATTTTACAAGAAGATGCTACGAAGGAATTTTTAGAGAGGAATAATTTAACTGAAACAGTAATTTTAAAAGAAAATGATTTTGAATTTTATTTAAATAAAGAAGAAACAGAAATTTATGAAAAATTTTTAACTCGATCATTTGTCATCGATAACAATAATTTTTTAAAAAACGATATATCTAATTTCATAGCATCTGAAGCAATTTCTTTAAAACTCAATACGAATTTTGAAAATCGAGTGATCAATGAGGATTTATTTAAAACTATTCATCAAAATCATGCATCTCATAGTTTAGCGACGATAAATAGAAAATATATTTTTTTACCATATAAGAAAATTTTTTTACCCTTATATTATGATGGAAATATTCAGTTTTCACCTGGAAAAACTAATTGTAACAATCAAGTCAATGAAGAGATTTTAGCAAATTTTAAAAAAGATTTTAAAAGTTTAAGCAATAAAAAACTAACTAAAATGCAGGAATGCGTTTTTAGAGATATCTATAATTTAGGTAAAAACAACATGAAAAAAGTTGAAGATTTTTTTCTTAGTCCTAACTTTAAAAAACAAGAGTCTGTGGAATATCTAAATATTAAAAATAAAATTATTCATTATTTGGATAATAACGAAATAAAAAAAATTAAGAGTAAAAAAAAATATTTAGAAAAAATGATTATTTACAACTTTATATATAATGATAAATATTTTAATTGTAATTTGAACATTATAGATAAAAATATCAAATCATGTAATGAAATTGATCAGTTAACTTACAGCAAGTTTATCTCTGAGAGTGGTAGATTTGTAAAAATTAAGGAATTTAAATCTTTTCCAATAAATTTAGGCACCTTTAATAATGAAATACCAACAATTAAATTAGATACAAATTCAAATAAATATTTTTTAGATCAAAGAGCAACTTATTTTTTTGTTGCAGACAATTATAGTAATAAAGATTTAGAGTTTATTTTTAAGAACAGTCAGTCAAAACTTTTTATTAAAGGGAATTTCATAAATGTAAATTTTGATTTTAAAAAAAAATTTGATAGTGAAAAAACATTTTTAGATGTATCTAGATACGATAAAAATTTGTTAACTGGATGTGCAAATTTTTTTGACAGTAGTTTTGAAAAAACTTCAATAAGAAGCGAAGGCATGATTTGCGAAGACTCCGTTAATATTAAAAATTCAAAAGGACATATAGAAAATGTTGTTATCAATAACTCTTTATACGATGCTTTAGATTTAGATTTTTCAAAACTAGATATTAAAAGCATTAATATAAATAATGCTAAAAATGATTGTTTAGACTTTTCTTTTGGCAACTATAAAATTCAAAATGCCAATCTCGCAAATTGTGGTGATAAAGGTTTTTCTGTGGGAGAACAATCAAAGCTTAATTTAAAGAATGGTTTTGTGACTTTAAGTAAGGTTGGAGTAGCATCAAAAGATGAATCAATTACAAATATTGAACAAATTAAAATGAATGAGATAGATCTTTGTTTATCTGCTTATAAAAAAAAAAATGAATTTCAAGGATCTAAAATCATTGTAAATAAATTTAATTGTAATAATTACAAAATCAAAAAAAAGTCAGATAATTTGTCAGAAATTTCAATTTTAACAGAATATTAAGTAAATCTAAAATATTATGCAGATTTTAAAAGATAATCAAAAAAGATATGAAGTAAAATTTATGATTAATGAAAGAGAAAAGTCAAATTTTTTAAGACAAAATAGTTTATTCAATTTATTTCCAGATAGGATTGTAGAAAGTATTTACTACGACACTCAAGATTTATATTTTTTTAATATGAGTGAAGAAGGTGTAACACCGAGGGCAAAGGTGAGAGTTAGAGGCTACAATAATGGAAAATTAAATAATTTAGAGATTAAAACAACCCAAAATTATCATAGAGAAAAAATTGTAATAAAAAATATCAAAGTTGATCATCATACCTTGCATGAAAATTTAAAAAAAGTAGGAATTAATAGAATTGTTCATCAAAAATTGAGAGTTAAATATTTACGAAGCTATTATTTACTTGATGGCGTTGGTAGAATTACAATGGATAGAGATATAGAGTTTTTATCTCCAGATGTAAATTTTCATAATTCTAAGAAAATTAAATGTATTATTTTAGAAGTAAAGACACAAAGTAATAAAATTGATAAAAACTTTATTGAAAAAATAATTAATTTTAAAGAAACTAGATTTTCAAAATATTGCACTGGCATGAATTATTTACTCAGATTATTTTAATTTGATTTGTAAATTTATTTCATCTAAAAGCTTATTATGGATTTAAAAGATAAAGAATATGTATGGGATAACAAAAAACCTACTGCTCAAATGCTTGGTCGTTGGCAACCATGGCACGCAGGTCATCAAAAACTTTTTGAAGAAATATTAAAAAAAACTGGACAAGTAAATATTATGGTGCGTGATGTTAAAGGAATTGATGACAACCCTTTTGATTTTGAAACTGTAAAAAAAAATATTTTTGAAGCTTTAAAAGATTATAAAAATAGAGTTCAAGTTACTCTGGTTCCTAATATTACCAATATTTGTTATGGGAGAGGCGTTGGGTATAAAATAGAGGAAATAGTTCTTGATGAAAAAACACAACAAATATCAGCAACCAAGATAAGAGCACAGATGAGAAAAGAGGGAAAACTCAAATAGATGCGAGCCGTTCTCACTTGACCTGTTATTAAGCGAAATATATAAATCATCAATCGAGAAGGGATAACTACATTAATGATTTACAACAATCCATTTATAGGATTATCAAATTTTGTATCACCTATCGCTATGCAAGTGTTTGTTATTGCTATGATAGCGTTAGTTATTTTAGGAACATTATTAGATATAATTCATAAAAAAAATGTAAAGTATTTTTTTAACAACGCAAAAAAAGCAAAAAAAAATGCAAAAATTCAACTTACGACGAGTCAAAAAACTTCAGTAATATTAAAAACTGTTGCATCTGATATTGCAACTACTTCAGAATTAGGAAGAGGCAAAAGAAGATTGGCTCACGTTTTAGGAATGTACGGTACAATTTTATTTTGGATTGGATCTTTAGTAATGATTTTTTGTTATTCTAGTCCTTCCTCAGAAACACCATCCTTCTGGCCTATAATTTGGCATGTTGGTGCATTAATGACTGTGATAGGTGGAGGCTGGTTTTGGTTTTTTTTAAGAGTTGATGTTTATTCAGAAGCACAACCATGGTATCGGATAATCAAAGCAGATTTATTTGTTCTTGCTCTTATTACATCTTCTCTAACAGGTTTAATTTGGTCATATCTTCAATCTTTAGATTTGAATGATAGGTGGGATGATAAAGTATTTTTAGTTTTATTCATTGTTTCAAACTTAGTTTTATTTGGAGGAGTATACTGGTCAAAATTTGCTCACATGTTTTATAAACCAGGTGCAGCTATTCAAAAAAACTTAGCTGAAGCAGATGGATCTAGAGACAATTTGCCACCACCAGCTGATGCACCAGAGCAGTTTGGATTAGGTATAAAGAGAGAAGAACCGAAGCATTATTAAAAAATTTATGATAAAAAATTTAAAGGAAAAAAAATAAATTATGTCAACTTTTGTATATATGACTCGTTGTGATGGTTGCGGACATTGTGTAGATATTTGTCCTTCTGACATAATGCATATAGATGAAACTATTCGAAGAGCAAAGAATATAGAACCCAATTTTTGTTGGGAATGTTATTCTTGTGTCAAAGCTTGCCCAAATCACGCTATAGATGTTAGGGGTTATGCTGATTTTGCTCCAATGGGACATAGCGTAAGAGTTAGAAGAGAGGAAGAAAAAGGAACAATATCTTGGAAAATAAAATTTAGAAATGGAACAGAAAAAGACTTTGTGTCTCCAATCACTACAAAACCTTGGGGTAAATTTATTCCAAAACTTGCTGAAGGTGACACACCAAACCAAGGAGAAATAAAGTCTCAAATTTTATATAGAGAACCAGAAAATTTAAATACAAAAAAAGATCTTCCAACAGTTAGTAAAGGATCTTTTAAAAAGGGAGTTTATTATTAGTGGCTAAAGTAAAAACACATATAGTAGAAAGTGACATTCTTATTGTTGGCGGCGGTATGGCAGGAACTGGAGCTACTTTTGAAGCTAGACATTGGGGTAGAGATTTAAAAATAGTTTGTGTTGAAAAAGCTAATATCGATCGAAGTGGTGCAGTAGCCCAAGGACTTTATGCAATTAATTGTTACATGGGAATGCAGTGGGATGAAAATCAACCTGAAGACCATGTTCGTTATGCAAGAAATGATTTAATGGGAATGGTTAGAGAAGATTTAGGTTATGATATGGCTCGTCATGTAGACTCGACAGTACATATGTTTGATGAATGGGGTTTACCAATGATGAAGAATGAAAAAACAGGAAGATATTTAAGAGAGGGTAAATGGCAGATTATGATTCATGGAGAGAGTTACAAGCCTATAGTTGCAGAAGCTGCAAGAAAATCTGCTGATAAGATTTACAATCGAATAATGATAACTCATTTGTTAATGGATAATGAAAAAGAAAATAGAATTGGCGGTGCAGTTGGATTTAATATGAGAACGGGAGATTACTATGTTTTCAAAGCTAAAACTGTAATAGTAGCCGCTGGTGGTGCTTCACACATTTTTAAACCAAGAGCAGTCGGTGAAGGAATGGGTAGAACTTGGTACGCACCATGGAGCAATGGATCTGCTTACGCACTTCCTATAGCTGTTGGTGCGAAAATGACTCAAATGGAAAATAGAATTGTTTTATGTAGATTTAAAGATGGTTATGGTCCTGTAGGTGCTTATTTTTTACATTTAAAAACTTATACTCAAAATGCGAACGGTGAAAATTATGAAAAGAAATGGTACGATCATACTAAGAAAATGGTTGGGGAATACATTGATCATCATCCCACTCCAACTTGTCTACGTAACCATGCATTTATTCAGGAAGTAATGGCAGGTGGAGGACCTATTCATATGGTTACAAAAGAAGCTTTTCAAGATCCACATTTAGAAACAGTAGGTTGGGAAAATTTTTTAGGTATGACGGTAGGACAGGCAGTAGTTTGGGCCTCACAAAATATAGATCCTAAATACACAAACCCTGAATTAACTACTTCTGAACCTTATGTAATGGGTTCACACGCAACGTGTTCAGGAGCTTGGGTAAGCGGTCCAGAAGATCTTTCTCCACCAGAATATTTTTGGGGTTATAATAGAATGTTAACTATTGATGGTCTTTTTGGAGCAGGAGATACCGTAGGTGGAAGTGCTCATAAATTTTCATCAGGTTCATTCACGGAAGGTCGTTTAGCTGCAAAAGCTGCTGTAAAATATATTGAAGATAAAAAAGCTGATGGAATTAATGTTAGTGAAAAACAGTATGAAGATCTTAAGGAGGTAATTTATAAGCCCTTAGAGAATTATACAGTCGGTAGAAATGAAATAACTGGTGGAACTGTATCTCCATCTTATATTTCACCAATTCAAGGCTTACAAAGACTTCAAAGAATAATGGATGAGTATGTTGGTGGAATAGCTACAAACTATATGACTAACGAAAATATGCTTAATAGAGGTTTAGAATTATTAAAATGGTTAGAAGAAGATTTAGAAAATGTAGGAGCAGAGGACTATCATCAATTAATGAGAGCCTGGGAACTTAAACACCGAACTATAACTTCTCAGTGTGTTACTGAGCACACTAAGTTTAGAGAAGAAACAAGATGGCCAGGATATTATTACCGAGGAGATCATTTAAAGCTTGATGACGAAAATTGGCATTGTTTAACAGTTTCAAGAAGAGATCCAAAAACTAAGAAGTTTACTATGGAAAAAGTTCCTGTTTACCATATTGTAGACGAAAAAAAGGAAAAGAAAGCTTCATAATTTTAAATGGAGTTCCTCGAAAAAACTGACAAAGAAATTCAAGAAATATCTAAGCCAATCTGGGATAATCTAATAAAAACCTCTAACATTAAAGACTACGGAGGGTTTACTAGAGATTTTTCATCTCAGATGCTTTATGGAGCAAGTGAGGTCGAATTAGGGAAACAATGGGCTAACAATAAATTATTAACTAGTTTGTCTGAAAAACAGGAATTTTTAGGATGTATAAGAAGGGCTCAATTTATTACTGTTCTTTATAAACAAACTAGTAATACTATGCCTGGTGAATTTCTTGGACGTTTAGTGCTTGGAGTTGAAGAAGGTGAAGTAAAAGTTTTTGGAGCAACAATCTATTAGGTGCGTCAGTTTGTCAAAATATAATTTTTTGAAAAATATTAATCTTATGTTAAATCAAATTAATGTTAGCTACAAATTTTAACCAAAAATTTAAAACTAAACTATCCAACTTCTTTAATATCAAATTATTTCTTCAAATCGGTTTATCAGCTTTTTGGGCAGTGATTCTTGCCGGAACCTTTATTAAGTTTTTTTAAACTAATTATTATCAATAAACTCTCAACTTTTAAGGCCTATCTATTTATTGACATACTAATATTAGAGGCATACTTAAGAGTATGCTTGAGATTTATCTACCTATAGCACAAGTTAATGTAGATATTTTTTTACTTCTTTTTCTAAGTTTATCAGTTGGACTTTTATCAGGATTATTTGGGGTTGGCGGAGGTTTTTTAATGACTCCATTCCTTATATTTATGGGAATCCCTCCAGTTTATGCAGTACCTAATGAAGTAAATAATATTTTAGCAACTTCAGTATCTGGGTCTCTCACTCATTGGTTTAAAAATACTTTAGATTATAAAATGGGATTATTAATAGTAAGTGGTGGAGTTGTTGGGACGATTTTAGGAATTACGACGTTTACATATTTTTCAGAAATTGGAAAAATAAGCTTAATTATATCTCTACTTTACATGTATTTGTTGGCTATAGTTGGAACTCTAATGATTATTGAAGGAGTTAAGGAAGTAGATCAGGCGAGAAAAAAGGTGATTATCAAAAAAAAATTACACGAACATAATTGGTTTCAAGGGCTTCCATTCAGAACTCGCTTTCCTAAATCAAAATTATACGAAAGTGCATTAACACCTATTTCACTAGGTTTAGTAGTAGGGTTTGTTGCTGCAATGATGGGAATAGGCGGAGCATTTCTTATGGTTCCGGCTATGATTTATATAGTTGGAATGCCCGTTAAATTAATACCTGGTACATCTTTATTTGTTACAATTTTTATTAGTGCGATTGTAACTATACTTCATGCGTTTAATTATGGATCAATTGATTTAACTCTAGTAGTACCGCTAATATTAGGATCAATTTTAGGCGTTCAGTTAGGACAAAAGATAGGTCAATACTTAGATAGCTCTCATTTAAAAACGTTGTTTGCATTACTATTATGTTCAGTAGCTATTGCAATTGCTTATGACTCTTTTTTCAGAGATAAAACAAATGAAATTATTAACAATCAAGTAGTAAGTAGTGATTTAAATATTTTTGCAGAATTTACATTAAGATTTTCGAATGAGTCTCCATTATTATATGGAGCTTTTGCAATAATTTTAGCTATAACATTAGGAGCTTTAGCTGCCTGGATGAGAAAATTCATGAGCCCGATAGTTAAAAAATTATTAAGTGATTTTAGAGATAAAAACAAAACTAAGAAAGAAGAAGTAAAATTCCCAGAGAAATAAATTCTTAAGCACTTCTATAAAGTTTTGTCATTACAAATTCTTTATGACCTAAGGCCTCAGCACAAGTAAGTCTACCATTGGCAACTCTTAATGTTTCTTTAATCAATTCATCTCCTGCTTGAGACAAATTCATTTCTCTAGACAAAATTTTTGAAACATCACAGTCGACATGTTCTTTCATTAATTTCGCCGTTAAAGGATTTGCAGTAAGTTTTACAACTGGCTCAATTGGGTTTCCAATTATATTTCCTTGTCCAGTGGGGAATAAATGAATATTAAAACCACCAGCAGCTTGTAGAGTAACACATTCTGCTGCAGCGGAAGAAGTATCCATAAAATATAAGCCTTTTCCTTTTTTTGGTTCTTCAGCGGGTTCAAGTACATCTATAAATTTCAAGTTACCAATCTTTTGAAAGTTTCCAAAAGCTTTTTCCTCGATTGTAGTTAACCCACCAGCAATATTTCCGGCAGTCGGTTGGCTTTCAGAAAGATCATCAGTTGCTTCTTTTAAAATAAAATCATTATAAGCATTCCATGTTTTCATAAACTTATCTTTTGCTTCTGGGGTTGCTCCTCTAGTAGCACAAACTGTTTCAGCACCAGTTAATTCAGAAGTTTCTCCAAAACACAAATGAACTCCAAAGGGTTCAAGTTTTTCCATTAAATTACCTACTGTTGGATTTGATGCTAATCCAGATGTAGTATCGGATTCCCCACATTTGACAGATATCCATAAGTCACTTAGTGGGCATTCTTCTCTTTGTTTTTCAGAAGCCCATTGAGAAAATTCTTGAGCTTTTTTAGAAGCCTTCATTATTGTGCCAATATCTCCCGTTCTTTCGATATGAAATCCTTCAACTGGCTTTCCAGTTTTGGCTATTTCGTCTACAATTCTTTTAGTCCACTTGGGCTCTATACCGATAACGATTACAGCCGCTACGTTTGGATTTTTTCCTGTTCCTATCATTGTTCTGAAATGTAATTCAAGATCTGCCCCAAATTGCAGTCTTCCATATGAATGAGGTAAAGCTATAGTACCTTTAATATTATTTGAAACAGCTTCAGCACATGCATTAGAAATATCATCGACTGGAAGAATTATTACATGATTTCTTGTTCCTGCTCTTCCGTTTTCTCTTTTGTAACCTAAAAAACTTTTTGGAATTTCCATTTAATTACCATTTTTTTGTTTTTACATTATGAACATGTACATGTTCACCTTTTTTAATTGATTTAACAACCTTACCAATATCGTGTCCATATTTTAAAATTGTGTCGCCTTCCTTTAGGTCCTTAAGAGCAATTTTATGACCTAATGGCACTGCATTCGTGGAATTAACTTTAATTGACTTATCATTTTCCATTATCCAAGCATTGCATTCTTGCCCTTTTTTAGTTGTTTCTATAACAACTACTCCAACATTGTCTTTTTCATCATGTATTATGAGGTCAGGCTGTGACATAAAATATTTAATGGATATAGACTAAATTTTGATATATTTAAAGTAAGATTTAAGATTTTTTAAAGGAATTCTATGGCAAAAATGACAACAGAAGAAGCTTTTGTAAAAGTTTTACAAATGCACGGTATTGAACATGCTTTTGGAATAATTGGGTCTGCCTTCATGCCTATTTCTGATATTTTTCCTGACGCTGGAATCACTTTTTGGGATGTCGCCCACGAAACTAATGGGGGATTAATTGCAGATGGCTATACAAGAGCAACTGGAAAAATGTCTATGGTTATTGCTCAAAATGGCCCAGGGATTACGGGTTTAGTTACACCAATTAAAACTGCTTATTGGAACCATACTCCATTGCTTTTAGTAACACCTCAAGCAGCAAATAAAACAATGGGACAAGGTGGTTTTCAAGAGGTAGAGCAAATGAATTTATTTAAAGATATGGTTTGTTATCAAGAAGAGGTAAGGGACCCATCTAGAATGGCCGAAGTACTAAATAGAGTTATAGAAAAAGCAATTAGAGGTTCTGCTCCAGCACAAATTAATGTACCAAGAGATTATTGGACTCAAGTAATTGATATAGATTTACCACCAATTGTTAGGTTAGAAAGACAAGCTGGAGGAGTGGAAGCAATTGATAAAGCAGCAAAATTATTATCTGATGCAAAATTCCCAGTTATTTTATCAGGAGCAGGGGTAGTTATTGGAGGAGCAATAGAAGACTGTGTTAAATTAGCTGAGAAATTAGATTCACCAGTATGTTCAGGTTATCAACATAATGATAGTTTTCCTGGAAGCCATCCTCTAGCAGTCGGACCTTTAGGATATAACGGTTCTAAAGCTGGAATGGAATTAATAGCAAAAGCAGACGTGGTTTTAGCTCTTGGAACTAGACTAAATCCTTTCTCTACCTTACCCGGATATGGAATTGATTATTGGCCAAAAAATGCAAAAATAATTCAAGTAGATATGAATTCAGACAGAATTGGTTTAACAAAAAAAGTAACAGTTGGCATTTGTGGAGATGCAAAATTAGTAGCTCAACAACTATTAAATAAACTTTCTTCGAAAGCTGGAGATACAGATAGAAAAAAAAGAAAAGATTTAATTCATCAAACTAAGTCTGCATGGTTACAAAAATTATCTAGTTTAGATCATGAAGACGATGATCCAGGCACAGTATGGAATAAAGAAGCGAGAGAAAGAGATAAAGATAGAATGTCACCAAGACAATCCTGGAGAGCTATTCAAGCTGGATTACCTAATGATGTAATTATATCAAGTGATATCGGAAACAATTGTGCAATTGGTAATGCATATCCCACTTTCGAAAAAGGAAGAAAATATCTAGCTCCTGGCTTATTTGGTCCTTGTGGTTATGGATTTCCATCTATACTTGGAGCAAAAATTGGTTGTCCAGACACTCCTGTCATAGGTTTTGCTGGCGATGGAGCTTTTGGAATTAGCATGAATGAAATGAGTTCATGTGCTCGAAAAGAATGGCCAGCTATATCAATGGTAATTTTTAGAAATTATCAATGGGGAGCAGAAAAAAGAAATTCTATATTATGGTTTGATGATAATTTTATTGGAACAGAATTAGATCCAGAATTAAGTTATTCAAAAGTTGCTAATGCGTGTGGTTTAAAAGGCATCACAGTAAAAACAATGGAAGAGACCACAAAAGCAATAAAACAATCTTGTGAAGATCAAAAAAAAGGAATTACAACTTTTATAGAAGTAATTTTAAATCAAGAATTGGGGGAACCTTTTAGACGAGATGCAATGAAAAAACCTGTTAAAGTTGCTGGAATTAAAAAAGAAGATATGAAATTTCAAAAAGGCTTAAATTAACTAATTTCTATGAAAGTTCAAAACTCTAATAAAAGTTTTGGTTTGTTGTTTTTTGTTGTTTTTTTAATTATAGGACTTTGGCCTTTAAAGAATGGAGATAACTTAAACGCTTATTTTATTACAATCTCAGGTATTTTTTTAATCCTCGGTTTAATTAATTCTAAATTATTATCGCCACTAAATAAAATATGGATTAAATTAGGTGAAGTTTTAGGAATTATCATTGCACCAATCGTTATGTTTTTAGTCTATTTTATTGTTTTAACGCCAGTAAGTTTAATTGTCAGATTGTTCGGAAAAGATTTATTAGGTTTAACGTTTTTAAAAAAGAAAGATTCATATTGGATAAAAAGAGAGAAAAATCTTGGCTCTATGAATAATCAGTTTTAGTAAATTTTTTGTTTTAAAGTATTAGCAACAATTTCATGTCCATAAATACTTAAATGGCTATAATCGTATTTCAAAAAAATTTTATTTTTTTCTAAGTCGCCACAAAAAATTTTCTTAAATCCAATATATTTTAATTTATATTTTCTAAACTTATTTTTTACAATTTTTTCTGCTAAATCATCTTTTTTACAATTTTCATTATTAATTTGTTGACTGAAAGGTATTATTAAAAAAATTATTTTATCTTTTAAAATAGAATTCTTTTTTGCGTATTTTGCTAATGTTCTATCTAAATATAAAATTTTTTCCTCATCATTAAATTGTGATAGAGCATATTTGTAATAACGTTCTTCAGGTTTGAAAAATAAACCTTTGAGCCACACAAATGTAACTGATTTTGATCTAAAAAACTTGTTAATATAATTTAAAAAAATATTTTCTTTTAACTTATTAATTAATGAATTGTTTTGTATATCATTTTTAACATTACTATTTTTATTATTTTCAATAATTTCAAATCCTGAAAGGTCATCTATTGAAAAATTAATGAATATACTCATTAAATTAGTTTTTTCTATTTTTTTTTGAACTATTAGTAAATTGTTATCAAGGTTACTGCCTATTACACTTGAATTAAAAACATTTATTGGACCAAGATCTCTTTTTAAAATTCCGGAAAAAGTATTTTTTTGTAAAACACCATTTCCAAATGTAGTACTTCCACCAACAAAATAAATTTCTTTAAGATCACTTTTATTTTTGATCTCGTGATTCTTTTCTACCCTAAATCCTTTATTGTCAGTAAAAACTTTTTTACCAAATACTTTTTTTCCATTAATATTTGGAAAATTAAAAGTTAAGTTTCCAGATTGATCAATTATACCTTTCGAGACACCTTGAGGAGTAATATTAGTAAATATTCTAAGAGATACTTCAAATAATAAAAAGATAATCAATAACAAAGAAATATTAACAAAAAATATTTTTTTCATAGATTTGTTAGAACAAATAAATTATAAATCAAATTATTTACTCTTATATGTTATCATTTATTAAAGAATTTTATGAATTTCTCAAGGTGAGAAAGAAATATTGGCTATTTCCAATTATTATAGTTTTGGCCATATTTGGGGGTTTAATAGTATTAAGCCAAGGATCTGTAGTTGCACCGTTCATCTATACGATCTTTTAGTCCTATAATTATTTTTTGAAGCTAGCTTGAATTAAAATGTTTAAAAATTTAATCAAAACTTTATCTTTAATTTTTTTTTCTTTATTAATTGGTATCATTTTGTGTGAAATGATTCTTAGGATCAAACACAATTTTTTAATTAATTATGACATAGAGATGTGGAAATATGCAAAAATTTTAAAAAAAAAAGTTGAAAACAAAAAAATAAATCATGTTCATGTAATTAATAAATCGGCTAATTTACAAAAAGTTGAAATTAAAATAAATAATTATGGGCAAAGAGATATTAATTTTACTAATCAAGACCTTTTAAAATTTGATAGACGTTTTTTGATATTAGGAAGCTCAGTAGCTTTAGGTTGGGGAGTAGATAGCAAGGATACTTTCTCAAACGTCTTGAATAAAAAATCAATCGATAATGATAAAAAATGGATTTTTATAAATGGAGGAGTTGGTAATTATAACGCTGAAAGATACGTGAATAATTACCTTGAAAATTGGAAATCTCTTAATTTTACCGACATAATTATTCATTTCTTTGTAAACGATACAGAAATTATTGTCGCTTCAGAAACTAATTTATTTACAGAAAATTTTCATCTTGGTGTTGTTTTTTGGAAATTATTTAATTCTTATAAAAGTCAGTTTAACCAAGAAAATATAAAGGAATATTATTCGGAAAGATTTCAAGATAATTATCCAGGATTTATAATAGCAAAACAAGAAATTAAAAATTTAAAAAATCATTGTAAAAAACAAAATATTAATTGTCATTTAATTCTTATGCCAGATATACATAAGTTAAGCCCTTACAATCTTAATTTTATAAATAAAAAAATGCGTCAAGTTTCACAAGAAATAGAAATACCTTTTTTTGATTTATTATCTGCTTTGGAAATTAATGACTCAAAAAAATTATGGAATAAATATAATGACCCTCATCCAAATAAATATGCACATAGTATTATAGGTGATGCTATATTTAATTATTTAAAAAAATGATTTTTTCATCTATAGAATTTTTACTGTTTTTTATTTTATTTTTAATAGCTTTTAAGATATTTTCAAATTATCAAAAATCTCTAATAATTTTTTTTAGTTTATTTTTTTATGGATACTGGAATCCTATTTTCTTAATTTTAATATTTTACTATATCATCTTTGCTTATCTTTTCATTAAAAGAGAAATAGGTTTAAAGATTTCTATTCCAATAATACTGTTGCCTTTATTTTATTTCAAATACTCTTATTTTTTAATTGAACTTACAAATTTTATTTCATTAAAACCTTACACATACAACTCAAGTCTTCCATTGGCTATTTCTTTTATTACATTTACAATTGTAGCGCTATTGATTGATATTAAAACAAAAAAGTATGAAGAAAAGATTAATTTAGTTTCATTAGCGGAATTTTTAATTTACTTCCCCCAATTAATTGCAGGTCCAATTTTAAGAGCTAAAGAACTGTTTCCAAGATTAAGAGAAAAAATTTATTTTAAAAATGAAAATATTAAATTTGGTATTATTTTGTTTACAGTTGGATTTGTTAAAAAAATCTTTTTTGCTGATAGTATAGCCACATACATTGATCCTATATTTGACAACCCTAATGTTGCAGAAAGTAAAGATATTATTAAAGCTTATTTACTATTTCCATTGCAGATTTATTTTGATTTTAGTGGTTACGTGGATATGGCATTAGGTGTTTCAAAAATATTAAGCATTGATTTACCTCTAAACTTTAACAAACCTTATTTAAGTTCGTCTTTAACTAATTTTTGGAGGAATTGGCACATCACGTTATCTAGATGGTTTAAGGATTACATTTATATACCGCTGGGAGGATCAAAATTAAACAATAATAGGTTGATCATAAACCTTATTTTAACAATGTCGATCGCAGGCTTGTGGCATGGAGCTAGTTTAAATTTTGCTTTATGGGGATTTTTAAATGGATTGATCTTATTTATTGAAAAAAAAATTGGAAGATTTTTTAACTTAAATAATTTTTTTAAAATATTAATTACTTGCTTTATAATTTTTAGTTTATGGATTGTTTTTAGAATTGATAGTCTTGATGGTATTGTAAATTTTTATAAAATTTTACTATTTAATTTACCTACAATTTTTTATTTAGAAAATTTAATTTTATTATCGATTGTAATTTTTGCTGTTTATTCTCAAAAATTTGATAATTATGCGAGTTTAGAAATATTTTCAAAAAAATTTAAATTAATAACAATTTTTCCAATTTTTCTATTGATAATATTAACAGGACTAGGCATTAACGTAGGCAGTTCAGAGAAATTCATATATTTTGATTTTTAATTTGTTAATGTATTGAAATCATTAAATTATGACATCTATTTTAGGTATTTCAGCTTTTTATCACGATAGTGCTGCGGCTATCCTTATAGATGGTAAAATAATTGCGGCAGCGCAGGAAGAAAGATTTTCAAGAAAGAAACATGATCCTAGCTACCCTTTTAATGCAGTAAAATATGTTTTAGAGGAAACAAAATTAGATTTAAATAATATAGATCATATAGTTTTTTTTGAAAAGCCATTTCTTAAATTTGAGAGATTGCTAGAAACATATATGGCGTTTGCTCCAAAAGGCTTTAAATCATTTAGCCTTTCAATGCCTATTTGGTTAAGAGAGAAGTTATTCCAAAAAAAATTTTTATTTGATAAACTTAAACAACACGATAAAAATTTCAAAAATATAAATAAAATAAAATTTTCAGAACATCATTATAGTCATGCAGCCAGTGCTTTTTATCCTTCACCGTTTAAAGAAGCAATTATCCTTACTTTAGATGGAGTAGGCGAGTGGGCAACTACTACAGTTGCTATTGGAAATAAAAACAATTTAGAGATATTAAAAGAAATTCATTTTCCACACTCGTTAGGATTACTTTATTCTGCTTTTACTTACTATTTAGGATTTAAAGTAAACAGCGGTGAGTATAAATTAATGGGACTAGCCCCTTATGGAAAACCATTATTTAAAGATTTAATAATAGAGAAAGTTTTAGATCTTAAAGAAGATGGTTCATTTAAACTAGACATGAACTATTTTGACTATGCAACTGGGTTAACAATGACAAATAATAAATTTTCAAAATTATTTGCTCAACCAGCAAGAGACCCTCAAAAGGATTTGTTGAAAGAATTTCATATGAATATAGCCGCCTCAATACAAGCTGTAACAGAAGAAATAATTCTCAGAATAACCAAAAATATTTCATCTAAATATAAAATTAAAAATCTTTGTTTAGCTGGTGGAGTTGCTTTGAATTGTGTGGCAAACGGGAAAATACTTAAAGAAAAAATATTTGAAAAAATGTGGATACAACCTGCCGCAGGTGATGCTGGAGGTTCTTTAGGTGCAGCGTTAGCTTATTGGCATCATGAATTAAAAATGCCAAGACTAGAGTTTAAAGATAAAATGAAAGGATCTTATCTAGGCCCGAAATTTGAGAACGACTTGATAGAAAAAAACTTAAATCTTTAAAAGCAGACTATAAAAAATATGAATCTTCAGAAATAATATCTTTAACTGCTAAAGAACTTGCTAACGAAAAAATAGTGGGTTGGTTTCAGGGAAGAATGGAGTTTGGTCCAAGAGCTCTTGGCGGAAGATCTATTTTAGCTGATCCAAGGTCAGAAAGAATGCAAAAAGAATTAAACTTAAGGATTAAATATAGAGAGAGTTTTAGACCTTTTGCTCCTTCAGTTTTACGTGAGGATGTAAACGACTGGTTTGAATTAGACTCTGACAGCCCTTATATGCTTCTAGTATCAGAAGTAAAAAAAGAAAAACAAATAAAAATGAGTGAAAAAGATAAAAAATTGTTTGGTATAGAAAAATTAAACATAAAAAGATCAAGTATTCCAGCAATAACCCACGTCGATTATTCTGCTAGAATACAAACAGTGCATAAGGACACAAATCCTAAATATTATGAGCTTATAAGAGAATTTAAAAAAAATACCAATTGTTCGGTTTTAGTTAATACTTCTTTTAATGTTCGTGGAGAACCAATTGTCTGTTCTATAGAAGATGCTTTTAATTGTTTTATGGGAACTAATCTAGATATTTTAGTAATTGAAGATTTTATTTTATTCAAAGACGATCAAGACAAATCATTAATTAAAGATTATAAAAATAAGTTTAAGTTAGATTAATTTAAAATTGTTGCAGGATCTAATTTAATATCAAACCAATTTAGTCTTATATCTAAATGCGGACCAGTTGCTCTACCACTTTGGCCTAAAGTTCCAACTACCTGACCTTTTTTAATTTTTTGACCAACTTTTACATTGATATCTTTCATATGCATGTACAAAGTGCTTATGCCGTGACCATGATCAAAAATAATTGTTCCACCAGTAAAATACATGTCTTTTTCAGAAAGAGTTACTTCACCATCCATCATAGCTTTTACAGGTGTTCCTTCAGGAGCATGAAAATCGATTCCATAGTGAGGTCTTCTGGGTTTACCATTTAATATTCTTTGGCTCCCATAGACACCAGTTACTATGTATTTATCTATTGGGTATATAAATTTATCTTTAAAAAAATCGTAAGCAGTATCAATTGATCGAGCTTTTCCAATTAAAACATTATCATTCTTAATTCGCTCATATACTTCTGGAGGAGGAGTGACTTGTTTTTTTGGTAAACCATCAATTCTTTGAATTTTATACTTTCTTTTAAAAACTTTTTTTTCAAAAACTTCTAATTTTTCATTTTTAAAGATTTTTATAACAACATCATTCTTTCTATCTCTACCTAAGCCAAAGGCAAAATAACCATCTTTTGAAATCCTTATTTTTTTCTTATCAATAATAATATTAGAACCTGGTTCTGTTTTACCAAGAATAAAAGATCCCTGTTCAAATTTACCTTGAAATTCCACAGCATATAAACTTTGATTTGAAAATATTATTAGTAAAAATAAAATTAAGATTTTATTGAGCTGTCCAACCACCATCAACCACCAAAGATGTTCCAGTTATCATTGCTGAGCTATCGGCTGCTAAAAAAGCTACAGCAGTCGCTACATCACTTTCCTCCGCAACTCTTCCTAAAGGTATATTTTTTATCATATCTTTTTTAAATTTTTTATTTTTAAAAAAACCTTTAACCATGGGAGTTAATACAAAGGTAGGGCAGACAGTATTTACTCTAATATTATTTTTTGCTAAATCAATAGCCATTCCTCTAGTCAGACCCTCTAAACCAAATTTAGTCATGTTATAAACACTTCTTATAGGAGCACCCACTTTACCAAGTTGTGAAGACATATTAATAATTGAACCTCCTAATTTTTTTCTATTCTTAGCTTCGAGCATTTTCTTAGTACAAATTTGAGCAATATTAAAACAAGCTTTTAAATTTAAATTAACAATATAATCCATGTCCGTTTTTTTTACCTTTGTAAAATGTTCAGGACGGTTATTACCAGCATTATTTACTAGTATGTCTAGTCTCTTTAAACTATTAACTATTGTGTTAAATTTTGAAGTATGAGTTACATCGCAGATGAATGACTGACTTGACCCTTTAGTTTTTTTTATTATTTTACTTACTTTGTCCAAGTCACTTTTTGTACGACTTACTATAATTACTTTAGCTCCTGCTTGAGCCAAAGCTACAGCACAAGCTTTACCAATACCTTTTCCTGCCCCTGTTACTAGCGCTATTTTATTTTTAAGATTAATTTGTTTAAGCATTAAAATAATATTTTTATATCTGTGTAGATTAACTCTAAAGCTACTATTAATATAGCCAATAAACCAATCCAAGCAATCCACTTGTGTTCCTTAATCCATTTTGAGATTAAAGTAGCTGCTACAGCCATTAAAATTATCGATAAAACTAATCCAAATATCAATAGATGGTAATGATGGCCAGCTGCTCCCGCAACCCCCAAGACATTGTCTAAACTCATTGTAAAATCTGCTAGTAAAACTGTGAAAATCGCTTTCATTAGGCTTGAGCTATCAACTTTTATGTCTTTATCTTTAGTTTCTTTATTTTTAATAATATCTACGTAAAGTTTATAAACGATATAAAGTAAAAGAATTCCTCCAATTAATCTCAGGCCCGTAATTTGCAAAAGATACGCTGTTAACAGAGTAAGAATTATTCTTAAAACTACAGCACCACCGATACCCCAAAAGATTATTTTTTTTCTTTGATCGGAAGGAAATTTTGATGCAACCATTCCTATTATAATTGCGTTGTCTCCTGCTAAAACTAGATCTATAAAAACTATTTGTGAAAATATGATTAATTGTTCTGACATATTTATGGATTCAATATCATGTCTGCTGCCTTTTCAGCAATCATTATAGTGGGGGCATTTGTATTACCCGATGTTATATTAGGCATAATCGATGCATCTATGACTCGTAAATTTTCTATTCCTCTTACTTTTAATTTTTCATCAACTACTGAGTCATCTCCATTTCCCATTTTACACGTACCAACTGGATGAAAGATTGTTTGGGTATGTTCGCTTCCAGCCTGAACTAATTCTTCATTGTCAGTAATATGTATTCCTGGTCTATATTCTTCTGGTTCATATTTTTTGAAAGCATTTGTTTCTAGCATTATCTTTCTTACAATTTTTAAACTTTTGGCAGCCACATCCCTGTCATCTTGGGTAGATAAATAGTTCATTTTGATCTTAGGATTATCTTTAATATCATTGCTTGTAATATTAATTTCTCCTCTGCTGGTAGGTCTAATATTTGCAATAGTGGGAGTGATACCATCAAAGTCATGCATCTTAGTAGCACCTAAAATATCAGTACTAATTGGCTGTACATGAAACTGTAAATTAGGAGTAGCTCTTGATGAGTCACTTTTTAGAAAGCCACAAACTTGGCTCGCGCCCATTGTCATTGGCCCACTTTGATTAAATATATATTCTAATCCAATTAGTAGATTTCCAAATAAACTATTTATTTTTCCATTAAGAGATTTTAAGTTTTTTACCTTATAAACTGGTCTAAACATTAAATGGTCTTGTAAATTTTTTCCAACACCTACCAACTCATGGATAATTGGTATCCCATATGATTTTAATTTTTTTCCTTCACCTAAACCAGAAACTTGTAGAATGTGGGGAGAACCAATAGATCCAGCTGATAGTAATATTTCTTTATTTGCTT
>JACWDC010000011.1 GCA_014654415.1 Pelagibacterales bacterium SAG-MED05 | reverse complement strand
AGGTAACTTATTTAAAAGGAAAAGGCGTGCTTTTTTCTAAAAATGAAATCGTTGTTTACGATAATAATACAAAAAAAAATTATAAAACAAAAAATATTGTTATAGCCACTGGCTCCGAGGTATCTTCTTTGCCAGGAATAAAAATAGATGAAAAAAATATAATTTCTTCAACTGGTGCTTTATCATTAAAAAAAGTGCCAAAAAAATTAGCTGTGATCGGTGGAGGTTATATAGGTTTAGAAATGGGTTCGGTATGGTCTAGATTAGGTTCAGAAGTTACAGTGCTTGAATATCTTGATTTTATAACTCCTGGAATGGATAGAGAAATTTCAAATGAGTTTAAAAAGATTTTAATTAAGCAGGGTATTAAATTTAAGATGGGATCTAAAGTTAATTCAGTAAAAAATAATGGCACTAAAGCATTAATTAATTATACAGATGTTAAAAATTCAAAGGATGAGACTTTAGAGGTTGATAAGGTGTTAGTTTCAGTTGGTCGAAAACCATACACTGAAGGACTCAATCTAACAAAAGTAGGCGTTAAAAAAGATAATGAAGGAAGAATTGAAGTTAATCAAAAATTACAAACATCAATAGAAAATATTTATGCTATTGGTGACGTTATAAAAGGTCCAATGTTAGCACATAAAGCTGAAGACGAAGGTATAGCAGTAGCTGAAATTTTAGCAGGCCAAGCAGGACATGTTAATTATAATGTCATACCAGGAGTAATTTACACCTCACCAGAAGTAGCAACTGTAGGAAAAACTGAGGAGCAACTTAAAGAGGAAAATAAAAAATATAAAGTTGGAAAATTTCCATTTTTGGCTAATTCAAGGGCAAAAGTTAATAATGAAACTGAGGGTTTTGTGAAAATTTTAG
Organism: Pelagibacterales bacterium SAG-MED05; assembly: GCA_014654415.1. GTDB lineage: Bacteria > Pseudomonadota > Alphaproteobacteria > Pelagibacterales > Pelagibacteraceae > Pelagilacustribacter. The sequence continues at coordinate 21,635 of JACWDC010000011.1, read as the reverse complement.
CCGATAGCGAGTCTGATAAAGTTTTAGGCGTGCATATTATTGGCCCACATTGCGGAGATATGATTGCGGAAATGGCTTTAGCAATGGAATTTGGTGCAAGCGCTGAAGATATTGCAAGAACCTGCCATGCTCACCCAACTCACACTGAAGCAATTAAAGAAGCAGCATTAGCTGTTGATAAAAGACCAATTCATTTTTAATTAAATATAATTCTAATAATATTATTGTATGAAAGCACAAGTTTTGTTGCCTAAAGTTTTTAATTTTCCTTTTACTTATAATTCTAAGATTAAAGTTAAAATTGGAGATTTGGTAGAAGTTCCCTTTGGATCAAAAAAAGAAATAGGCGTAATTTGGAAAAATAACTATTTTGAACCGAAAAATATAAAGATAAAAGATATTAGCAAAAAAACAGAGTATTCTATTAATAAAAAGTTAGTAGATTTTATAGAATGGTTTTCATCTTACAATATGGTTCCAATCGGCCTTGTTTTAAAGATGGTAATTGGAAGTACAGATAAATTCATAAGAATAAAAGATAATCCAATTGAAGTAAAAAAAACTGAAATAAAAAATTTTAGTTTAAATGAAGAACAGATATCAGCATTAAAATTCTTAGATAAAATAAAAAATAAATTTGATGTATCAGTTTTGCAAGGTACGACTGGTTCAGGCAAAACTCTGGTTTATTTTGAACGAATTAAAAAAATTATAAAAAAAAATAATCAAGCCTTAGTTTTATTGCCTGAAATATTTTTAACAAATGATTTTAAATCTAGATTTGAAAATTTTTTTGGATTTAAGCCAGCAATTTGGCACTCTAAAATAACACCTAAACAAAGAAGATTAATTTGGAAAGGCGTTATAAAGAACGATATAAAAATACTAGTTGGTGCTAGATCGGCTCTACTTTTACCTTTTAAAAAACTTGGAATTATAATTGTAGACGAAGAACATGACACATCTTACAAACAAGATGAAGGTGTAATTTATAATGCAAGGGACATGGCAGTTTCAAGAGCAAACTTTGAAGGAATTCCTGTACATCTTGTTACTTCTGTTCCATCAATAGAAACATATAATAATATTCAAAATAAAAAGTATAGACATATAAAAATCTTTAAAAGATACAATAATTATCCTTTACCAAAGGCAAAAATAATTAATTTAAATTTAAATAAAATAAAAAATAAGTTTATTGCTAATGAGACAATAGATTTAGTTAAAAAATATTTAGATGGAGGAGATCAAGCACTTTTTTTTATAAATAGAAGAGGTTTTGCTCCATATTTAATTTGTAAAAAATGTGGTTTTAAACTTGTTTGTTCTAACTGCTCATTATATTTAACTTTTCATAAAATAAAGGATAAAGCGATATGCCACTATTGTTCTTTTGAAAAAAAAATAGAAACAAAATGTAAATCAAAAGGAAGCTGTGAATTTATTATGTATGGTCCTGGAGTAGAAAAAATATTCGAAGAACTTAAGGTAATATTTCCTGATAAAAAAATTAATATATTTTCAAGCGATTATTTAAAAAGAAAATATGAAACAGAAGACTTATTTAAGAAGATAAATGATAATAAGATAGACATTTTAATCGGAACCCAAATGATTTCAAAAGGTTTTAATTTTCCAAAGTTAAACTGCATAGTAGTCATCGATGCTGATTTTTCTGGTAGAGGTTATGATTTAAGAACAACTGAGAAAAATATTCAATTATATCACCAATTAAGTGGAAGAGCTGGAAGATTTAGTTCTGAGTCTTTAATAATTTATCAAACATTAGCTCCTTCTGATGCAACTCTTAATGAATTGATTAAAAATAAATCAGAGGAACTTCTTAAGAATGAACTTTTATTAAGAAAAAAAAATAAATTGCCTCCATTTAATAGATTGATTGCAATCATTATATCCTCAAAAGATCAAAGCTTAAGTTCGCAGGGAGCTAGAGAGATTAAAATAAGATTAAACGAAATAAAAGATATTGAAGTTCTAGGGCCAGTTGACTCACCATTGTTAAAAATTAAAAAAAATTTTCGTTCAAGGTTATTAATAAAGTTTGATAATCAAATTTTTATGCAAAAAAAAATAACAAAAGTACTAAATGGCCTTAAAATCTCACAAAAAATTAAACTTACGGTTGATGTAGATCCGATCAACTTTGCTTAAGTTCAAAATTGGCAACTTGATCAAGTTAAACTCTTATGGTACGACCACACCATTATTTCATGATAAAATCTGACAATTAAAAAATGAGTACAAATAAATCTTTCTCTTCCGAAACATCTGAAAGGTATTCCCGTGCTTTATTTGAAGTAGCTAATGAGAGTAATGAGCTAGATAAAATTGAGAACGATTTTAAAAATTTTCAATCACTTTTTAATTCTAGTTCTGAAATAAAAAATTTTATACAAAATCCCACTCAAAATAAAAATACTCAAAATAGTGTTATTAATTTAATAGCAGAGAAATTGAGTTTTTCTAAAAATTTAAAAAATTTCTTTTTACTATTAATTGAAAAAAGAAGAATATTCTTTGTAAAAAAAATTTCTGAAAGTTTTCTGAAATTATGCTCTAAAAAAAGGGGAGAAGTAAAAGCTTCATTAATTTCATCAAAAAAATTATCTCCAACCGAACTAGATGAAATAAGTAAAGATTTATCAAAATCAATGGGATCGACAATTAAATTTGACTATAAAGTGGATGAAGAACTAATTGGTGGCTTAAAACTACAACTAGGAAGTTTTATGATTGATACTTCTATTAAAAATAAATTAAAAAAATACAAACAAGCAATGCTAGAAAACTAAAATGACAATTAATCCTTCAGAAGTTACAAAACTATTAAAAGATCAAATTAAGAATTTTGGTGAAAAAGCAGAAGTTTCAGAAATAGGAAAAGTTCTATCAGTTGGAGACGGTATCGCTCGTGTTTTTGGCTTAGACAATGTTCAGGCTGGTGAAATGGTTGAATTTGAAGACGGATCTCAAGGAATGGCACTAAATTTGGAAAGCGACAACGTTGGAGTAGTTATATTTGGTGATGACAGAAAGATTAAAGAAGGAGATACAATTAAAAGGACAAATGCAATTGTAGATGTTCCAGTAGGTAAAGAACTTTTAGGAAGAGTAGTTGATGGACTAGGTAATCCTATAGATGGTAAAGGTGGACTTTCAGCTAAAAATAGAAAACGAGTTGAAGTAAAAGCACCAGGTATTATTCCAAGACAATCTGTTAGTGAACCAATGCAAACAGGTTTAAAATCTATAGACTCTCTTATACCGATTGGAAGAGGACAACGTGAATTAATCATTGGAGACAGACAAACCGGAAAAACAGCTGTAGCAATTGACGCAATTATAAATCAAAAAAAAATAAACGAGTCTTCAGATGAAAAGAAAAAATTATATTGTGTATATGTAGCAATTGGCCAAAAACGTTCTACTGTAGCTCAAATAACTAAAACTTTAGAAGAAGCTGGCGCTTTAAAATATACGACTATAGTTGCGGCTACTGCATCCGACTCCGCACCTTTACAATTTTTAGCACCTTATACAGGATGTACTATAGGAGAATATTTTAGGGATAATGGCATGCATGCTTTAATTGTCTATGACGATTTATCAAAACAAGCAGTTGCTTATAGACAAATGTCCTTATTATTAAGAAGACCTCCGGGAAGAGAAGCATATCCTGGAGATGTATTTTATTTACATAGTAGATTATTAGAACGTGCTTCAAAATTAAATGATAAAAGCGGTGGAGGTTCTTTAACAGCTTTACCTATTATTGAGACACAGGCGGGAGATGTGTCAGCGTATATTCCGACTAATGTCATTTCTATAACAGATGGACAAATATTTTTAGAAACTGAGCTATTCAATCAGGGAATACGACCAGCTGTAAACGTAGGACTGTCTGTGTCGCGAGTAGGTTCTGCTGCACAAACTAAAGCGATGAAAAAAGTAGCAGGTTCTATTAAGTTAGAATTAGCTCAATATAGAGAAATGGCTGCTTTCGCACAATTTGGTTCAGATTTAGATGCTTCTACACAAAAATTGTTAAATAGAGGATCAAAATTAACAGAGCTTTTAAAACAAGATCAATATTCTCCCATGACCGTAGCTGAACAGGTCATATCAGTGTTTACTGGGGTAAAAGGTTTTCTTGATGATATTGAATTAAATAAAATAAAACAATTTGAAAAAGATATTATTGATAAAGTTAAATCAGAAAAACCTGAAGTAATTGATTCAATAGAGTCATCTGGAAAACTTGAAGAAAATACTGAAAAACTTCTTTCTCAAATAATTGAAGAATATAAAAAAGGAAAAAAATAATGCCAAGTTTAGACGATCTTAAGAAGAGAATTAAAAGTGTAAAATCTACCCAGAAAATTACAAAAGCGATGAAAATGGTAGCCGCAGCTAAATTAAAAAAAGCTCAAGCAAATGCTGAAAAAGGCCGGCCTTACAGTGAAAAAATGCAAAATATAATTCTTAATTTGACTAAATCAATCAATGATCCAGAAAATGCTCCAAAGCTTCTTGTAGGCACAGGAAAAGATAAAATCAATTTATGTGTTGTATTAACAGCAGATAGAGGATTGTGTGGCGGTTTTAACTCTAACATTTGTAAACTTGCAAAGACAAAGTTTGAAAAAATTCTAAGCGAAGGAAAGGAATTAAAAATAATTACAGTAGGCACAAAAGGGTTAGAACAGATTAAAAGAGAATATGGAAAATATGTAATTAAAAAATTTAGTTTTAAAAACAAGAAACAAATTACATTTACTGAAGCTGAAACAATAGGAAATGAAATCATAAATTTATTTAAACAAAATCAATTTGACAAATGTATTTTGTTTTATAATAATTTTAAAAACGTAATTACACAGATTCCACAAGCTCAACAAATCATTCCTGCAGAAAAAAACTCATCTAAAGAGAAAGAAGAAGATCTGACTTCATACGAGTTTGAGCCCGAAGAAGATGAGATTTTAGAGGATTTATTACCTAAAAATATTTCAACTCAAGTTTTTAAAGCTTTTTTAGAAAATGCAGCTAGTGAACAAGGATCAAGAATGACTGCAATGGATAATGCCACGAGAAATGCAGGAGAATTAGTTGATAAACTTACTATTAACTATAACAGAAGCAGACAAGCTTCAATTACAAAAGAATTAATAGAAATAATATCTGGAGCTGAAAGTTTATAACTATGAGCAAAAAAGGAAAAATAACACAAATTATTGGTGCAGTTGTTGACGTAAACTTTGATAGTGATTTACCAGAAATTTATACTGCGCTTGAGGCTAATAATTCAGGAAACAAATTAATATTGGAGGTTGCACAACATTTAGGAGAAAATGATGTAAGAACAATTGCAATGGATGCTACAGAGGGATTAAAGAGAGGCGATGAGGTCACTAACACTGGATCTCCAATAAGTGTACCAGTCGGACCAGAAACTCTAGGAAGAATTATAAACGTAATAGGTGAGCCTATTGACGAAAAAGGTGATGTAAAAACAAAAGAAAAATGGCCTATACACAGACCAGCTCCAAAATTTACAGACCAAGCAACAGAAACAGAACAATTAGTTACAGGAATAAAAGTAGTTGATTTATTGGCGCCATATGCAAAGGGTGGAAAAATTGGATTATTTGGTGGTGCAGGAGTTGGAAAAACAGTAACCATCATGGAATTGATAAACAATATAGCAAAAGCGCATGGAGGATTTTCTGTTTTTGCAGGCGTTGGTGAGAGAACAAGAGAAGGAAATGATTTGTACCATGAAATGATTGAGTCTGGAGTAATTAAGACAGATGGAAAAGGTTCTAAAGCAGCATTAGTTTATGGTCAAATGAATGAACCTCCAGGAGCAAGAGCAAGAGTTGCTTTAACAGGATTAACAGTAGCAGAATATTTTAGAGATAAAGAAGGTCAAGATGTGCTTTTCTTTATCGATAACATTTTCAGATTTACCCAAGCTGGCTCTGAAGTATCTGCTTTATTAGGTAGAATCCCGTCTGCTGTAGGTTATCAACCAACACTAGCTACTGATATGGGAAATCTTCAGGAAAGAATTACTTCTACAGACAAAGGATCTATCACATCAGTTCAAGCGATTTATGTGCCTGCTGACGACTTAACTGATCCAGCGCCTGCAACTTCATTTGCACATTTGGATGCTACAACTGTATTATCTAGGCAGATAGCTGAAATTGGAATTTATCCTGCTGTAGATCCTTTAGATTCGACTTCAAGAATATTAGATCCAAGAATTGTTGGAGAAGAGCATTATAAGGTGGCCAGAGATGTTCAAAGAATTTTACAAGCCTATAAATCTTTACAAGATATTATTGCAATTCTTGGAATGGACGAGCTTTCAGAGGAAGACAAACTAACAGTAGCGCGTGCAAGAAAAATTCAGAGATTTTTATCACAGCCATTTTTTGTTGCAGAAGTATTTACTGGCTCTCCTGGTAAATTAGTAGATTTAGACTCTACCATAAAAGGATTTGATGCAATTTGCAAAGGGGAGTATGACCATTTACCAGAAGCAGCATTTTACATGGTTGGAGGTATAGAAGAGGTTGTAGAAAAAGCAGAAAAGCTGTCTAAAGACGATAAATAGCTATGTCAGAGAATTTTACTGTAGAAATTATTAGTCCAGATAAATCAATTTTAAAATCAGAAGCAGCTGAAGTTACAATCCCATCATATGAAGGACAAATGGGAATATTAAAGGATCATATACCTCTAATTACATTTTTAAGACCTGGTTTAATAATAATTAAAGAAAATAGTGGAGAAAAAATTTTTTTTATTGAAGATGGAATAGTAGAATTTTCAAATAATAGTTTGTTAATCTTAACTTCAACGGCAAAAAGCCTAGATAGTTTAGAAAGAAATTCTATCGATGCAATAATAAAAAGTTCTGAAGAAAAAATAAGAAAAGGTGAGATTGACGATAAAGAAAGATATTTATTATCTTACAAGATTGATACGCTTAGAGAAATCAATAAATAATTTTTTTTAATTCTAACAGTAATTTTTCATAAATATCTTTTTTAAAATCAACAATTATTTTTGGTAGCTCATCCATTTCTACCCATTTCCATTCAATGAATTCAGGAAGTTTTGTTTTTAAATTAATTTCACTCTCTTCCCCAGTAAATCTAACCACAAACCATTTTTGTTTTTGTCCTCTGAATTTACCTTGCCAAACAATACCTAAAAGATTTTTAGGTAATTCATACTGGAACCATCCATCTATCTCTTTTATAATTTGGATACTTTTAATACTTGTCTCTTCATCTAATTCTCTTTTCATTGCAGCTAGAAAACTTTCATTTTCATTTACTCCACCTTGAGGCATTTGCCATTTATTGACAGGATTATCTTTACGTTTTCCAACAAAAATTTTATTTTTATTATTTACAACGATTGCACCTACACCAATTCTTAAAGGAAGTGCTTTTATAGTCATTACTAGGAATTAAATAATTTTAAAGCGTAATTTAATTGATTATCTTTTTTTGAATTTATTTTAAAATCATCACCTGTTTCTACAACAACTATATCCGGGGTAACTCCCACTTCAGATATGGAATCACCTGACGGTAGATAATATTTAGAAATAGTAAGTCTCATTCCTGCACCGTTACTAAGAGGAATAATTGACTGAACAGAGCCTTTGCCGTAAGAATTTTCTCCTAAAATAATAGCTCTTTTATGGTCCTTGAGTGCTCCCGCAAGTATTTCGGAAGCTGAAGCAGAACCATTATTAATTAAAACTATTATAGGTTTTCCTTTAATTTGATCTCCTTTTTTTGCAAAAAATTTTCTAGTTTCAGATGCTTTGCGTCCCTTGGTCGAGACTATTTCACCATCATTTAAAAAGAAATCTGTAATATTGATAGCTTGCGTTAATAGTCCTCCAGGATTATTTCTTAAGTCTAATATGTAGCCTTCTATTTTTGAATTTTTTTCAAATTGTTTTACGATATCTAAGAGTTGTTTATCACTGTTTTCGTTAAATGATTTAAGTCTTATATATCCTAAATTTTTACTCTTTCCTAAAATTTCGGAATTGACAGATTTAATTTCTATTATTTTTCGAATAATTTTAAATTCTATAGGTTTTTTTACATTTTTTCTTCTTACGGTTAATTCAATAGAAGTACCTACAGGTCCTCTCATTAATTTGACTGCCTCCATTAAAGATTTTCCTTGGACTTGTTCATTTCCTATTTTTACTATGTAATCTCCAGCTTTTATTCCAGCTTCTGCAGCAGGAGTATCATCTATTGGAGATATAACTTTTACCAATCCAGACTCCATACCGATTTCTATTCCTAAACCACCAAATTCACCACGAGTATCAGTTTGCATTTCTTGAAATAATTCAGGACTCATATATGCTGAATAAGGGTCGAGCGATTGAAGCACGCCGTTAATAGCAGAGTCCATCATTTTAGATTGATTAACATCATCTACATAATCTTTTTTAATTTTTTCTAGAACTTCTCCAAAAAGATCAATCTTCTCGTAAAGTTCATTGTTCGAGTAAGAATTTGTGAGGCTTAAATTTGAAAATAATATAATCAAAAAAATAATTTTTTTCATAGCATTGCCTTTTCCTTAGGAATTTCTTCTGACCACATTTTTTCTAAATCATAAAATTCTCTTTTTTCAGGATGAAATATATGAATTATGATGTCATTGGCATCAACTAATTTCCAATCATTACTTTCTCTTCCCTCTATACGACATTCTTCCAATCCTATTTTTTTTAGTTCAGTTACAAGAATTTCTGAAAGGGCTTGTAAATGTCTAGAGGAAGTACCCGAAGCAATAATCATATAATCTGCTATATAAGATTTATTTTTTAAGTCAATGGAAGTGATGTTTGCAGCTTTATTATTATCTAAAATTTTTTCAATGTTTTTTTTAATATCTATTATTTTCATTTAGATTTTTTTAAATAATTCTTTTTAATACTTGATGAGGAGATATTAATTAATTTATTATTAATATAAGTAATATTTTTTTTATTAAGATATTTCACTACAATAGATTCTTTACTCTTTTTATCATATCCTTTTCTAGAAAAAACAACTAATTTTGTTAATTTAACTATTTTTTTCCAACTTGTCCACTTATGAAAATTTGATAAGTTATCGGAACCTAAAATTAAGCACAAATTTTTTTGTTTTTTTATTTTTCTAAAGTAGTTAATTACATCAATAGTATTAGAAGATCTGATTTTATCATCTAAATATAAAATTTTGATTTTTTTATACTTGCTTATGGCTTTTCTTGATCTTGATATTCTTGTTTTTAATGAAAAAAAAGGTTTTTTTTTAAAAGGATTTTTTTTTGTAATAATCCAATAAATTTTTTTGAGTTTTATTTTTTTTAGACCAATTTTAGAAATTTCAACGTGTCCTTTATGTGGTGGATCAAAACTTCCCCCAAATATACCTATTGTTTTTCTGTTAAGGGTCGACATCAATTATGCTCTAATGATACCTTTCCCAGATACAATATATTTATAAGAGGTTAGCTGATTAATTCCAACAGGACCTCTTGGAGGAAGTTTATTAGTAGAAATTCCAATTTCTCCTCCAAACCCAAATTCTCCTCCGTCTGCAAATTGTGTTGAAACATTATGCATTGCTATAGAGCTGTTGACTCCTTCTAAGAATATTTGGGCATTTTTGGAGTTATTCGTAATAATGCTATCAGTATGCATAGTTCCATATTTTAAAATATGATCTACTGCCTCCTTAACGTTTTTGACAGTTTTTATGGATATCTTTGCATCCAGATATTCTGTTTTCCAATCAATATCTTTTGCTTTTTTTAGTTTATTATTAAAAAGTTTATTAATTTTTTTGTCCACACGAACTTCACAACCAGAAGAGATCAAAGATTTTATTATTATTTTTCCGTGGGAATTTAATGCTTTTTTATCAATTAACAAAGTTTCCAGTGCACCACAGATACTTGTTCTCCGCATTTTTGCATTGATAATAATTTTTTTTGCCATAGCTAAATTTGCACTTTTATCTACATAGATATGACATAGTCCTTCAAGATGACCAATGACATGAATATTTGAAAATTTTTGAACTTTTTCTACTAATCCTTTGCCTCCTCTTGGAACAATTACGTCAATATAACTGCTCATTTTTGAGAGAAGTGAGTCAACAATTTTTCTTTCCTTTTTTTCTATAAATTGAACACAGTTTTTATCAATTTTATTTTTACTTAATGTTTCGCGAAACAAATTTGCAAGTAACTTATTTGAGTTATATGCTTCAGATCCTCCTCTTAAAATAGAACAATTTCCAGATTTTAAACACAAAGCTGCAACATCCGCTGTAACATTTGGCCTGCTTTCATAAATTACACCTATAACTCCTATAGGAGTAGAAACTTTTTTAATTTTAAGTTTATTTGGTCTTTGCCACTTTTCTAAAATGCGACCAACTGGATTTTTAAATTTGGCTATTTCATTGATGGAATGTCTAATTCCGTCGATTCTTCTATCATTTAAAATTAATCTATCTATCAGATGTTTTCTTTTTATATTTTTAACATCTTTTAGATTTTCCCTAATTATATTTTTTTTATTTTTTAAAATGGCAGTATTATAATTTGTTAGAACTAATTTTATTTTCCTATGGTTTACAGCTTTTAATTCTTCAAAAGCTTTTCTTGCATTTAAACCTAATTTTTCTAAATATTTCATTCTATAATTTTACCATATCATCTTTATGGATTATTTCGGACTTACTTAAATATCCCAAAATATTTTCAATTTCTTTGCTTTGTTTGCCTTTTATTTTATTAATTTCATATGATGTGAATGAAGACAAACCTCTAGCAAGGCCTTTCTGGTTTTCATCTACTACGAGAACATTTTCACCCTTTTCAAAAGTTCCTTCTACTTTAACAATACCTGCTGGCAACAAACTCTTCCCTTCATTTAATGCTTCAGCTGCACCTTTATCAATGTATATTTTGCCAAAAGAATTTAGAGAACTAATGATCCATTTCTTTCTAGCGTCCAAACTAGAAATTTTTGGAATAAAGTGAGTATAGATTTTGTTTTTCATCATATTGCTAATTGGGCTATTTTTTTTACCATTACCAATAAACATATGGCACCCTGCATTTATACAGATTTTAGCTGCATCTAACTTTGTGCTAATTCCCCCAGAACCATAAGAATTTTTTTTATTATCAATCAAAGCACTTATGTTAGAGTCAATTTTAGAAACAGTTTTGATGACTGTTTTACTTTTAGATTTATCATAAAGACCATCAACATCTGATAGAATAATTAATGTATCAGCACCAATGATTTGAGCAACTCTTGCAGCTAATCTGTCATTATCTCCATATTTAATTTCCGCAGTTGCTGTTGTGTCATTTTCATTCACAATTGGAATTGCTTTCAGCTTAAATAAGTTATCAAAAGTCCTTCTAACATTTAATGCTCTTCTGCGTTGTTCAGTATCATCCGGGCTTATTAGTATTTGACCAGTTTTAATTTTATGTTTATCAAATAATTTTTGAAATTCTCCAGCTAAATGAATTTGACCAACCGCTGCAATAGCTTGATTCATTTCTAATTTAATTCTTTTTTTTTTGATTTTTAGGTAATTTTGACCCAATGCTATTGCTCCAGAAGAAACAATAACCAAATCATTTCTACCTCTGAATTTTTTTATATCTTTAATTAAACTTGTTACCCATTTTTTTTTGAATTTACCCTTGCCATCAACGACAGTGGATGAGCCAAGTTTTATTACTACTTTTTTTGAGTTTTTAATTAACATTTTTTATCAATAGTTTTTTTACTCTTTGAATATCTTTATTTGAAAATACTGAAATTACTTCAAATTTTGTTTTTATTTTATTTTTAAATTTTTTAAGTTTTTTATCAATATCTTCCTTTTCAAATAGATCAGATTTATTAAAGAATATTATTTCTTTCTTTTTACCTAAATTTTTATCATATGCAGAAAGCTCGAGTTTAATCTTTTTATAGCTATTTATTAAATCTTCTTCAGACAAGTCAATTAAATGTAACAGCATTTTACATCTTTCTATATGACGTAAGAATTTATCACCTAATCCTATACCTTTATGTGCACCTTCAACTAATCCAGGTATATCCGCTAAAGTGATTTCTTTTTCATCGTAATATGTAACCCCTAAATTTGGATTAATAGTAGTAAACGGATAATTAGCAATTTTTGGCTTTGCTCTAGTTAAGGCCGCAAGCAAACTTGATTTTCCCGCGTTAGGTTGTCCTATTATCCCTATATCAGCTATTACTTTTAATTGTAGCCAGATCCAAAATTCTTCCCCAATTTTTCCATTTGTCTTTTTTTTAGGAGCTCTATTAGTAGAACTTTTAAATCTAACATTGCCTAGCCCCCCTTTACCACCAGAAGCTACTAAATATTTTTCTTTATTTTTTATAAAATCATAAATTAAAGTATTATTATCCTCTTCATAAATTTGCGTTCCAGTTGGAACTTTCAAAATTAAATCTTTACCGTTACCTCCAGTTTTATTTTTTTTACTTCCAGGTTTTCCATGTTGTGCTTTAAAATGCTGAGCATATCTAAAGTCTATTAAAGTATTTAAATTACGATCTGACTCTATAATGATAGATCCTCCAGCTCCTCCATCCCCACCATCTGGACCGCCGTATTCAATAAACTTTTCTCTTCGAAAGCTAGCCGAACCAGAGCCACCGTTACCTGCTTTAATGTATATTTTTGCTTGATCTAAAAATTTCATTATGGATATATTATAAATAACTAAAGTTATTTATAGATTTAATTGGGAATAACAGAAACAAAAGTTCTGTTTAGTTTAGATTTTTTAAATTTTACTTTTCCCTTAATAAGAGAAAAGATAGAATGGTCTTTACCCATACCCACGTTATCGCCAGGATGGATTTTCGTTCCTCTTTGTCTTACAATTATATTTCCTGGTATAACTGATTGATCTCCATATCTTTTAACTCCAAGACGTCTACCTTTACTATCTCGTCCGTTTTTCGATGATCCACCAGCTTTTTTTGTTGCCATAAATAATTTCTTTTTTTTTAAATTTTCTTAGTTACAGTTTTTTTGTTATCTTTTTTTTTGATTTCAGGTGCTTTAGTTTTAACTTTAGTTTGAGCTATAGAAGCATCAGCGCTTGCTATAAGCTTCCCATCTTTAGATAAAATTTTTGTTATTTGTATTTTAGAATGTCTTTGTCTATGTCCGTTTTTTTTTCTCGAATGCTTTCTTCTTCTTTTGTGAAAAACTAAAATTGTTCTATCTTTAACATTTTCCAACAGCTTAGCTTCAACCGATGCACCTTCAATGTTAGGATTACCTACCTCGGTAATTTTATTATCGTTTAAAAGCAAAACATTTTTAAATTTTAAAGTTTTTCCAACTTCAGCATCTATTTTTTCAATTTCTAAAATTTTACTTGCGGAAACTTTATATTGTTTTCCACCTGTTTCTATTATTGCAAAAGACATAAATTATTTTTCCTTAAATTTAGGGCAATATAGCCTGCAGAACTGCCAAGTCAAGACGAATGAGATTAAAAACTATCTTTTAAATGACGTAATTTAGAGAAAATTTCTTGTTCGGATGCACTATCTAAATTCAATGCATTTTTAATTGATGGCTCATTGCATCTTAGGAATATATTAGTTTTTTTTTCTTCATCAATAGAGATTGGAACTGTAGGAAAATTAGATTTCAACTTTGAGTCAATCCAATTATTTTTTTTTTTAAAAATTCATTATTGGAGTCGTATTCTAGGCAAAATTCTAAATTTTTTTTTGTATATTCATGCCCACAATATATTTTTGTATCTATTGGTAAATTTTTTAATTTATTTAAAGAGTTAAACATTTGCTCACATGTGCCTTCAAAAATTTTTCCACAACCTAAAGAAAAAAGTGTGTCTCCAGTGAAAACTATTTTTTCATCTTTAAAGTAAAATGCTATATGGCCTGTTGTGTGACCAGGAACAAATATTACTTCGAAAGAAGTTTTCCCAAGTTTAAAATTTTGTTTTTCTTTAAGAGTTATATCAATTTCAGGTATACGATCTTTATCTATTTCACATCCTAAAACTTTTGCTTTATATTTTTCTTTAAGTTTTTGATTACCACCAACATGGTCAAAATGGTGATGTGTATTTAAAATATAATCTAGCTTATTATATTTTTTTTTTATTATTTCATCACAAGGATTAAAATCTGAAGGATCAATAATTGTAATTGTATTTGTATCTTTATCACAAATTAGATAGCTGTAGTTATCATTTAAACAAGGAATAATATCTATATCTTGCATTATCCTATTAAAAATATTCCAAGTTTAGAAAAAAAGTTTTTAATTTCAAGGTTGCTTTTTTTAATTTCTGAGGTTTTATCTTCATTAATACCTACAGCTTTCTTAATTTTAATATTTTTTTTTACACAAAAATCAAATAAATCCTTAATCGAGCACATATGTAAATTAGGAGTATTATACCAAGAATTTGGTAAAGTTTTTGTAATTGGCATTTTTCCAAAAAATAATAAACTAGTTCTAACCCTCCAATATCCAAAATTAGGTATTGATATAATTACTGATTTTCCAATTCTTAACAGATCTTTTAAAACTTTTTCAGGATTATAGAATGCTTGAAGTGTTTGACTTAATATAACAAAATCAAAAGATTGATTTGGAAATTGATGAAGTTCAGTTTCTGCGTTTCCTTCAATAACTGGAAGACCTTTATAAATACATTTTGTAACATTTTCTTTTTTAAGCTCTAAACCACGAGCTTCTATATTTTTTTCTTTGATTAAATGACTCATAAGAGAACCATCCCCGCAACCAACATCTAGAACTCTTACGTTCTTCGGCAATATATCTGCAATTACTTTAAATTCTTTTTTCATTTTTAAATTTTATGTGCATTGAGTCTATAAATCCTTTTAAAGTTTTCAGAAATTCTGGCTCATCTACTAAAAAAGAATCATGACCTTTATCAGTTTTAATCTCAGAAAAAGAGACATCCGCTCCTGAAGCATTAAGAGCAATGACAATATCTTTATTTTCTTTAGTTGTGTAAAGCCAATCAGAAGAGAAAGAAATAACTAAAAATTTTGCTTTTTGATTTTTGAAAGCCTGAGTAAGGCTGCCTTTAAAATGCTTGGATAAATCAAAATAATCCATTGCTCTAGTAATGTATAATATAGAATTAGCATCAAATCTTTCTACAAAGGCACTCCCCTGATGTCTTAAGTAGCTTTCAACTTGAAAATCTGCATCAAAACTAAATTCATAATCTGCTTTCTCTTGAAGTTTTCTTCCAAATTTTTCTTGCATTCCTTTTTCAGATAAATAACTAATATGACCTACCATTCTTGCTACAGCTAATCCATTTTTAGGTTGAACATTTTTTATTAAGTATTTCCCTTTTTCCCAAACAGGATCTGCCATGATAGCTTGACGAGCTAGCTCATTGAGAGCAATATTTTGTGCACTATGACTTGTGCTACAAGCAATAGGAACGGCAGAAAATGTCCTATTTGGAAATATAGTGCAAAATTCTAGTGACTGCATTCCTCCCATAGAACCTCCTGTAGCACAAAGAAGTTTTTCTATTCCCAGATGATTTAAAAGAGCCTCTTGTGCTTTAACCATATCTCTTATTGTTATAACTGGGAAATTTAATCCATATGGTTCATTTGTTTTTTTATCTATCTCTTTAGGACCCCACGAACCCATACACCCACCAATCACATTTGCACAAATTACAAAGTATTTATCCGTATCAATTGCTTTACCTGGTCCTACAGCTGTTACCCACCATCCTTCTTTATTTGTTACAGGATTTATTCCACTAACAAATTGATCACCTGTAAGCGCATGAAAAACTAATATTGCATTATCCTTTAATTCATTAAGTTTTCCGTAAGTTTCATATGCTAAAGGAAAATCTTTAATAGTTTGACCACAGTCTAATTTAAGTGGTTTAGAGACATTAATTGTCTTAATATTTTCAGTTTTATAGTTCATCCTAAAAAAAAACCCAGCTAAACTGGGCGAACCCCTTTTTAGCTAAATTTATTATGCGCTAGCAATATGGTTAAATCAGCGCCCTTAATGTTTACTAAATAGTCTTAAACTTGTCAATTTTATATAAGATGAAAGTTTTATAGAAATTATCGAACATTTTATATAATACATTGAATTAACATGAGATTACCTAAACCAAAAAAGATTATAGCCCCAAAGTACGTTGCAGGCCGTAGCTTATTTAACCAAAAAACGGTTAAAATAAAATTGTCTGCCAACGAGTCTGCTCTTGGCCCAAGCCCAAAAGCCATTAAAGAATACAATAAAGTATCTAAAAATTTTAAAAGGTATCCTGATACTAACGGCACTGCTTTGAGAAAAGTTATAGCTAACAAATTTAAAATAGACAAAAATAGAATTATACTTGGCTCTGGCTCTGACCAGATATTTGAATTTGTATGTAATGCTTTTATAGAAAAAAATGATGAGGTAATTGTACCTAAATATAGTTTTATAATCTACAGGATTTATAGCAAGATTAATGGTGCAAAAATTATTTATGCTAAAGAAAAAAATTTTACTATATCTGTGAAAAACATACTTTCTAAAGTAACTAGAAAGACTAAAGTAGTTTTTATAGCTAATCCTAATAATCCTACTGGCACTTACATTAATAAAAAGGAACTAATTTATTTAAGAAAAAAACTTAGAAGCGATATTCTTCTTGTTGTAGATGATGCATATTTTGAATATTTAAAACAAAAAGATTATTTGCCTGGTTTAGAATTATTTTCTGGACATAAAAATGTTTTAGTGACAAGAACATTTTCTAAAGTTTATGGTTTAGCGGGATTAAGAGTAGGATGGGGATATGCCTCTAAAGAGATTATTAATACTTTAAATAAAATTAAACCTCCTTTTAATGTAAGTAGACCTGCATTGTTTGCTGCCTCTGCTGCCATAAGAGATATTGGTTGGCTAAAAAAAGAAGTTAATCATATTTGTAAATGGAATAAGATACTATTTAAAAAATTTAAAGAAATGAAAATTGCAACAAATGAGAGTAAAACAAATTTTTTATTGTTAAATTTTGATAAAGTTAATATAAGTTCAAAGAACGTATTTCAAAAATTAGCCAAAGCAGGTATTTTGGTTAGAGCAATGAATTTGTATGGAATAAAAAATTGTTTAAGGATTACCATTGGAAAGAGTAAAGAAAATAAAAAATTAATTTCTATTTTTAGGAAAATTTTAAATGTTTAATAAGATTACTATTATTGGCTGTGGTTTGATTGGTTCTTCTTTATTAAGGGTAATTGATAAAAAAAAATTATCAAAACAGATAGGTATCTTCGATAAATCAAAAGAAGTTTCAACATTTATAAAAAATAATTTTTCAGCTGAAGTTTTTAATGATATTTCAGCATCTGTTAAAGACTCGGACCTGGTAATTATATCTTCTCCACTTAGCAGTTATAAAGAAATTTTACTTTCCATTAAATCAAATTTAAAAAAGAATGTCATTTTAACCGACACTGGTTCTGCAAAAAAAGAAGTAAATAAAATTATCAGCAATTTAAACTTAGAAGATGCACATTGGATAGCTTCTCATCCTATAGCAGGAACAGAATTTAGTGGACCGGAGTCAGGTTTTGCTGAACTATTTGATAATAGGTGGTGCATTTTATCAACTGAAAATCAAAAAGATTCAAAAGAAATAGATAGATTAAAAAGTTTTTGGGAGGCAATTGGCAGCAAAGTAAAATTTATGACATTCGAAGAACATGATCATGTTCTTTCATTGACAAGCCATCTACCTCATGCAATTGCCTATAGTATTGTAAGAACAGTTATCAATAATGACGATAAGTTTAAAAATGAAATTATTCAATACAGCGCAAGTGGTCTAAGAGATTTTACACGTATAGCAGCTTCAGATCCGATTATGTGGAGAGATATATTTATTGATAATAGTGAAAATATTTTAAAAGTTTTGGATAATTTTTCAGAAAACCTTGAGGAGATTAAAAAAGCTATTCAAAGTAAGAGCAGTGAAAAATTAAATAATATTTTTTCTTCTACAAGACAATTAAGAAAAGAGATAATAAAAGCTGGTCAAGAAACTGATAAACCAAATTTTGGAAGAAAATAATTATATAAATTTTTTAATTTCAGAATAAATTTTATTCTCTATTTCTTTAATGAAATTATCTTTATTTTTACCAGGCATAATTGGTTCTAAAAAGGAAATATGAATATTTCCATGTTGTTTAATAAAACTATTTTTTGGCCAAACTTTTCCAGAATTTAAAGCAACTGGAATACAAGGTAAATTTAATGAGCTATATATTCTTCCCACACCTTTTTTAAAAGAAGTTTCTTCCCCAAACTTTATTCTGGTTCCTTGGGGAAATATTAAAAGAGGCCTATTTGTTTTATCAATTGTATTTTTTATTTTATCGAAAAAGTTTAAATTTTTTTTGGTTGTAGTTTCTCTAATAATTGCTATAGAACCAATTTTTCTTAAATACCATCCAAATAAAGGAATATTTAGTAATTCTTTTTTAAGAACAAAAATTGGTGCTTCCAAAGGAATTTGAAGAGCAAAAGTTTCAAACATTGATTGATGAGCAGAAGCTACGAAATATTTATCTATTTTTTTTAAATTTTCGAGTCCATGAAATATAACTTTTGTATTTAAAATGAAACGCAAAATTATCACAATATAATTTGCTGAAAGTCTTCCAAAAAATAAAGTAAATTTACTGGGAAGAAACAATGTTGGGATTGCTAAAATAAATATGAAAACAAGCCCTGTGTAAAGAAAAATATTAAAGATTAAAGATTTTATAAATTGCATTAAGCGCTTATTAATTTTAGTAAATTCTGTTTCTTTCTAATAAATTTAAATTTATTTTTATTGACTAAAATTTCAGCAATTAATGGTCGGGTATTATAGTTGGAGGATAAAGATGCTCCGT
The DNA here is from genome assembly GCA_014654415.1 of Pelagibacterales bacterium SAG-MED05. Taxonomy (GTDB): domain Bacteria; phylum Pseudomonadota; class Alphaproteobacteria; order Pelagibacterales; family Pelagibacteraceae; genus Pelagilacustribacter. Next base: position 2,536 of record JACWDC010000011.1, on the reverse strand, counting down.
AGGCACCAACATTAGTTATAGCAACAAAATCATTTTCAGAAATTTTTTGATAATTTTTATATTTTCCAAATTTACAAGTTGATTCACAAATCGGACCGACAAATTCTATCACTCCCTTAATTTTTTTGCTTGTTTTTGTAATTGGAATAATATCGTGATGTGCGTCGTATAATGCTGGTCTCATAAAATCATTCATACCGGTATTTAAAATTATAAATTTTTTATTAGCGCTATTTTTAATATACTGAATTTTGCTCACAAGAATGCCTGAGTTCCCCACAATTGATCGACCTGGCTCAAAGATAATTTTACAATTTAATTTTTTTGAAAAAGAATGAACTAGATTAGAATATTTTCTAAGGTTAATAGGCTTGTCTTTCTTGCTATAATTAATTCCAAATCCTCCTCCGAGGTCAATATATTTTAGATTTAAATCTAAATTTTTCATTAATTTAGATAATACAGTTAAAACTCTTTTATAAGGAATGTCTGTTAGAATTTGACTTCCAATATGAACACTTAAGGCTTCAAGTTTTATATTTTTAAGTTTTTTAATTTCTTTAAAAAAAATAGAAAAACTTTTGATTGAAATACCAAATTTATTATTCGCTTTTCCAGTAGATATTTTCTTGTGAGTTTTAGCGTCAATATCTGGATTTAATCTAAATCCAATAGAAACCTTTTTATTTGATTTTTTGGCAATTTTGTTAATAATTTTGGCTTCGCTTTCAGATTCACAATTTATTAATAATATTTTTTTATTAATTGCAATTTTTAGTTCTTCATCAGTTTTACCAACACCTGAAAAAACTATTTTATTTGGTTTAATTCCAGCTTTTAAAGCCTTCAGTAGTTCTCCGATAGAGACAACATCTGTACCTGCACCTAATTTTCCTAGAGATCTTAGGATAGATAAATTGCTATTAGATTTTACAGCAAAACAAACTAATGGTTTTATTTTCTTAAATGTATTAACAAATTTTATATAGTTTTCTTTAATTTGATTTTCAGAGTAGATATAAAAAGGAGTTCCTTCTTTTTTTGCAATATTTGCAACAGATAATTTTTCAATAAATAAATTTTTACGGATATATTTTAGATTTGACATATAATTATAAAATTATTCTACTTTGTAGAATTTTGCCTTGATATTTTGGCTCAGACTTTTTTCCACAACTAGTTAAAATTAAAATACTTATACATAAAGAGAGTATAATTTTCATTTTGTCTCCTTTTTATATTTTCTAATTATTGACTTTACATTATTTGAAGCTGTTCCTCCGTAAGATTTTTTTGCATTCATAGAATTTTTTACATTGAGTATTTTAAGAACACTTTTGTCTAAATTTTTATATATCTTTTTTAGATCTACTAAGGACAACTGATCCAAAGTTTTATTATTCTTTTCAGCAAAGTTAACTAACTTTGTAGCTAGATTATACGATTCTCTAAAACTTAATTTTTTTTCTTTAACAAGATAATCTGCAAAATCAGTAGATGTAGTAAAACCTTTATTTGCCATTTTAAACATTTTATCTTTCAGAGGTCTGACAGCGTTAATTAATTCTTCACTCATAATTAAAGTATCTTTTAAAGTATCATAACCTTCAAAGACTAATATTTTGTCATCCTGCAAATCTTTAAAATATGACATAGGAAGACCTTTCATTATTGTGAGCATAGAATTTAATTTTCCATAATTAATTCCAACTCTTCCTCTAATTAATTCAGCAGGATCAGGATTCTTTTTTTGAGGCATGATCGATGAACCTGTTAACATGCTGTCATTAAAATTTATTAAATTAAAAGCATCTGAATTAAAGATTATAAAATCCTCTGCTAATCTAGATAAGTGCATTGCACATAGGGCTGAAGAATATAAAAAATCAATAGCAAAATCTCTATCAGAAACTGAGTCTATTGAATTATCAGTTGGCTTTTTAAATCCAAGTTTTTTTGCCGTATATTTTCTATCTATCTTGTAAGAGGTGCCAGACAAAGCTGCAGAACCAAGTGGGCATTCATTTAAAATATTGATATTATTTTCAAATCTTTTTTTATCTCTTTTTAACATTTCATAGTAAGCTAGGAGATAATGTGCAAATGAAATTGGTTGAGCATTTTTTAAGTGAGTAAGTCCTGGCATTACAGTATCAGTATTTTTTTCAGCTTTTTTTATTATAGATTTCATTACTAGAGAAATATGTTTTAAAATATCTAATGTGGATTCTTTAACCCATAGTTTAAAATCAGTTACTACTTGATCATTTCTTGACCTAGCTGTATGCATGTAGCCAGCAGCTTGACCTATAATTTCAAATAATTTTTTTTCTATATTTAAGTGAATATCTTCAAATTTTTCTTGAAAGGTAAATTGCCCTTTATCAATTTGAGATTTAATTTTATTAAGTCCATTAATAATTTTTTTACCATCATTATTATGAATTATTTTTTGCTTCACTAGCATTTGTACGTGTGCGATTGAAGCCCCAATATCTTGCTTGTAGAGTCTTTTATCTACATTTATTGATGACCC
>JACWDC010000010.1 GCA_014654415.1 Pelagibacterales bacterium SAG-MED05 | reverse complement strand
TTCCTAGCAACGTCCATCCTCCAAAATCTATAAACTGTTTTGCTTGGTGTATTTCTAGACAAATATGGTGGGGCCATAGAATCCCCGCTTGGTATGATGAAAAAAATAATATTTATGTGGCTGAAGATGAAAGAGAAGCTTTATCATTGGCAAAAAGAAAGAATAAAAATAAAACAATTAAATTGAGACAGGAAACAGATGTACTTGACACTTGGTTTTCATCAGCATTATGGCCTTTTGCAACATTGGGCTGGCCATCTAAAACTAAAGAATTAAAAAAGTTTTACCCAACATCTATTTTAGTGACAGGTTTTGATATTATATTTTTTTGGGTAGCTCGAATGTTAATGATGGGAAATTACTTCCAAAAATTAACTCCATTTAAAAAAGTATATGTACATGCTTTAGTAAGAGACGAAAAAGGACAAAAAATGTCTAAATCGAAAGGTAATGTTATCGATCCATTAGAATTAATTAAAGACTATGGGGCTGATAGTTTGAGATTTACCTTAATTTCAATGGCCTCACCTGGAAGAGATGTAAAATTATCTAAAGATAGGATTATAGGGAATAGAAATTTTATAACTAAAATTTGGAGCGCTAATAACTTTCTTAAACTAAACAAATGCGTTTTGAAAAAAAAAATAAATTTAAAAAATATTAAATTACCAATTAATCAGTGGATTTTTAATGAATTTACAAAAACTCAAAATTTGGTAACAAATCATATTGACAATTTTAGATTTGATGAAGCAGCTAGATATACTTATAAATTTGTTTGGCATTCTTACTGTGATTGGTATCTTGAATTTTTAAAACCAATATTTAGCTCAAAAAACAAGCAAGAAATTCAAGAAGCTAGAAATTTTTCATCTTTTATGATGGCTAATTTATTAAAAATGCTGCATCCATTTATTCCTTTTTTTACAGAAACAGTATGGGGTAAAAATCAATTTAATAATTTTTTTAATTCTGATTTAATCACATCATATTGGCCTAAATATAAAGACCAAATAAGTTATAATAAAAATCAAAAAAATATTAATAATTTAATAGAATTAATTTCGAATATTCGCTCAACCAAATCAGAGTTGAATATTACACCTAAACTATATTGTGATATAATATTTTTGGAAAAATCAAAAAAATTAAAAATATTAATTAAACAAAATATCAAACTTATTAAACAAGTTGGTAGGGTAAATAATTTGCTAGATAAAACAGATTTAAAAAAGAATATTGTAGAAATATTAGTTTTAAAAGAAAAATTGGCACTTAGGTTTAATGAAGATATAGATATTTCCTCCCAAAAAAATAAAATTATGAAAAAATTAGAGAGTATAGGGATACAAAAAAATAAACTTAATAATAAGTTGCAAAATAAGGCTTATTTAAAGAATGCCCCTAAATCAATAGTTCAAAATGATAAAGACTTACTCAAAGATTTAACCATTGAAGATAATAAATTAAGAAGTATTGTATCGAGTATCGATTAAATATGCCTAAATTTAACAAAAAGAAATTACCAAGCCGCCATACATCACTTGGTCCAGATAGAGCTCCCCATAGGTCTTTTTATTATGCTATGGGAGAAACTGAAAATGATGTTTCAAAACCATTTGTTGGCGTTGTATCAACATGGAATGAAGCTGCACCATGTAACACAGCCTTAATGAGACAAGCGCAATCAGTAAAAAAAGGAGTTAAAGATAATGGTGGAACGCCTAGAGAATTTTGTACAATTACAGTTACCGACGGTATTGCAATGGGTCATGAAGGAATGAAATCATCTCTAATCTCTAGAGAAATTATAGCAGACTCAGCTGAACTGACAGTAAGAGGTCATTGCTATGATGCGTTAGTTGGAATTGCTGGATGTGATAAGTCGCTTCCGGGGCTAATGATGTCTATGCTTCGATTAAATGTGCCAAGCGTTTTTATTTATGGTGGCTCAATTTTACCAGGAAAATATAAAGGTAAAGATGTTACGGTACTAGATGTTTTCGAAGCTGTTGGAAAACATTCTTCAGGATCAATGTCATCAGAAGATTTAAAAGAATTAGAACTTGTTGCTTGCCCTAGCGCAGGGGCGTGCGGTGGGCAATTTACTGCAAACACAATGGCCTGCGTATCTGAAGCCATTGGTTTAGCACTACCATATTCAGCTGGAACTCCTGCTCCATATGAAGAAAGAGACAAGTATGCTTTTGAAAGCGGCAAGACTGTAATGAATTTATTGGAAAAAAATATTAAACCTAGAGATATCGTAACAAAAAAGTCATTAGAAAATGCTGCGACTATAGTTGCTGCCACAGGAGGATCAACTAATGCTGCATTACATTTACCAGCTCTTGCTAATGAAATAGGAATTAAATTTGATTTAATGGATGTTGCTAAAATTTTCAAAAAAACACCTTATTTAGCGGACTTAAAACCTGGAGGAAGATTTGTAGCAAAAGACATGTGGGAAGCAGGTGGAGTTCCTATGTTGTTAAAAACTCTATATGACGGTGGTTTTATTCATGGTGATTGCATGACCGTTACTGGTAAAACAATAAAAGAAAATTTAAAAAATGTTGAATTTAATTCTAATCAAAAAGTTTTAAGAGAATATAATAATCCTTTATCTCCAGATGGTGGAGTTGTTGGATTAAAAGGAAACTTAGCTCCAGATGGAGCTATTGTAAAAGTAGCAGGTTTAAAAAAATTACAATTTACTGGTAAAGCGAGATGCTTTGACAATGAAGAAGATGCAATGAAATCAGTGCAAAAAAAGAAGTACAAAGATGGAGATGTAATTATAATAAGATATGAAGGACCAAGAGGAGGCCCAGGTATGAGAGAAATGCTATCAACCACTGGAGCAATTTACGGTCAAGGCAAAGGAGAAAAAGTTGCTTTAATAACAGACGGAAGATTCTCTGGAGCAACTAGAGGTTTTTGTGTTGGACATGTTGGTCCTGAAGCAGCGTTAGGTGGACCAATCGCGTTACTTAAAAATGGAGACATAATTGATATAGATGCAAAAAAAGGAACAATTAATGTTAGATTAACAAAATCTCAACTAGCTTCTAGAAAGAAAAAATGGAGAGCTAAAAAATCTTCATTTGGTTCAGGCACTCTATGGAAATATGCACAAACAGTTGGCCCAGCTTATCTTGGCGCTCCGACACATCCAGGGAAGAAAAAAGAAGTAAAAGAATACTCTAAGATTTAATGAAAATTAGACCAGTTATTTTATGCGGTGGTTCTGGAACTAGGTTATGGCCTTATTCAAAAAAACACCAAGCAAAACAGTTTATAGATTTTGGAGGATGGACGTTGCTAGGAAAAACTTTAGAGAGAATAAAAGGAACTTTATTTGATTCTCCTATAATTAGCACTAACTCAAAATATCTTAAAGAAATTAAAAAACATTTAAAAAGATATAATATTAAAAAATATAAAATTGTATTGGAACCTGAAAAAAAAGATACAGGACCAGCTATTCTTGCTACTGCACTCATAAAGGATATTCCAAAGAAACAACCTATGATCTTTTTAACTGCAGATCATTTGATGGAAAAAGTGAGCAAATTCAACATTGAATTAAAAAAAAACAAAAAATATTTAACTGACAAAAATATTTTTATTTTTGGAATCAAGCCTAATGCAGCATCTGATCAATTTGGATATTTAATTACTAAAAAGGCTAAGAATAATATGAATAAAGTTACCAGCTTTTTTGAAAAACCTAATCAACCTAATGCTAAAAAAATAATAAAAAAAGGAGGTTACTGGAATTCTGGAATGTTTTTCTTACGAAAAGACTCAATCATTAATAATTTTAAAAAATACCAGAAAAATATTTATCAAAACTGTTCGTTAGCGGTAAATAAAAGTAATTTTAAAAATAATGTATATTATTTAAAGAAGAATGCATTTGCTAAAAATTCATCAAAATCTTTTGATTATGCAATTTTAGAAAAAACAAAAAATATAAATGCTATAAAGCTTAATATACCTTGGTCAGATCTAGGAAGTTGGAAAGAAATTCTCTTAATGTATCATAGAAATAAAGCTAAATATTTTAGTAAAAAAAATACTTTTTATAGACCATGGGGTAGATATACAAATTTATTTAATGGTAATAATTTTTTAATAAAAGAATTACATGTAAAGTCACAAGGAATTTTGAGTTTACAAAAACATTTCCATAGATCTGAACATTGGGTTGTAACAGAAGGAAACCCTAAAATTACATTAAATAAAAAATTTTTTTCAAGAAAACCTAGTGAAACAATTTTTATTCCTCAAGGAGCGATTCATAGAATTCAAAATCCTAATAAAAAACCAGTCAAGATTATGGAAGCACAATTAGGTTTAATTCTTAAAGAAACTGATATAGTTCGTTACGAAGATGTCTACGGAAGAGCTAATTAATTTCTAATTCAATTGGAGTATGATCAGAAGGTTTTGTTTTAGACCTGGGTTTTTTATTAATATTTATTGATTTTATGTTTTCTAATAAATTATTTGAAACTAAAAAATGATCTATTCGCATTCCATAATTCTTCTGCCATGAGCCTGCAAAATAATCCCAAAAAGTATAATCTTGTTTAGATTTACTAAAATGCCTATAAATATCATTAAATCCTAAATTGATTAGTTCTCTATATTTTTTTCTAATTTCCAATCTAAATAGTGCATCATTTTCGTATCTTTTGTGGTCATAAACATCAATCTCTTCAGGTATAATATTAAAATCCCCTGAAATAATTAAATTGGAACTTGTAGTCAATTCTTTTTTTACTTTTTTGACAAAAGATGCAAGCCAATTTTTTTTGTACTCATATTTTTCTGTATCAACAGGATTTCCATTGGGGACATAAATATTAATAAGTTTTATTTTTTTTTTATTTAAAGCAATTTCACCGGTAATTATTCTTGATTGTTTAAGCTTATCTTTAATGAAATCATTTTTAATATTTCCTATTTCAGACTTAGATAAAAAAGCTACACCATTATAACTTTTTTGACCAAATACATAGGAATTATATCCATGTTCTTTAAAAGTTTCCGAAGGAAAATTTTCATTTTGTGTTTTTATTTCTTGCAAGAATAAAATATCAGGATTTGATTCTTTGATATAATTAAGTATATTTTCAATTCGTGCACGAACTGAATTTACATTCCATGATATAATTTTCATTAGACAGAAAATGACAATCCACAACCACAAGAAGATGTTGCTTTAGGATTATTAATGACAAATGACTCGCCAATCATTTCTTTTTTAAAATCAATAGTAGAGCCTGAGATAATATCAAGCGAGGTTATATCAATTATCGCTTTGCCGAAAACAATATCTTTGTTGTCAATTTTATTATCAAAACTAAAATCATATTTAAACCCAGAGCAACCACCACCTTTTACTGAAATTCTAAAAAACTTTTTTAATTGATCCTCATTAATAATCTTTTCGATTTCTTCTTTCGCTCGATCTGTAAATTCTATTTTCTTTGTCATAATCAGTTATTATGTAGTATATATTTTAATGGACGATTATGCAAAAAAATAGGTTCTCAAAATTATCAATTTCTATCAAATCCAGAGGAAGATTTAACGTTGAAAAGAAAAGTAATTTAAGATCTCCATATCAAAGAGATAGAGATAGAATTATTCATTCAACAGCTTTTAGAAGACTAAAACATAAAACCCAAGTTTTTGTTAATACGACAGGCGATCATTACAGAACCAGAATTACACATTCACTGGAAGTTGCTCAAATAGCAAGAACACTTGCTAAATACTTTAAATTAAATGAAGATTTATGTGAAACTTTAAGCTTGGCTCATGACTTAGGTCACACTCCATTTGGTCATGCCGGAGAAGAGGCTTTAAATGATTGCATGAGAGGACGCGGAGGCTTTGATCACAATATTCAAACAATTAGAATAGTAACATTTTTAGAAAATAAATATTATAATTTTAAAGGTCTTAATTTAACTTTTGAAACATTAGATGGGCTAATAAAACATAATGGACCTATTCATAATCTAAGTAAATTTAATAATATTTTAGGAAAAAATTTTTTTAAAAAAAAAATAAATTTTCAAAACAGCCCTTCATTAGAAGCTCAAATAGCATCGATTTCTGATGATATTGCTTATAACAGTCATGATTTAGAAGACGGCTTAAGAGCACAATTGTTTAAATTAAAAGATCTTAAAAATTTACCAGTTCTTGATTTAATATTAAAAAAACACGGTAAAAAATTTAAAAAATTTTCTCAGGATTTGGTTTTAAGACAAATAATTAGAGAAATAATTAATGAAATGGTTAAAGATATTATTTTTAATACGACAAAAAATATTAGAAAAAATAATATAAAAAATATTAATGATGTATATAAATCAAAATATCCTGTTGTATATTTCTCCAAAAAGATGAATTTATTTGATGTTAGTATAAAAAAATTTTTAAAAGAAAAAATGTATTATCATAAAAGTGTTTTACAAAAAACTTGCTATGGCAAGAAAGTCATTAAAGGTCTATTTTTAAAGATTAAAAAAAACCCTAAAAAATATATAAATGTAAACAATATTAAAAAAACTGATATAGATAGATCAATCTGTGATTTTATAGCTGGAATGACTGATAGATTTGCAATAAATCTATACAATAAATCAAAATGAATATATTTGCAGAATATATAAATAAGATTAACGCTTTAATACATAAAAATCAAAAACTTCTTAAATTAGATAATCTAAACAACTTTAAAGGTATCGTTGTAGAAAGTCCTCCAGTGGAGTTCAACTTTGATCTATCTTCCAATGCAAGCCTTGTACTGGGAAAAATTAACAAGATTAACCCCAATGAGCTAGCTAATAAAATTAAAGACATAATCTTAAAAGATTTAAAAGATTTTGAAAAAATAGAAATTGCAGGACCAGGTTTTTTAAATTTAAAATTAACAAATAAATCTTTGATTTCAAATATAAATAAAATTTTAGAAAATAGAAAATCTTATGGTAAAAAAAATTCTAAAAATAATTATAATATAGAATTTGTATCAGCTAATCCAACAGGTCCAATGCATGTAGGTCATTGTAGAGGCGCTATTTACGGAGATGTTTTAGCTAATTTATTAAAATTTAACGGTAACAAAGTTACAAAAGAATATTATATCAATGATTACGGAAACCAAATTAAAAATTTTGTTAAATCAGTTTTTTTAAGAATAAGAGAAATTAAATACAATGAAAAATTTATCTTAAAAGAAGATCTTTATCCTGGAGAATATATAATTGAAATAGGAAAAAAGATTATTGACTTAAATAAAAATGAAAAATTTGATAATTTCAATCAATCTCTCAAGTTACTTACAAAAGAGTCATTAAAGCATTCTATGGATTTAATTAAGTCAGATTTAAAAAAATTAGGCATTGAACATGATAATTTTTTTTCAGAAACAGAATTGATTGAAAATAAATTAGTAGATAAAGCAGTAAATCATTTAAAGAAAAATAATTATGTTCAAGAAGGTTATTTAGAGCCTCCAAAAGGAGATACGGATAAAACTTGGAAGAAAACAAAAAGATTAATTTTTAAATCTACCTTATTCGGGGATGATACGGACAGAGCAATGCAAAAAAACGATGGGTCTTGGACGTATTTTGCAAACGATGTTGGTTATCATATGGATAAAGTAAATAGAAATTATGAATATTTAATTAATGTTCTTGGAGCAGATCACACAGGATATGTAAAAAGAATAACAGCTGCTGTTAGCGCACTTTCAGAAAATAAAGTTAAATTGAATTGCAAGGTTTGTCAGTTAGTAAAATTATATAAAAATGGAAAACCATTTAAAATGTCTAAAAGAGCTGGAGATTTTATTTCAGCTCAAGATTTACTAAGTGAGGTGAATAAAGATTCTATAAGATTTATGATGTTAAATAGAAGCAATGATGTTGAACTTGATTTTGATTTTGATAAAGTTTTAGAAAAAAGCAAAGACAATCCCGTATTTTATGTTCAATATTCTTATGCAAGAATTAACTCATTATTTAGAACATTAAACAAAAATTTAAATGATAAAATAAGTTTAGATCCAAATAAATTTTTGTTGAATGAAAACGAAATTGCAATCTTAAGAAAAGTATTTGAGTGGCCAAAAATAATTGAAACAGCCTCTTCTAAATATGAACCACATAAAATACCTTATTACCTATATGAGCTCGCAACTTTATTTCACTCTTACTGGAGTAAAGGAAATGAAAATCAAAGTTTTAAATTTATAAAAGATGGAAAAATTAAAAAGATAGAAACATTAGCAGTCATTATTCTTGTAGCTATAGTCATGGAAAGAGGAATGAATATATTAGGTGTTTCTCTTCCAGATAAAATGTAATGTATAAAATCATTAATTTATTGTTTGCAGTTCTTATTTTGCTATTTTTTTTTAGCGTTTATAATTATTATTCTTCAAATAAGAATATTAAAAATATCAATTTAAAAAGATCTAATATTCAAGAAAATTTATCAAGCAAGACTTCAAATTTACCTTTTTTGGAAAATGATACTAACAATGTTATCGAATTTAATTCTTCATTTTCTGATGAAATAAAAAGTAATGAACAAAGAAATTTTTGGAATTTATTAAAAATTAAATGAAAAAAAAAGCAATCATAATAAGCATAAAGGGCTATAACTTATCTATCAAAGAGAAAATGTTGATAAAAAATGAAAAACCTTGGGGGTTAATTCTTTTTAAGAGAAATATAAAATCTTTATCACAAGTAGTAAAATTGATAAAAAAAATTAGAACATCAAGTAATGATTCTAAACTTCCTATAATGATTGATGAAGAAGGTGAAACAGTATCAAGATTAAGTAAAATTATTAATAATAATTTTTCTCAAAAATTTTTTGGCGATATTTATAAATATAATCCTAAAGTTGCTTTAATTATTTATAAAAATTATATTAATAATTTAACCATCACCTTAAAAAAGATCGGCATAAATATTAATACAGTGCCTGTACTTGATGTGGTTAGAAAAAAAACACATAAAATAATTGGAAATAGAAGTTTTTCAAATGATCCACAAGTTGTTAAAAAATTAGGTCAAATATGTGTTAAACAATACAAATCTAATAAATTAGGAACAGTAATCAAACACATACCTGGTCATGGATGTGCTTCATTTGATAGCCATTTAGAAACACCTAAAGTAAAGTTAAATTCTAAAGATTTAAATGAAATTGATTTTTTTCCTTTCAAAGCAAATCCATCACAATTTGCCATGACAGCTCATATTTTGTATTCTGCAATTGATAAAAAAAATGTTGCAACATTTTCCAAAAAAATAATTTCTCAAATCATTAGAAAAAAGATTGGCTTTAAAGGAATTTTGATTTCTGACGATATTTCAATGAAAGCTTTAAAACATGATTTAGTAACAAATGCAAAAAAATCACTTATCGCAGGTTGCAATATTGTTTTATATTGTGCCGGTAATTACAAAGATTCTTACAAATTATTAAAAGAAGTTCCATTTATAGACAAATTTACAACAAAAAAAACATCAGAATTTTATAAATTTTTGAGATAAAATTAAATAATGGAATCAAAAAGTTTAAATCAGATACCGATTAATATTCCAAATTACAATGGCTCACTTGAAGTTTTGCTTGATTTAGCTAAAACACAAAAAGTTGACCTGGCAGAAATATCTATAACTAAATTGGCAGACCAATTTTTAGATTTTATCAAAAATAGTGAAAATTTAAATTTAGAGTCTGCATCTGAACACTTGTTAATGGCTACTTGGTTAGCATACTTAAAATCTAAATTATTATTACCAGAGGATGAGAGCGATGATTTTAAGGCTTTGGAAGTTGCAGAAAAACTTAAACTCCAATTAAAAAAACTAGAATTAATTAGAATTCTTTCCGATCAAATGTTAAAAAAAAAAAGATTAGGTGTACATATTTTTACTAGAGGTATTAAAGGTGGGATTAGATCCATAAACACTCCAATTTATGATGTTTCTCTCTATGAATTGTTAAAAACTTATTCAAATTTTCAAATGCAAAAATCATTTCAAACAATAAATATTCCTAAATTACCCGTTTTTACAACAGAAGAAGGTATCAAACAAATTAAAGATAATTTCAGTCAACTTAGCGATTGGAAAAATATTAATGAATTAATACCAAAGCTTTATTTTAATGAAAAAATGAAAAGAACAGGTATAACAGGAATATTTGCAGCTAGCTTAGAATTAACAAAAGAAGGAAAAATTAAGATTTTACAAAAAAAAATGTTTGAAAAAATAATGATAAAAAAAGCGTTTAATCAATGAAAAATAAAAATAAAAATAAAAATAGAACTAATATAATTACTTTTCCGTCGGGTGTTTCAAAGATTGAACGTCAAGTTGAAGCAATTCTTTTTTCAGCTTCTGAACCTTTAGATTTAGAAACTATTGAAAAAAGGCTTCAGTCAACTTCTGATATAAAAAAGATATTAGAAAAAATTAAAGATACTTATAAAAATAGAGGTATAAATTTAGTTTGTATAAGAAATAGGTGGTCTTTTAGAACGGCTGAAGATTTATCAAAATTAATGTCTCTTCAAAAGTCTACACAAAGAAAATTGTCTAAAGCTACAATTGAAACATTAGCTATCATTGTTTATCATCAGCCAGTTACTAGGTCTGAAATAGAAGAAATTCGTGGAGTATCATTTGCAACAAATACATTAGAAATTTTATTAGAACTTGACTGGGTTAGACCTGCGGGTAGAAAAGACTTACCTGGTAAGCCAATTCAATATGCGACTACTGAAAATTTTTTAAATCACTTTAATATTCAAAAATTATCTGATTTACCAACCATTGATGAATTAGGTTCTGCTGGTTTAATTGACACTTCAAGTATAGACAAATCTATCTTTGGAACTGGAAAATTTTTTAAAGAACAATCAATAAATGAAAAACAGAATATTTACGAGGATATTGAAGAAGCAATTAAGAAAGCTCCTGAAACAGATAAATAAAGATATTTATTTAATTAAAATTATTGTATATAATTATTAATTATGGGAATTAGTTTTTGGCAAATAGCTATAGTAGTTGTGATCGTAGTTTTGCTCTTTGGAAGAGGCAAGATATCAAGCTTAATGGGTGATGTTGCCAAAGGAATTAAAAGTTTTAAGAAAGGCATGTCTGATGACTCTTCTTTAAATAATGATGAAAACAAGAACAATTCAGACAACTCCGATTCCGAAAATAAATAATCAAAATGCCTCAAATTGGTTGGTTAGAGATTTTAGCTGTTGTTATAATTGCTATTCTAGTTTTAGGCCCTAAAGAATTTCCTATTGCTTTAAAAAAAATAGGCTCATATATAGGAAAATTAAAAAATACATTCAGCAGCTTACAGAGAGAAATATCATCAGCGACTAATGAAATTGACTCTGAAAAAGATATTTTCAAAGAAAATGATTTAAAAAAAAAAGATAAAATAGATGACTAATTCGAATTCTTTTACTAGTCATTTTGTTGAACTTAGATCAAGACTTTTAAAATCAATAATATTTATTTTAGCTATTTTTATTATTTCGTATATTTTTGCTGAACAGATTTATAATTTTTTAGTAGAACCCTACGCTAATGCCGTAAAAGATGATCAAAATTCCAGAAGGCTTATTTTTACGGCTTTGCACGAAACATTTATTGCATATTTAAAGATTGCTTTTTTTTCTGCGATTTTTTTAGGAAGTCCAGTATTATTAATTCAAATTTATAAATTTATTGCACCAGGTTTATATAAAAATGAGAAAAAAGCTCTCTTACCATATTTAATATTTACTCCTATTCTTTTTTTACTTGGTGGATTATTGGTTTATTACTTAATTATGCCACTAGCTATTAAGTTTTTCCTATCTTTTGAGTCAATAGGTACAAATACAAGTTTGCCTATTCAACTTGAAGCAAAAGTAAACGAATATCTATCTTTAATTATGAGACTAATATTTGCATTCGGAATAAGCTTTCAACTTCCAATACTTTTAAATTTGCTAGCAAAAATAGGCATAGTAAATTCCAATTATTTAAAAAAAACTAGAAGATATGTAATAGTTATTATTTTTACCGTCGCGGCTATATTAACACCTCCAGATCCAATTACACAGATTGGTCTAGCTATACCTTTATTATTGCTTTATGAACTATCTATATTAACAGTGAAGTTTACTGAAAAAAAAGATAAAAAAGTAGAAGATGCATAATCTCAAAGACTTAAGAAAAAATTTAGAAATTTTTAAGGAAAAATTTAAAGATAGAAATTTAGATTTTAACACAGAGGAATTTAATAAAGCAGACCAAGAAAATAGAGAATTAATTAATAAAAAAGAATTATTAGAACAAGAAAAAAAACAATTATCTAAATCAAAAGAAAAATTAAATTTTGAAAAATCAAAAAAAATTTCAGATCAAATTGATAAAATATTATTAGAACAAAAAGAAACTCAACAAAAAATAGATCAAATTCTCTTTAATCTTCCTAATATTGCAAACAAAGATGTTCCAGTTGGCAAAGATGAAAAAGAAAATAAGTTAATTAAAAAGGTTAAAAAAATAAAAGATTTTAATTTTAAGACAAAATCACACGTTGATCTTGGATTAAAAAACAATGGCATTGATTTTGAAACATCGATTAAACTATCAGGATCAAGATTTGTTGTTCTTAGAGATAAATTTGCAATGTTGGAAAGAGCTCTAATTAATTTTATGTTAGACACCCACACAAATGAGTTTAAATATACAGAAATTTCACCACCTTTAATTGTCAATGAAGATGTAATGTTTGGTACCGGCCAACTGCCAAAATTTGAGGAAGATCAATTTGAAATAAAATTTGATAAATCTAAAGAGAGAAAATTTTTAATACCTACTGCTGAAGTTGTGCTTACTAATTTAGTTAGAAAGTCTAATTTAAATGCCAACGATCTTCCTCAACGATTTGTAGCTGCTACTCCATGTTTTAGAAGAGAAGCGGGCAGTTACGGAAAAGACACCAAGGGGATGATGAGGCAACATCAATTCTATAAGGTTGAACTTGTTAGTATAGTTGAACCAAAAAATTGCATCGATGAATTAGATCGCATGTTAAATTGTGCTGAAGAAATTTTAAAAAAATTAGAAATCCCTTATCAAATAGTACTTCTGTCAACTGGAGATATGGGTTTTAGCGCTGAAAAAACTTTTGATATTGAGGTCTGGATACCTTCAGAAAAAAAATATAGAGAGATTTCAAGCTGCTCATCATGCGGATCTTTTCAAGGTAGAAGAATGGGTGCAAAATATAAAACATCTAGTGGAACTGAATATGTTGGAACTTTGAATGGTTCTGGTTTAGCTGTAGGAAGATTAATGATAGCTTTATTAGAAAATAATCAAAATGAAGATGGCTCAATTAGCATTCCAACTATTTTAAAAAAATATATGAATAATTTAGATAAAATTTGATTATTATTCTCTTGTTTAACTAACTCTTTTATTATAATTATCTTTTAATGAACGGCCAAGGATTAGCACAATTCATACCATTAATTTTAATATTTGTAATTTTTTACTTTTTTTTGATCAGACCACAACAAAAAAGAGTCAAAGATCACAAAGCTATGGTTGAGTCTTTAAAAAGAGGTGATGAGGTAATAACTTCTGGTGGAATTATAGGGACTATTGATAGAGTTATGGAAGACGATCGTATTGAAGTGAATATTGGAGAAAATACAAAAGTTCAAATTATAAGATCAACAATAACGAGTTTACTTAAAAAAGAAGAAGTTAAAAAATAATTCTTTTTCGTGTTAAATTTTTCTAAAATAAATATTTTTTTAATTTATCTTGTATTTTTATTAATATCTTTTTTTTCGATTTTAAATTTTCAAAGCCAACAAGACCCATTAATTGATAAAAAAGTTAATTTAGGCCTAGATTTACAAGGTGGATCTTACCTTCTTTTAGAAATAAATTCGGATCCTTTAATTAAGGAAAAGATTCAATCAAAAGTAATTCCTTTAAAAAAATTACTAAAAGACAATAACTTAAATTACTCTAATTTTAAAATTAATGAAAAAAGTTTGAGTTTTTCTGTTAATGATATTGAAAAATTCAAACTATTTTTTTTTTCAAAAAAAGATAATTTTTTAAATCCTTATATTGATAATTATAATTCTTTTGAACTAGATTTAGAAGAAGTAGACAAAAGTAGAGTGCAAGTTTTATTTTCAAAGTATGGTCTATTAACAATAAATAATTCAGCTTTAAAGCAATCAATAGAAATTGTTAGACGTAGAATAGATGATGTTGGAACCAAAGAACCAACAATTTTACAAAGAGGTGAGAAAAGAATTTTAGTTGAATTGCCAGGTTTAAAAGATCCTGAAAGAATTAAAAATCTTTTAGGAAAAACAGCACAATTAAATTTTAGGCTAGTTGAAGTAAATGAAGAATTTGGAGTTGATAAATTGGTGTCAGAAATTGGAGAAGAGCTTAATGTTAGTAAAAGGATTGTTATGAGTGGTGAAAATTTAATTGATGCTCAACCTAATTTCAATAATCAATCAAATCGACCGACTGTATCTTTTACTTTAGATAGATTGGGTGCTCAAAAATTTGGGAGAGCAACTACTGACAATGTGGGAAAAAGATTAGCTATAATTTTAGATGGAAAAATCATAAGCGCACCTTCTATAAATGAAGCTATAATCTCAGGCAGTGGAATTATTTCTGGAAATTTTTCATTTCAAGAAGCAACTGACCTAGCTTTATTATTACGATCAGGAGCATTACCAACTCCATTGACTGTTGTTGAAGAAAGAACCGTAGGACCTGACTTGGGTGAAGATTCAATAAAATCAGGAATAACATCATTAATAGTTGGTTTTGTTTTAGTTATTCTTTTCATGATTTATAAATATAAAATATTTGGGCTAATAGCTAATTTAGCTCTAATTGCAAATTTAATTATGCTTATTGGAGTTTTGACTATTCTAGAAGCAACTTTAACATTACCAGGTATAGCAGGAATAATTTTAACTGTAGGCATGGCGGTAGATGCCAACGTATTAATATTTGAAAGAATTAAAGAGGAATTAAAAACAGAAAAGTCTATCATACATGCATTTGAGATTGGATACTCTAAAGCAAAAATTACAGTTCTTGATGCTAATATCACTACTCTAATAGCAGCAGTTATCCTCTTTGCTTTCGGATCTGGACCAGTTAAAGGATTCGCAATTACTCTTGGTATAGGAATAATAACAACTTTATACTCAGCATATTTTTTAGCTAGACATTTAACTTCCATAATTGTTTTAAATAAAAAAGAAGGTAAGGTAAATTTATAATGTATAAAAACATAAATTTTTCTTCAAAATTCAAATCAGCAAATATTTTATCATTTTTTATTTTTATAATGAGTGTTTTATTTATTTTATTTAAAGGTCTTAATTATGGAATTGATTTTAAAGGCGGAACATTGATAGAATTAAGAGCAGATAGTAAAAATATCAATATATCTGAAATAAGATCATCTTTAAATTCTATTAATTTAGGTGATGTTAATGTAAAGGAATTTGGGAAGAAGGGTGATTTTTTAATTAAGGTTGAGCAAAAAATGGAAAATAATAGTCAACTCGTACCTGAAATCAAAAAAACTTTAATTAATAATTTAAATGCAGAAATAAATTTTAGAAGAGTCGAAAACGTTGGGCCTAAAGTAAGCTCTGAGCTATTACAGTCAGGAATAATTGCTATTTCATTATCTTTAATAGCTATGCTATTTTATATTTGGATAAGATTTGAATGGCAGTTCAGTGTTGGATCAATAGTCGCTTTATTTCATGATGTAATAATTACTTTAGGAATATTTTCAGTTTTATCTTTAGAAATTAATCTTTCAATTATTGCAGCAGTTTTAACAATTGTAGGGTATTCAATGAATGATACTGTTGTTATATATGATCGTATTAGAGAGAATCTAAATAAATATACAAGATTAAATATTAGTGAAACAGCTAATCTTTCTATTAATGAAACTTTATCTAGAACAATCATAACTTCGATCACTACTTTATTAGCTTTATTGTCAATTTATATTTTAGGAGGAGAAATTTTAAGAGGTTTTTCTTTTGCTATGATACTTGGAGTTTTAATTGGAACTTATTCATCAATTTTTGTAGCTGCTCCAGTTTTAAAGTTCTTTAAAGTCAGTTACAAAACTCTGGAAAAAAAAGAAGAAAAAATTGTTCCTTAATTAATAAAGGTTTTGAGCAGCAACCATTGTAAGAAGCATTGGAAAAGAAAGTAGCGTGTTTGTTCTAGAGAACAACATTGCAGTTTTAGCTGATTTTGCTTTTTCTTCAGCTGAACATTCTAGAATCCCTAAAGCTTTCTTTTGATTTGGCCAAATAACAAACCATACATTGTAAGCCATAATTATACCTAGCCACATTCCTATCCCAATCGCTGTACTTTTAGGATCGGAAGCGCCAATTCCTAAAATCATTGCTTGATGAACATAACCTTGGAGGTAAGCAACTATTAAACCTGAAACTATTGTTACCAAAGCAGCCCATCTAAACCAAAATAAAGCTTTAGGAGCAATCACCTTGCCAATTGCAGGCTTTTGCTCATCTGGAATGTTAGGCATTGATGGGATTTGAACAAAATTAAAATACCATAATAACCCAATCCACATTATTCCACTTAAAACGTGCAAATATCTAAATAACCAACTAAAGAAATTTCGGTCGAAAGCAAAACCATCACCACCAAAATGTAATCCTAAAAAAAGGATTAAAGCGATTGCTAAAGAGTAATGAACTGTTCTTGATAAAGATTGTAGAATGCTAACCATGATTCTTTATATCATAATTTAATTATTTAAGCAGTTTTTTTCATGTTAGAATTACCTAACAATTCTCTTATAAATCTCCCAGTATAACTTTTTTCCATCTGAGACACCTTTTCAGGCGTTCCTTCAGCAATAATCCTTCCTCCATTTATTCCACCTTCGGGGCCCATATCGATTATATGATCTGCTGTTTTTATAACATCTAAATTATGCTCTATAACTACGACTGTATTTCCAGTATTTGCAAAAGCCTGCAGAATTTCTAATAATTTTTTAATATCATGTGAGTGTAAACCTGTTGTTGGTTCATCTAGAATATATAATGTCCTTCCAGTTGGTCTTTTTGATAACTCTTTTGCTAATTTAATTCTTTGTGCTTCTCCTCCTGATAGGGTTGTAGCCTGCTGACCTATTTTCATGTAACCCAAACCTACATGTTTGAGAGTTATTAACTTAGATTTTATATTTTGAATGTTTTCAAAAAAAACACATCCTTCATCAACTGTCATATCTAAGACATCAGCTATATTTTTATTTCTAAAACGAATTTCTAGAGTTTCTCTATTGTATCTAGCCCCTTTACAAGTATCACAAGGAATAAATACATCTGGTAAAAAGTGCATTTCATAGGTAATTACTCCATCACCTTCGCATGTTTCGCATCTACCACCCTTAACATTAAAAGAGTATCTCCCTACCTTATATCCTCTAGCTTTTGACTCTGGTAAAGCTGCAAACCATTCTCTGATTGGCCCAAAAGCTCCTGTATAGGTGGCTGGATTTGATCTTGGCGTTCTGCCGATTGGAGATTGGTCGATATCAATTATTTTGTCAATTAATTCAGTTCCTTTGAAACCTGTAAAAGCTTTAGGAACTTTTCTACTTTTATTTTTATTAAGCATTAAATTAAAAGCGTTATATAATGTTTGTAGTATTAAAGTAGATTTTCCACTTCCAGAAACTCCAGTAACACAAGTAAAAGTACCAACAGGTATTTTTAAATTAACTTTTTTTAAATTATTTCCACTCGCTCCGCTAATTTCTATAAATCTTCCATTTTTTGCAGTTCTTCGTTTTCTTGGAATTGAAATAAATTTTTTACCTGAAAGATAATCTCCTGTAATACTTTTTTTATTTTCAATAATTTGGTTAACATTTCCTTCAGCTACAATCTGTCCTCCATTTAATCCTGCCTCGGGACCTATATCAATTATATGGTCTGAACTCTCCATAGTTTCTATATCATGCTCGACAACAATAACAGTGTTTCCTAAATCTCTTAATTTTTTCAAAGCTTTTATTAATTTTTTGTTATCTCTTTGATGTAGACCAATTGAAGGTTCGTCTAAAACATATAAAACTCCAGTTAGTCCTGAACCAATCTGTGAAGCCAGTCTTATTCGTTGAGCTTCACCTCCAGATAGAGTTCCCGACTCACGAGATAAAGTTAAATAGTTCAATCCTACATTAAGTAAAAAATTTAACCTTTCATTAATTTCTTTTAAAATGTGTTGTGCAATCTTATTTTCTCTTTCAGTTAGTACATTTATTAGGTTAGCAAACCATGTTTGTGCATCATCTATTGATTTGTTAGTAATTTCACTAATATTAAGTGAGTTAATTTTAATACAAAGAGCTTCATCTTTTAATCTCATACCTTTACATTTTTCACAATTAGACTCACTTTGGTATTGAGAAATTTCTTCTCTTTTCCATTCGCTGTCTGTTTCTAGATAACGTCTTTCTAGATTATTGACCACACCTTCAAATGCTTTTTTTGTATTATAAGACTCATAACCATCGTCATAAGAAAATTTTATCTCTTCCTCATCAGAACCATATAAAACTATATCTTGGATTTTTTTAGGTATTTTTTTCCATTGATCTGAGAGAGAAAATTTATAGTGTTTAGCCAAAGAAGACAATGTTTGAGCATAATACATAGAAGTTGATTTTGCCCATGGCTCTATAGCTCCATCTTGTAAACTTTTTTTAGGGTCGGGTATAACTAAATTTGGATCTACATTTAAATTATGTCCAATACCTTCACACTCTTCACATGCTCCAAAGGGCGAATTAAAAGAAAACAATCTTGGCTCAATTTCTTCTATGGTAAAACCACTTTCAGGACAAGAAAACTTAGATGAAAAAGTTATACTTTCAAGTTTTCTAAATTTTTTAGGCAATGTTTCATTCTCATACTCGACAATTAACAGTCCATTTGATAAATTTACTGCTGTTTCCACGCTGTCTGCTAGTCTATTTCCTAAATTTGAATTTAAAATAATTCTATCTACAACTACAGAAATATCATGTTTGATTTTTTTATTTAAATTAGGAAAATCATCAATACTTAGATAATTTCCATCAACTTTAAGTTTGGAGAATCCTCTTTTTTTATAGTTTAAGATTTCTTTTTTGTATTCACCTTTTCTACCTCTAACTACTGGTGCTAACAGATATATAGTGCTATTTTTAGGTAGTTTTTTAATTTTATCAACCATTTCACTTATTGGCTGAGAAACAATTGGTTTGCCTGTAAAAGGAGAGTAGGGAGTTCCAACTCTTGCAAATAACACACGCATATAATCATATATTTCTGTAACTGTAGCCACCGTAGATCTTGGGTTTCTTGAGGTATTTTTTTGCTCAATTGAAATTGCAGGACTCAATCCTTCAATTAAATCAACTTTTGGCTTTTTCATCTTATCTAAAAATTGCCTAGCATAAGAAGACAGACTTTCTACATAACGTCTTTGTCCTTCCGCGTAAATTGTGTCAAATGCCAAAGATGATTTTCCGGAGCCAGACAAGCCCGTAATGACCACTAATTTCTCTTTTGGAATTTCAAGAGAAACATTTTTTAGATTGTGCTCTTTAGCCCCTTTTATAACGATTTTTTTCAACATATTTTTTTCATAAAATAATAATGATCTTATATTTATTAATCAATTATGATATAAATATTAAACTTTTAATAAATAAAATCACAAATATAGTCAAAATTATAATGGCGGGTAGTTTAAATAAAGTACAATTAATAGGTCGTTTAGGCGCAGACCCTGATATTAAGCAAATGGTTAATGGTAAAAATGTAGCCAGATTAAGCATAGCAACAAGTCAATCATGGAAAGATAAATCTAGTGGAGAGCGTAAAGAAAAAACTGAATGGCACAGGATTGTTATATTTAACGAGGGTTTAGTCAATGTTGTTCAACAATATCTTAAAAAAGGAGCAAATATTTATGTCGAAGGTCAATTGAGCACCAGAAAATGGAAAGACGAGTCTTCTGGCCAAGACAAATATTCTACCGAAGTAGTTTTACAAGGCTATAACTCTAGTTTGACTATGCTGGATAGCAAAAATAGCAAAAACGAAAGCCAAAATTTAGTGAGTGAAAACAAAAGTTCTTTACCAAATGAGAATTTAAATCAAGACAGTCCTGATTTAGATGATGAAATTCCGTTCTAAATTTAATGGAAAAACATATCATAGAGAAGAATAAATCTTTTAAACCTATTTTTGTACAAGATGAAATGAGTTCGTCTTACTTATCTTATGCTATGAGCGTAATAATAAGCAGAGCACTTCCAGACGTTAGAGATGGTTTAAAACCTGTTCACAGAAGAATTA
This sequence comes from Pelagibacterales bacterium SAG-MED05, assembly GCA_014654415.1. Lineage (GTDB taxonomy): Bacteria > Pseudomonadota > Alphaproteobacteria > Pelagibacterales > Pelagibacteraceae > Pelagilacustribacter. The sequence goes on along the minus strand of JACWDC010000010.1, from coordinate 15,033 downwards.
TATATGCAATGCATAAAGGTGGTTACGATTGGTCAAAACCATTTAGAAAATCTGCAAGAATAGTTGGAGATGTAATTGGTAAGTATCATCCACATGGAGATCAATCAGTTTATGATGCTTTAGTTAGATTAGTTCAAGATTTTTCTATGAGTCTTCCTTTAATCTCAGGTCAAGGGAATTTTGGTTCAATAGATGGCGATCCACCAGCTGCTATGAGATATACAGAAACAAAACTTGCAAAAATTGCTCAATATTTAACTGAAGATTTGGAAAAAAATACTGTAATTTTTAGAAATAATTACGATGAAACGGAAAAAGAACCTGAAGTACTTCCATCTCAATATCCTAATATATTAGTTAATGGCGCTGGCGGTATAGCAGTAGGAATGGCGACAAGCATTCCTCCTCATAACTTAGGAGAGATTATAAATGGAACCATTGCTTATATTCAGAATAAAGACATCACTATTGCTCAACTGATGAAACATGTTCCAGGTCCGGATTTTCCGACTGGAGGGATAATTATAGGAAAAGATATTTTAAAACAAGGATACAATAAAGGAAGAGGATCTTTCAAAATTAGAGGAGAAATAGACTTAGAGGAAAAAAAAGGTGGTAGAGAATGCTTGATCATTAAATCTATTCCATACCAGGTTAATAAATCTACTTTGATTGAAAAAATTGCACAATTAGCTAGAGATAAAAAGATAGAAGGAATAAGAGATATAAGAGATGAGTCTAACAGAGAAGGTATAAGAGTAGTTATAGAACTTAGAAAAGCAGTTGAACCAGAAACGGTCAGAAGACAATTATATAAATTAACAAATATTGAAAGTTCTTTTGGATTTAATACACTCGCTATTGTAAACAAGAAGCCAAAAATTCTTAATCTAAAAGAATTTATTTCTGAATTTTTAAAATTTAGAGAAGATACAGTTCTCAAAAGAATTAAATTTGATTTAAAAAAAGCTGAAGAGAAAGCTCATATTTTAATTGGTTTGGCTACTGCAGTAGAAAATATAGATGAGACAATTAAGATAATAAAAAATTCTAAAGATACTGAAACAGCTAAAAAAAGTCTCCTATTTAAGAAATGGAAAATTCGAAAAAGTATTAAATTAATTTCTTTAATCGAAAAGAAAAAAAATATTTCAAGTTACCAATTATCCAAAGAACAAGTTAATGCTATTCTTGAACTAAGACTTCAGAAACTAACAGCATATGGAATAGGGGAGATAGAAAGTGAGATAAATAAATTATCAGATTTAATTATTGAATATAACAAAATAATAAATTCTAAAAAGGAACTCAATAAGTTGATAGTGAATGAGTTAGAGAATATTAAAGAAAAATTTAGTTGTGCAAGACGAACTAAAATTATTGATGCAGTTTTAAATTATAATATAGAGGAAACAATTCAAAAAGAGTCAGTGGTTATTAGTATTACAAATCAAGGTTATATAAAGAGAAGTCCATTAAGCTCTCTTAAAGCTCAAAAAAGAGGGGGGAAGGGAAAGACTGGTATATCTACAAGAGAAGAAGATTTTGTAGTTCAAATATTTACTGCTAACACTCATACCCCGGTTTTATTTTTTTCTACGCAAGGATTAGCCTACAAGATTAAAGCTCACAAAATACCAGAGGGCACTGCCGCTTCTAAAGGAAAATCTATATTTAATCTATTACCTCTAAAAAGTCATCATTCAATCAGTTCTATTATGCCTTTACCTGAAGACGAGGCTGAGTGGAAAAACCTAATGGTTATTTTTGCTACGTCGAAAGGAAATGTAAGAAAAAATACTTTGGAAGATTTTGTTAATATAAATAATAATGGAAAAATCGCCATGAAATTAGACCAAGATGATAGAATAATTGGTGTTAAAATATGTAAGGAGGATCAAGATATATTATTAAGCACTCAATTTGGGAAATGTATAAGATTTAAATCAAAAAAATTGAGATTATTTAAAGGGAGATCTTCCAAAGGAATAAAAGGTATTAAATTAAATGATAAAGATAAAGTAATCTCTCTTTCGATTTTAGATAATACTAACATCAGCACTAAAACAATTAATAAGGATAAGAAAATAAAAAATGCTATCGATAGATATATTTTATCTGTATCAGAGAACGGTTATGGAAAAAGATCTTCTTGTTCAGATTATAGAGTCACAAATAGAGGGGGAAAAGGTATAATTGGCATAATTAATTCTCCTAGAAATGGAAATATAGCAGCATCTTTAGTTGTAGGTGATTCTGATGAAATTTTATTATCTACTGGTAAAGGAAGCATTATGAGATGTGCAGTTAAAGAAATAAGAATTGCTGGCAGAAATACCCAAGGTGTTAGAATAAAAAAATTATCTGGAAATGAAAAAGTTGTCTCAGTTATCAAAATAGAGGATAATATTCAATAATTATGAAGACGGCAATTTATCCAGGAACCTTTGATCCAATTACTTTTGGACATATTGATGTAATTAAAAAGTCATTAAAAATTTTTGATAGAGTAATTATTGCATCAACTGATAATGTTAATAAAAATTATTATTTTTCTATACAGGAAAGACTATCAATAATTAAAAATTCTTTATTTAGAGATTTAAGATTAAATAAAAAAAAGATTCTAGTTGTGTCATTTGATACTTTAACAATTGATTTATGTAAACAATATAAAGCTACAACTATAATAAGAGGTTTAAGAGCTGTTTCAGATTTTGAATATGAATTTCAATTAGCAGGCATGAACAAGAAACTTGATTCTAGTATTGAAACAATGTTCTTAATGTCTGATATTGAAAATCAAATAATTTCATCAAAATTTGTAAAAGAAATTACTAAATTAGATGGAAATATTAATAAGTTCGTTACTAAGTCAACAGTAAAAATGCTTAAAAATAAATTTTAATGAACAAATTTATCTATTTATTTATACTGTTTTTTAGTTTATTAGATATACATCTAATTGCTAAAGAAAATATAATGATTTTAAAATTAAAACATGGTGACGTAGAAATAACGCTTTATCCTGAAAAAGCTCCAAATCATGCAGAAAGATTCAAAAAGTTTTCTGATGAAGGTAGATATGATAATGTAGTTTTTCATCGTGTTATCGAAGGATTTATGGCTCAAACAGGAGATGTAAAATTTGGAAATACCAGTGGCCCTGATTTTAATCTAGATTTAGCAGGAACAGGCGGTTCAGAATTACCAGATTTAAAAGCAGAATTTTCTGATGTTGCTCATACAAGGGGAACTTTATCTGCTGCAAGATCTACAGATCCTAATAGTGCTAATAGTCAATTTTTTATATGTTTTGATTCTGCTCCTCATTTAGATAGACAATACTCTGCCTTTGGAAAAGTAACTAAAGGGATGGAATTTGTTGATATGATAAAAAAAGGCGATCCTAATAGCGGCTCTGTTCGAGATCCTGACAAAATTATTTCTCTTAGATCAAAATAAGTTAAATGAAAAAAGATGAATTCTCTTTTGAGTTAATAGCTCAAGATGATAATGCTAGATTAGGAAGAATATCTACGCCAAAAGGAAAAATTGATACACCTGTGTTTATGCCTGTTGGAACACAAGGAACTGTAAAAGGTGTTTATACAGATGATATTTTAGAGACTGGTACTCAAATTATTTTAGGAAATACTTATCATTTGTTATTGCGGCCTGGAATAGAAATATTAGATAAATTTAACGGTCTACACAGATTTATGAATTGGAATAAACCAATTCTTACAGACTCAGGTGGCTATCAAATTATGTCATTGTCAAATTTAAATAAGATAGATAAAAGTTTAGGAGCAATTTTTAAATCTCATATTGACGGTAAAAAAATTATTTTAAGTCCAGAAAAAAGTATTCAAGTTCAAAAAATTATAAATTCAGATATAATTATGGCTTTGGACGAATGTCCAAAATTGACTAATGATAAAAAAATTTTATCAAAATCAATAGATGTATCTACTCATTGGGCAGAACGTTGTAAAATTGAATTTGGTCAAGACAAATCAAAAGCTTTATTTGGAATTGCTCAAGGTGGTCTTCACAAAGATTTACGTGAAGAAAGCATTAGTAAATTAATCGAAATAGGGTTCAATGGCTATGCAATGGGCGGTCTTGCTGTAGGAGAAAAGCAATCAGAAATGTTTAAAATTTTAAACGAAACAGCTCACTTATTGCCAAAAAATAAACCGAGATATTTAATGGGTGTAGGAACACCGTCAGATATTTTAGGAGCTGTTTATTATGGCATTGATATGTTCGACTGTGTTTTACCAACCAGATCTGGTAGAACTGGATTAGCTTTTACATGGGAAGGAAAATTAAATATTAAAAATTCTAAATATAGAAAAGATACATCTCCGCTAGACTCAAGTTGTAAAATAAGGGGATTAAATCAATACTCTAAGAGCTATTTGAATCATTTAATCAAATCTAATGAGATGATGGCTTCAATGCTGATTTCACTACATAATATCAATTTTTATCAAGAATTTATGAGTGAAATTAGAAAAAATATAAAGAATGGCACTTTTACTACTTTTTACGAAAAATATATCAATTATTTTAATTAATAATTATTTGAAATTTTTGATATATATCTATAAAAGATAATTTCTTTAAGGGCCCTTAGCTCAGTTGGTAGAGCACCTCCCTTTTAAGGAGGGTGTCGATGGTTCGAGTCCATCAGGGCTCACCAATAATTTACCTAAACTTTTATTGGAGGGTATTTAATGATTATCTCATTTATCCAGTTTTTTAAGTTTTCAATCCTTTTTTTGCTTGATGGGTGTGTGCTTAAAAAAACTGGCGGTTCTTTTCCTTTATTTTTCTCAGCCATTCTTTGCCAAAGTTTTACTGACTCTCTAATATCATAACCTGCCAATGAAGAAAATATTAATCCTAAATAATCAGCTTCAGTTTCTTGTTTTCTTCCAAAAGGATTAAATATTCCTATACGAAATATATCCATACCAGTGTTTTGACCAATTGTATTACGTGTTCTATTAATTGCTCCACCCAAAAAAATATCTGCTACAGTAGTTCCTAAATTTATAGTCATAGCTTGACTTGCTCTTTCTAAGGAGTGTTTTGCAACAGCATGAGCGATCTCATGACCCATAACTATTGACAAAGCATTAGTATTTTTTGTTACTTTTAATAAGCCAGTATATACAGCAATTTTACCACCAGGCATACACCAAGCATTAACTACTTTATCATTTTCAACTAAAATATAATCCCACTCAAAATTTTTTGTTGGATCTTTTTCATTTTTATTTTTAAAAAAAGCACTAACAGCAACTTCAATTCTTTTACCTATCTCTATTACTTCCTTTAATTGAGATCCTTTATTAATAATTTTTGCTTTATTTCTAAACTGCTCATATGCAGCTGCGGCCTGTTTATTAATCTTAGATTCAGGAATTATAGAGAGTTGTCTTCTTTCTGTAATAGGTACCGTTGAGCAAGACGGAAGTATTAATGAGCAGCAGCTACATCCAAATAAGCCAAGAAATTTTCTTCTATTTATGTTATACATAATTGAGATTCATGATTTTAAATAATAAATTATTAATTGCAATTTTTATCTTAGTGATATTATTTATTGTTTTTTCAACATACTTAATAAGATAATGGCTAAAAACACTATTAAAAAATCTATTTTTACTAGGCTTAGAAATAATTTTATTGCTGGAGTTGTTGTATTAATACCCATAGGAATAACTTTATATTTAACTTTGTTTATTATTAAATTATCTACAAATTTAATTCCAAAAGAGATTAATCCAAATAATTATTTGCCTTTTGATATACCTGGTTTAGAAATACTTATAGCCTTAATTTTAATTACTTTAATTGGATGGATATCATTATCTTTTTTAGGAAAAAAATTTTTTGAATTATTTAATAATATTTTAAAAAAAATTCCCATATTAAGAACAATATATTCTGCAATCGGTCAAATGACTGAAAGTTTTACAAATAATCAAAAAAATAAAAGCAGTGTAGTCCTTATAGAATATCCTAGAAAAGGTATATGGGCAGTAGGATTTGCAACAAAAGAAAATGAAGGAATTATATCTTCTAAAGTTAATGAAGAATTAATAAACGTTTTTCTTCCAACTACGCCTAATCCTACTAGTGGTTTTTTACTGATGGTTCCAAAAAAAGAGTTAATTTACTTAGATGTCTCATTTGAGCAAGCTTCAAAATTTATTGTTTCTGCAGGGACTTCAAATTTAAATTAATCAATATTTTGGTTAATTATTTCAGCTTTATCAAATAATTTTAATAAAAATGTATATTTACTTTCATTTACATCAATACTATTTTTTTTAATATACCTTTCAGCAAGCAAGAATAGATCTTCGTGAATAACAGGGTTCGCAAATTTAAAGTTTTTAATACCACTTTGTTGATAGCCAATAATATCTCCAAAACCTCTTAATCGCATATCTTCTTCTGCAATATAAAATCCATCATCAGATTTTTTTAAAGTTTTAATTCTTTTTATTGCATTTTTGCTTAATCCATCTTTAAATAATAAAATACATATTCCTTGTTTTTCACCTCTACCAACTCTTCCTCTAAGCTGATGTAATTGTGCTAGTCCAAATTTATTAGCATTCTCAATTATAATTAGATTAGCGTTAGGAAAATCGATACCAACTTCTATAACGGTTGTAGAAACTAAAATAGAAATTTCCTTTTTTAAAAATTTTTTCAGAACTTTTTCTTTTTCAGCTTTATCAAGAGCTCCATGAATCAACCCAACTTTATTAGGAAATTTTTTATTAATTATATCAAATTTTTTTTTAGCTGAAGAATAATCTAAAAAAGAAGATTCTTTTATCAAAGGACAAACCCAAAATACTTGATTATCTAAATTTAAATGTTTGTTTATAAAAGACCACAGCTCATCAATCTTTTTTTCTGGCTTACTTAAAGTTATTATCTTTTTTCTTTTAGATGGTTTTTCCAGTATTTTAGAAATATCCATATCCCCATACAACGACATCATCATAGTTCTAGGGATTGGGGTGGCAGACATTAAAAGAACATCACATGAGTTTCCTCCTTTTTTTGCTAGTTCAGATCTTTGTTTAACACCAAATTTATGTTGTTCATCAATTATAGCTAAACCTAAATTTTTAAAATCAATTTTCTTTTGAAATAGTGAGTGAGTTCCAATAATAATATCAATGTTACCATTCTTGAGATCTTTTATTATTTCCCCTTTTTTTTTCAAATCTGTTTTACCTGTTAAAAATTCTATCTTTATTTTTGTATTAAAAAAAATTTTTTTAGTCAGATCGAAATGTTGTTTTGCTAAAATTTCTGTTGGCGCCATTAAAGCACACTGATATTTACTTTCTATAACATTTGCAATTGAAAGTAATGAGACAATTGTTTTTCCCGAACCAACATCACCTTGAACCACTCTAAACATTCTAGTGTCAGATTTTAAATCTAGGTTAATTTCGTTTAAAACATTTTTTTGACTTTTAGTGAGTTCGAAAGGCAGACTTTTTAATATCATATTAGATATAACTGACTTAAAAGATTTATTTTCTTTCTTTTTTTTAATTTTCCTTCGATTTTCAGACAACACTAAAAAATTTGCATATATTTCATCAAAGGCGAGTCTTTTATATGACTTTGATAGACTATTTTGACCATCTTTGGTTTTATGTAGAGCTATGATATTTTCTTTCCAATTTAGAAAATTATTTTTTTTAAGAAAATCATCTTCATACCATTCTTTGATATCAGGCAGGTTTTCAATAACTTGTTCTGAAATAAGTCGATATTTCTTTTCATTTATTCCTTTTGTTAAAGTGTATTTTGGAATAATTTTTTTTACATATTTTTCTTTATCTAAAGTTGTCACGTAGTCAGGATTTGTAATTTGATATTTTTTATTAAAATAACTAATTTTGCCACTTATTAGTATCCATTCATTTATAGGAAAAATTTTTCTTAAATAACCCTCTCTACTATTGAAGTATATAATCTCAATTTTTCCAGTTTCATCTTCACAGATAATTTTATTAGGTAAATTTCTTATCCTAGGAAAGTTTAATTTTTTAACTAGGACGCGTATTGTTTGAATTTTTCCTATTTCTAATTTTTTTAAAGCGACTATTGTTGATCTATCCGTCTCTGAATAAGGAAGATTTAACAAAATATCTTTTACTTTCTCTATTTTTCTGTTTTTCAAATATTTTGATAACTGCTTCCCAACACCTTTTAATTTGCTCACATCGCTAAAAATAATATCTTTTTTTATTAAATTCATTAATTCATGTATAATATATTCTTCTTATGAATGAATTAGAAATATTTAAGAAAAGGTTAATATATAGATCAACCTATAGAGGAACAAAGGAAATGGATATTTTATTAAGTAAATTTGTAAAAAAATATATTGATAAATTTGACCAAATACAACTTAACGAGTTAGACAAATTTTTAGATTTTGAAGACAATGTTATCTTAGATTATTATCTTCACGGAATTGTAAAAAAAAATATTGATAAAAATGAAATTTCAGAATTATTTAAAAATTATTCAGTTTAATGGCGGAGAGGGTGGGATTCGAACCCACGAACGAGTTGCCCCGTTGCTAGTTTTCAAGACTAGTGCTTTCAACCGCTCAGCCACCTCTCCCTGAATTAAATTGACTATCTTTATTACTATCAAAGCAGTTAAATAACAATAATCATATAAGTTATTTCAAATACTAGTTAATATTCCTCATTTATGATATTCAAAAAAATGCTTAAATACTTAATAACTATTAATTATTTTATATTTTTAATATTTTTCTCATTTTCTTCCTTATTAGCAAATACTGTTGAATTTAACTTATGGATGGATGATTTTAAAAAGGAAGCAATTAGTTCTGGTATTTCAAAGAATATAGTAGATGACGTTATGTCTGGTGCTAGATATCTACCTAAAGTTATTGAATATGACAGATATCAACCAGAATTTTATGAGGATACATTTACCTACATAAAAAAAAGAACAAGTTCTAAAAAGGTAAAAAAAGGTTTAGCCTTATATAAAAAAGAAAAATTAATTATAGATAAGATAGATAATAATTTCTTAGTTGAAAAAGAATTATTATTAGCTCTTATGGGTATAGAAACTAATTTTGGAAAATATTTAGGTAAAATGGATATTATTTCTTCATTAGCTACTTTAAGTTTTGATAAAAGACGAAGTGAATTTTTTACCAGTGAATTACTAATTTTATTAAAACTTATAGATAAAGATATTATTAAAAAAGATATATTATTTGGTTCTTGGGCTGGAGCTTTTGGGAATTTTCAATTTATGCCTAGAACTATTGAGAATTATGCTATTGATTATAATAAAAACAAAACTATAGAGTTAAAAAATGTTGAAGACTCATTTGCCTCAGCTGCAAATTATCTAAATAAAATTGGATGGAAAAAGAACACACCTTGTTATACAAGAATTAAATTAAAAAATGATATTCCAAAAAAATATCTAAATTCATCGGCTAGAAAGATTAAAAATAAAAATAAAGTTAAATTTTTTAAAAAATATATTGAAAAATCAGATAAATTAAGTATAGATGACAATTTAATATCAGCAATTATTACTCCTGATAAAGATATAATACCAGGATCCGATACATACACACCGGCTTATTTAGTTTATAGCAATTATGAAAAAATATTAAAGTGGAACAGATCTTTAAGATTTGCTCTTGCAGTATGCACTTTAAAAGATAAGTTTAAAAATGAAATATAAATTAATTACATTAATTTTTTTACTTACCTCGTGTGCTCAAAATTATAATGGTCAAAAATTAGATAAAACTTACAATTCAAAAGGATTTGCTTATATATATAATGAAAAAGATTTTACAGATAAAATAATTAAAAAAAAATTAGACAACAATTCTCTTCAAATTGCACACAATAAACTCAAACCAGGTTCTTTAATTAAGATAATTAATATTAAAACTAATGATTCTATAATCTTAAGAAATAGTAAAAAATTTGAATTTCCTAATTTTTACAAGATAATAATAACAAAGCCAGTTGCAGATGAAATTAAACTAAAAATGGATCTACCTCTTGTAGAAATAATTGAAGTTAAAAGGAATAAATCATTTGTAGCTAAAAAAACTAAAATTTTTAAAGAAGAGGAAAAAATACACAATAATGCCCCTGTTGAAACTGTTACAATCAACAATATATCTAAAAAAAATAAAATTAAAACTAAAGCTATTCAAGAAAAACTTTATATCGTTATAGCAGAATTTTATTCCAAGGACTCAGCTGATCTATTAAAAAAAAGAATCACTCAAGAATTGAAAAATTTTAATAGTAAAAAATTGTATATTAATTCAAAAAAATCAAATAGAATCACTCTTTTATCAGGCCCTTATATCTCTGTTAATTTAATGAAAAATGATTACATTCAGCTTAAAAATTTTGGTTTCGAAGAATTGGATATAAGTATTAATGAATAAATTTATACATACATTGTTGTTCATATTTTTTAATTTTTTTTCATTCGCTATGGCAGAAAATTTAGTAAATGCCAGAACTGCAATAGTTATAGACTATCATTCAGATAAAGTTTTGTATGAATATGAACCTGATATTCAAATTTATCCTGCATCGATGACTAAGATTATGACTACTATCGTCGCCTTTGATTTAATTAAAAAGAACAAACTTTCACTAGATGATAAATTTATTATTTCAGAAAATGCTTGGAGATTATCTGAAAGCGGCTACTCTTCAATGTTTATTATGGTCAATGATGAAGTGTCTGTAGAAGACTTATTAAAAGGAATAATAATTGCTTCAGGAAATGATGCTTGCGTAGCCCTAGCTGAAGGGATTGCAGGTTCAGAGGAAATATTTGCAGAAATGATGAATGAAAAAGCTGGGGAAATAGGAATGCTATCAAGCAATTTTTCTAATTCATCAGGAATTAATGATCCAGATAACTATTCAACAGTAAGAGATATAGCTTTAATGTCTAAATATTTAATTGCTAATTATCCTAAATTTTATGAATGGTATGCAGAAAAAAAATTTACTTGGGATAGAACAGGCGGAGATCCAATTACGCAAGGGAATAGAAATCCATTATTATATAAAAAGGTTGGAGCAGACGGTATTAAAACAGGCTACTTGGCTGTAGAAAAATATTCTTTAGCTAGCTCAATCAAAAAAGACACTAGAAGAATAATTGCTGTTGGATCAGGTTTCACTACAAAAAATCTAAGAAGTTCTCAATCAATGAAATTATTGAACTGGGGTTTTAGAAATACCAATACTTATGAAATTTCTAAGAGCGGCGAAACTTTTTTTGAACTAGATACTTGGCTAGGCAAAAAAAACAAAATTAGGGCAATTACTAAAGATGATTATTATATAACTCTTAATAAAAAAGATATTCGACATTTAAAAGTTTATTTAGAATATGATGGCCCTGTTAAAGCGCCAATTCAAAAAGATCAGAAAATTGCTAATTTGATAGTTTCAGATAAAGACCAGATTGTTAAGACTTTGCCACTCTACGCTTCTGAAAAAATAGCAAAAGTTAATTTCTTTAAGAGCTTAATCACATCTGTAAATTATTTGATTTGGGGAGATGTATAAAAAAAAGCCTTTTTTTATAGTTTTTGAAGGTGTAGAAGGTTGCGGAAAATCTTACCAAAGTCAAAAACTAAAAAAAAATTTAGAAAAAAAAGGAATAAAGTTAGTTCTTACAAGAGAGCCAGGAGGAACTAGAAGCGCAGAGTCGATAAGGAGATTGATACTTAAAGATTATTTCAATAAAGGGAAAAAAGAAAAATTCGACAAATACACTGACACATTATTATATTTAGCAGCACGAAATGAACATATAGAATATAAAATCAAACCTGCTCTTAAAAAAGGAAAAGTAGTGATTTGTGACAGGTTCATCGATTCAACATTAGCTTACCAAGTTTATGGAAAACAAGTTGATAGAAACTTTATTGACCATATTCATAAATTTATTTTAAAAGGAATCAAACCTAATATCACTTTTATCTTAAAAGTTTCTTCAAAATCTTCAAAACTAAGATTAAAAAAAAGAAGAACAAAAAATAGATATGATAATTTTTCTCAATCTTTTTATACAAAAGCGCAAAAATCATTTTTACAAATTGCAAAAAATAAAAAAAATTATTTTGTATTAGAATCATCTTTAAATAATTCTGACTTAGAGAAAAAAATATTTAGCATAGTTTGCAAGTATCTTAAAATTAAATGAACACAAACGAATACAATCATCCAAAAAATTCATTAGTTCTTTTTGGGCTAGAAAGTAAATTAGATTTTCTCATAGAACTATATAAATCAAAGAAATTACCTAAAGTTTTAATGGTTAGCGGCAAAAAAGGTGTTGGAAAATTTACTCTTATTAATCATTTTTTAACCTATGTATATGACAAAGATAATTATGATTTAATAAATAAATCTATTAATAATGAAACTCAATTTTACAAACAAAATTTAAATAATATTTTTTCAAATATTATCTATCTTTCAGGTAATAACTTTAGAAATATAAAGATAGAAGATATTCGAGAATTGAAATCAACAATACTTAAAACAACTATATCCAATAAAGAAAGATTTATTATTTTAGACGATATTGAGCTTTTTAATACAAATAGTTTGAATGCTCTATTAAAAATAGTTGAAGAACCTTCGTTGAATAATTATTTTATATTGATAAATAGCAAAACCAAACCTTTGATTGAAACTATATATTCGAGATCTTTAGAAATTAAAGTATTATTAAAAAATGAAACCAGAATTAATATAATTGAGTCTTTAATTAAAAAAAATAATTTAGAAGTTTTTATTGATTTTAATTCATCAAATTTGTCACCAGGAAATTTTTTATTATTTAATCAGATATTTAAAGAAAATAAAATTAATGTTGAAGAAGACTTCTTAAAAAACTTAGAAACATTACTTAATTTGTACAAAAAAACTAAAAATAAAGATTTAATAAATGTAATTTTATTTTTAACGGATTATTATTTTTATAATCTTCAAGTTAAAAAAAATGATAATATTGATAGAGTTATTGAAAATAAATCTTTTGTAATTAATAACATTAATAAATTTATTGTATATAATTTAAATCAAAACTCATTAATTAATGCTATAAGCAATAAATTATCAAATGGATAAAAATTTTTATATAACAACACCAATTTATTACCCCTCAGGAAAACCTCATATGGGGCATGCTTACTCAAGTATTATAGCTGATATATTTGCAAGATTTAAAAGATTAGAAGGATATGATGTTTTATTTTTAACTGGCACAGATGAGCATGGATTAAAAATTCAAAGAGAGGCTGAAAAAAATAAAAAAAATCCTAAAATTTTTTGTGACGAATTATCTGAAAAATTTAAAGATTTAACAAAAATTCTTAATTTATCAAATGATGATTTTATTAGAACTACTGAACAAAGACATTATAAATCAGTAGAAGAAGTATGGAATAGACTAGTTAAGTCAGGAGATATTTATTTAGATAAATATAGTGGCTGGTATTCAATTTCTGATGAAGCTTATTATGGTGAGGATGAAATTGAAGAAAATAACGGAAATAAAATTGCTAAAATATCAGGATCCACAGTTGATTGGGTAGAAGAGGAGTCATATTTTTTTAAGCTATCTGCTTGGTCTGAAAGATTATTAGAATATTATAAAAAAAATCCAAATTTTATTTCACCATCTTCAAGAAAAAATGAAGTTGTAAATTTTGTTCAGAAAGGTTTAAAAGACTTATCAATAAGTCGTACATCTTTTTCTTGGGGTATTCCTGTGCCTAATAATAATAAACATGTTATTTATGTTTGGCTTGATGCTTTAACTAATTATATTAGTGCTTTAAATTTTCCTGATACTAACAGTAAAAGTTATAAAAAATTTTGGCCTGCTGACGTTCATATTATTGGAAAAGATATTTTAAGATTTCATGCAATATATTGGCCAGCTTTTCTTTTGGCCGCTAAACTTCCAATTCCAAAAAGAGTATTTGGTCATGGTTGGATTCTGTCTGATGATAAAAAGATGTCCAAATCACTTGGAAATATTTTAGACCCAATTGAAATTATTAAAAATTATGGAACCGATCAGTTAAGATATTATCTAGTAAAGGAAGTTTCTTTAGGAAATGATGGAAATATTTCGATGGAAAATCTTAGAAATTGCATTAATAATGATTTAGCAAATAATTATGGAAATTTATGCCAACGAGTTTTTTCTTTTATAAAAAAAAATTGTTATAATAAAATTCCAAAACCCAAGAGATTAACCAACTTGGACAACAAATTACTAAATCACTTAAAAAATGATAAAACAAAGTTAATTAACTTAATGAATGATCAAAATTTAAATGAATTTATTAAATTAGTAGTTAGTTATTCTTTTGACGCTAATAAATATTTTAATGATTCAGAGCCTTGGTCTGTTAAAAAAAGTGATCCCGATAAAATGAATGCAATTTTATTTACAGCATGCGAACAAATAAAAAATATAAGTATCTTATTAAATTCCATAATTCCATTAGCTACTGAAAAAGTTTTAAGTACTATGAATGTAAAAAAAGAAAATATATCTATTAATCAAATTAATAATCTAGAGTGTTTTGACCACGAAAAAGAATTAGGTGAACTAGATATATTGTTTACTAAAATTGAAAATGATAATTGATTCGCATTGCCATTTGACTTATGAACCTATGTCCTCATCTCTAGATGAGACCATAAAAAGAGCTAATAATGATGGGGTTAAATATCTTTTAACAATATCTACAGAGGATAAAAGTTTTAAAAATATTTTAAAAATTCTTGAAAATTATAGTTCTGTTTATGGGTCTTATGGCATTCATCCTCACGAGGCAAAAAAACATAAAGAAATCAAATCAAAAAATATAATTGAAAAAGTTAAAAAAAATAAAAAAATTAT
>JACWDC010000001.1 GCA_014654415.1 Pelagibacterales bacterium SAG-MED05 | reverse complement strand
AGCAATAAAGCAAAAAAAGCTGTTCAAATCTTTGATTATATACATTCATTGGATAGTCAAAAACTTGCAGATGTCTTAGCTAAAAATCAACAAAGCATAAACAAATCTATTAAATATTTTATTCAAGTTAATTTAGGAAATGAAATTCAAAAATCAGGTATTTCATATAATGAGGTGGATCCTTTTTATAATTATTGTGTTAAAGAAAAAAATTTGAACGTTATAGGTTTAATGGCTATACCACCAAACGATAATAAATCAGAAGAATATTTTAAAAGTATATCAGAACTGAATGCTTCACTTGGTTTGAAACATTTAAGCATTGGAATGTCATCAGATTATATGGACGGTATTAAGTATAAATCTACATTTTTAAGAATAGGTAGCTCAATATTTGGCGAGAGATCTTAGTTGATATTTACTATTGTTGATTTATTAATTTTTTTAATTATTTTCTTTAAGCTTCTTTTACTAACCCCAATGCATCCCAAGGTACTATTATAATTTTTTCTTGCCACATGTATAAAAATTGCGCTTCCTCTACCTTTTCGTACTGGATTGCAATTATAATTTAAAACTAAAATTATATCGTAAGTGTTATCTTTTCTATAAAGCCTTTCAGCGCTGTATTTAAATGGAAGCTTAATTAATTTATTATATTTTTTTGATCTTGGATCATCACACCAGCCCATATTTCTTTTGATAGGTATTTTGCTAATTTCTGACTTAAAGTGTGATTCACGGTCTTTACGATACAAGATAGTATTAATTTTAAATTTGCCTTTTGGCGTAATTTTATCACCCTCTCTTTTTTTATTTCCAATTCCTCTTTTACCAATCGCACATTTTATTCTATACTTATCTAAAATAAGTTTTTTATTTTTAATAAATATATGCATAAAATAAATGTTTTATCTTTTGGATCAAAAAATTTTAACATTTCACTTGAAGAACTTAAAGACCATTTAAATTTTAATTTAACAACAATTGATGAGAATATAGATCCAAAATCTTTTGAAAGTTATGATGTCTTATTTTGTCATCAAGATTTTTTAAAGGAAAATTCATCAAAAGAGATACTAAAAAATACAAATAAAATTAAAATTTTAGCGCATAATTTAAAAGATAAAAAAAAAGATTTTTTTAATGATAGAATATACTTGCCAGTCAAATTTCAAGAGATTAATCATATAATTGAAAATTCAGTAGTAAAGAAAAATTTTTCATATAATTCTTCTATACAGATAAAAAATTATATTTTAGATAAAAATGAAAAAAAATTATTTAAAGACCAAACTTATGTTTTGTTGACTGAAAAAGAAATTCAACTCTTAGAGCTTTTTCTTAGCTATAACAAAGCTATAAGCAAAAATAAAATTTTAGATGAAGTTTGGAAATATTCTGAAGATGCTGACACTCATACAGTAGAAACTCATATTTATAGATTAAGAAAAAAAATTAAATCTAAATTTTCTGATGAGAATTTTATTTTAAATAATAAAGACGGATATTTGTTATGAAAAAAAGAAATAAGATTGCGATAGATCTTTTTACTAAAAAATACCGAAAACGTGTCGTGAGACCAAAAAAAGGCAAAGGAAGCTTTAGACGAAAAAAAACTTAGTTTAAATTATCTTTAAAAAAATCTAATCATAAATTAAGTCTAGCACCAATTGTTTGAATAATTTTTGAGGATAATTCAGTGCCTTTTTCTAAGCTTTCTTTTAATGTTTTGCCGTTAATATGTCCATGGAGAAAACCTCCCGCAAATAAGTCACCTGCTCCAGTTAAATCTAAAATTTTAAGATTTCTTTTAGCTGAGCACTCTACAACTTCATTATTTTTAATTGCTAAAGCTCCTTTTTCTCCTCGAGTAATTACTATTAGTTTATTAATTTTTTGCGAAAACTCAATTACATCCTCAAATTTTTTAGCGTCAATTAAAGACATGATTTCTTGTTCATTAGCAAAAGTAATATGTAATTTGCTTTTAACTAAATCTAAAAAATGTAACTTATGTCTTTCTACACAAAATAAATCTGATAAAGACATTGCTACTTTATTTGAATTTTGAATTGCTTTTTCAAAAGCCTTTTTAGGCTCTCCTTCATCCCAAAGATATCCCTCTAGAAACAAGAGCTCACTGTTTTTTACTGAATTAATGTCTATATCTTTTTCATTAATTTTGCCTGCTGTTCCAAGGAATGTGCACATAGTTCTTTCTGAGTCAGGGGTAATTAAAATCAAGCAAGTACCAGTAGGAACTGCTTCTTTTTTTTTGGAATAGAAGTATTTAACTTTTTCTTTTTTTAGTCCTTCTTCATACTTGGCACCAAGCTTATCATCACTGATTTTACCAATAAAACCAACATCATTTCCAAGTTGAGAAAGACCTACTATAGAATTAGCAACTGAACCACCAGAAACTGTTTCTTCAATTTTAAGGTTTGAGAGTAATTTTTTAAATTCACTCTCATCTACAAGTTTCATTGTGCTTTTTGTTAATTTGTTTTTTGCTAGAAAGCTTTCGTCTACTTTACAGATAACGTCAACAATTGCATTTCCAATACCTATAACTTTCATTTTAAGATTATGCTTTTTTTGTTTTAATTGGTTTTTTTCTATTTGGATAACAGCTTTTACAAACTTTACAAGCTATACCGTAACATTCTCTAGCCTGACAATATTCTCTCCCATACCAAATTATCTGTAGATGAAGTTTATTCCATGACTTTTTGGGAAATAGTCTTTTTAAATCTTTTTCTGTCTGAACAACATTTTTACCGTTTGTTAAACCCCATCTTTGGGCCAATCGATGGATGTGAGTATCTACTGGAAAAGCAGGGTATCCGAAACCTTGAGACATTACTACACTGGCTGTTTTATGTCCTACCCCGTGCAATTTTTCTAGATCTTCAAAATTTTCAGGCACTTTTCCTCCGTGTTTTTCTATTAATTGTTTCGAGAGCAAATATACACTCTTAGCTTTTCTCTTAAAAAAACCTGTACTTCTTATTAATTTTTCAATTTTTTTTCTTCCAAGTTTTACAAAATGTTTTGGTTTGTTATATTTTGGATATATTTTTCTTGTTGCTTTATTTACATTTACATCTGTAGTTTGTGCAGACAAGGCTACAGACACCAGTAAAGTAAATAAGTTTCTGTGCTTTAAAGGAACAGAAACTCTAGGGTAAAATTTATTTAAGAGTTTTAATACTTTAGCCGCTCTTTTATTTGCATTCATTGTTTTAAATTTATTTAAAATTCAAAACGTTTCTCATAGAATATAAGCCAGGTTTTTTTCCTTTTATCCATTTTGCTGCTGTTAATGCACCTTCTGCAAAAAGAGCTCTATCAAAAGCCTCATGATTTAAAGAAATTATTTCTTTTCCACTTGAAAAAGAAACTTCATGTTCACCTATAACTGCGCCTTTTCTCATTGAATTAAAATTAATTTTTTTTCCGTAAGGGAAAGATTTTTTATTTAGATATTTTTTTCCTATTAATCTATAAAAATCTTTATTTTTTCCTACGGCTATACCTTTACCAAGCATTAAAGCTGTTCCTGAAGGATGATCTTTCTTGTTTTTATGGTGGATTTCAAAAACTTTATTTAAGAAATTATTATTTAGTGATTTTGAAGCGATTTCAGTTAAATATATTAGCAAGTTTACTCCTAGACTCATATTTCCAGCTTTAAGAATAGGAATTTTTCTTGAGTATTTTTTATTATATTTTCCTCTTTTTTACTAAATCCTGTAGTTCCTATAACGACTCTTTTATTTAGTTTTGATGCAATTTTTAAAACTTCTAAAGTACATTTAGGTATTGTAAAGTCTATTATCACATTTGCTTTTTTGAACGCATTTTCAGTATTAAGATTAGGTCTGATACCCATTATATTTTTATTTATTATTCTATTTTCTGTTAGAGATACTAGCTTAAAGTTTTTATTTGCCCTCGAGGTTTTGATGAGTTGTTGTCCCATTCTTCCCATACAACCAGTTATTGATAAATTAATTTTTTTCATCCCTTTATTAGATTTATAATTACAATAATAATAAGAACAATTACAGCCCAAATAGATAAATTTTTTAAAAATTGTTTTATCTTATTATTTGTAGATAAAAATGCAGGTAGGATTAAAATTAATACTGCAATTAAAAATATTGCAGACATTATTTTCTCAGTTTCCATTTAGTTTAAGACCTTTTCCAAAAATTTTTGGCTTTTTCAAAAAAACTTTTAATTACTGGATCAGGTTTATTAGACTCTATTTCATTAAATTCTTCTAATATTTCTTTTTGTCTTTTAGAGATGGACGTAGGAACCTGAGTAACAATTCTTATGTATAAATCTCCAAATACATTTCTTCTCAAAAGTGGCATTCCTTTGCCTTTTAATCTAAATTGTTTGCCATGTTGAGTTCCAGGAGGAATTTTAATTTTAGACTTTCCACCGTCAATAGAAGGGACTTCAACTGTTGTTCCTAAGGCAGCATTAGAAAAAGAAATGGGAAGTTCATAATATAGATTCTCTTCAGATCTTTTGAAAATATTATGGTTATCAATAGAAATAAAAAGATAGAGATCGCCATTAGAACCACCTTTTGAACCAGCTTCACCTTTGCCCGATAATCTTATTCTAGTGCCATCATCAACTCCCTTAGGAATTTTTACTGTTACATTTTCATTTCCCTGTACTTTTCCATTACCACTACAAGTTTTACATGGATTTCCTATTGTCTCCCCATAACCACTGCATTGAGGACAGGTTTGTTGGATTGTAAAAAAACCCTGGTTAGTTCTGACTTTACCTCTACCTGAGCAATAACTACATTTTAAAGGTTTAGAACCTTTTGCTGCCCCACTACCTGAACATGAAGAACATTTTTTATAAGTAGTATACTTAACGTTTTTTTCTAGTCCTTTATAAGCATCTTCTAAATTGATGCTTACATCATATCTTAAATCATTTCCTCTGTTGCTGGACCTTCTAGACGATCCCCCACCTCCAAAATCTCCAAAGAAATCTTCAAATATGTCAGAGAACGAAGAAGAATTGAAATCGAATCCTCCAAAACCTTGTCCGCCACCTCCAGTTCCATCAAAAGCAGCATGACCAAATTGATCGTAATTTGTTTTTCTCTTTTCATCAGAAAGTACATGATAAGCTTCACTTGCTTCTTTGAACTTTTCCTCAGAAGTTTTATCGCCTTTTGTTTTATCTGGGTGATACTTAAGAGCTAATTTACGATAGGCTTTTTTAATTTCCTCTTTAGATGCGGATTTAGTTACACCCAAGACATCATAATAATCTCTTTTAGCCACAGGACGTCTCCTTATTAATTATCTTAGGCGCTTTTTTCTTTATCTTCTTTTACGTCTTCAAAATCTGCATCTACAACATTATCTTTATCTTTTTCTTCTTGTTTTGTGTCTTTAGAGTCTTTTGCTTTAGCCTCAGGTTTTTGCTGACTTTTATAAACCGCTTCACCTAGTTTCATTGAAGCTTGTATCAAGCCTTGAGTTTTTTTCTTAATATCTTCAGAATCTGTTCCTTCTAAAGATTTTTTAAGATCTGCAATGCCATTTTCTATTGCTTTTTTCTCTTCAGCAGAAATTTTGTCTCCATGTTCTTTTAAGCTTTTTTCAGTTGAAAAAACCAAACTGTCAGCTTGGTTTCTTGCATCGACTGACTCTCTTTTCTTTTTATCAGCTTCTTTGTTAGCTTCAGCTTCTTTAACCATTTTTTGAATTTCTTCTTCCGATAAACCGCCGGACGCTTGAATTTGAATCTTCTGTTCTTTTCCAGTTCCTTTATCTTTAGCAGAAACGTTTACAATTCCATTTGCATCAATATCAAAAGTAACTTCAATCTGAGGTGTTCCTCTAGCAGCTGGGGGTATTCCCACTAACTCAAAATTTCCTAAAATTTTATTGTCAGAAGCCATCTCTCTTTCACCTTGAAGAACTCTTATTGAAACAGCAGGTTGATTATCTTCTGCAGTAGAAAATACTTGACTTTTTTTAGTTGGGATAGTTGTATTCTTTTCAATTAATTTAGTCGACACGCCACCTAAAGTTTCTATTCCTAGAGATAACGGAGTTACATCTAATAACAAAACATCTTTAACATCACCTTGTAAAACACCCGCTTGAATAGCTGCTCCCATAGCTACCACTTCATCAGGGTTTACGCTTTTATTTGGTTCTTTGCCAAAGAATGTCTTAACTGTCTCAACAATTTTAGGCATTCTAGTCATTCCACCGACCAATACTACTTCATTAATTTCAGCTGCCGAGAATCCAGAGTCTTTAAGAGCTACTTTACATGGTTCTAAAGTTCTCTCTACAAGATCTGACACTAAAGCTTCGAGTTTTGCTCTAGTAAGTTTTAAATTAACATGCTTTGGTCCAGTCTTATCAGCTGTAATAAAAGGTAAGTTTATTTCTGTTTGAGCCGCAGAAGATAATTCTATTTTTGCTTTTTCTGCAGCTTCCTTCAATCTTTGTAAAGCCAACTTGTCATTTCTTAAATCAATTCCATTGTCTTTTTTAAATTCATCTATTAAATATTTTACTATTGCATCATCAAAGTCTTCACCCCCTAAAAAAGTATCACCATTAGTTGATTTAACTTCAAAGACTCCATCTCCAATTTCTAATATTGAAACATCAAATGTTCCACCACCTAAATCGTACACCGCAATTTTTTGTCCATTCTTTTTATCTAATCCATAAGCTAAAGCAGCAGCAGTTGGTTCATTTATGATTCTTAAAACTTCAAGACCTGCAATTTTACCGGCATCTTTTGTTGCTTGTCTTTGAGCGTCATTAAAATATGCAGGAACAGTAATTACAGCTTTAGTTACAGCTTGACCCAAATATTTTTCAGCCGTTTCTTTCATTTTTTGTAAAATGAAAGCAGATATTTGTGAAGGAGAGTATTTCTTCCCCTTACCTTCAACCCAAGCTTCCCCATTGTTTGATTTAATTATTTTAAAAGGAACTCTTCCAATGTCTTTTTTAACTGTTTCATCTTCAAAAGATCTTCCAATTAATCTTTTAGTAGCGAATATTGTATCTTGTGCATTTGTTACAGCTTGTCTTTTAGCAGGTTGACCAATAAGTTTTTCTTCATTATCTATAAAAGCAACTACTGAAGGGGTAGTCCTTGTTCCTTCAGCGTTTTCTAAAACTTTAGCTTGCGATCCATCCATGATGGCCACACATGAATTTGTTGTTCCTAAATCTATTCCAATTACTTTGCTCATAATTTTTAGTTCCTTCGATTAATACTTTTTTTATATGGGTGTTTTTTTTCCTTCTACAAGGCTATTTATCTTCTTTTTTTTGATCTTTTTCCTCTTTTTTCGGTGTTTTTTTCTTAGCGACGCTTACTAAAGCAGGCCTTAAAAGCCTTTCTGCTAGCATATAGCCAGATTGGATTTCTTGAATAATACTTCCCGTATCTTTACTTTCATCTTCTATTTCTGACATAGCTTGATGTAAATTTGGGTCAAATTTTTTATTTTTTGTATCAATTTTTTTAATTCTATTTTTTTCAAATATAGTAATTAAATCTTTTTCAATAATTGTTATATTTTCTAGAAATTTATCTAAATCTTTATTTGCTTTGAGATTTTCATCATTTTTAATCGCTAATTTTGCTCTTTGTAAATTATCTAAAATTGCTAGACTTTCTTTAGCAAAGTTAAATGATCCAAATTCAAATGCATCTTTAATTTCTTTTTCAAATCTACGTCTTTGATTTTCTATTTCTGCTAATGATCTTAACAACTTATCATCAGATTCTTTAAGCTTTTCTTCAATTGATTTTTCTTCCTTTGGACCTTGGTTATTTTCAACATTTTCTTCAGAAGAATCTTGTTTTTTTTTATTATCTTCACCCATCATAATTGCTATATAGTGAGTTAATTTTAAATTACTAGGCATAGATGAAAAAAATTTTAATTGGCACTCACAACAAAGGTAAATTTAAAGAAATAAGCTATTTAATATCTAAAAAAATAAAGAAGATTTCACCTGAGAATCTAAAGATTAAAAGCCCCAAAGAAACTGGAAAAACCTTCGCAGCAAACGCTAAACTAAAGGTAAATTATTTTTCTAGATTTACTAATTTACCTGTTATTTCTGATGACTCAGGACTTTGCATTAATGCTTTAAGTGGAAAGCCTGGAATTTATTCTGCTAGATGGGCAAAAAAATATGGAAGTTTTTCTAACGCCATGAAATTTATATTAAAAAAAATGAAAAATAAAAAAAATAGATCTGCAACTTTTGTTTGCTGCTTATCTTTAAAATATCCTGAAGGAAAAATCATTACAGTCAGAGGTCAAATCGAAGGATCAATTTCATATAAAATTCTTGGAAACAAAGGATTTGGTTATGATTCTATATTTATTCCACTTTCAAAATCTATTACTTTTGGACAAATGTCTAAAGCAAAAAAAAATTAAAATTGATCATAGATATATTGCTTTTAAAAAAATGAAACGAAAGATTAAAATTTTTTAAATTGATTATTTTCAGCCTTATATATATTGAGATCTTGTATTATTTTTTTATTATTAAAACTAAAAGTTCCAATTTTACCTTTGACTTTTCCTTTAAATGAAAAATCATTTACTGAATTTATTTTTCCATTTTTTTTCCATACATAATAAATCAAACCCAAAGCATCATAGGCTAAAATTGTTATTTCACTGGGATAATTATTGAATGTTTTAAAATACTTATCTTTATATTTTTTAAATTCTTTATAATTGACTGATGGATAATATAAATTCTTTACAGTATTTTCATAAAAAATACTTTCATCAAACCATTGATTGACAGTTGTAAATAAAACTTTTTTTTGATCAACATCAGTAAATATTAATGAAGTTAAAACACTTTTTAAACTACTTCCAAAATCAATAATAATTACCGAGTCAAAATTTACATCTCCCAAAGTATATTTTTGTTCTAATCTTGCTAATTGACGTTTTGACTGTTCATCATCTTTGTCCTCAAAAATTTTTTTTCTTAATTTCAGATTCTTTTTTCTCTGCGAATAATTAGTTAGTATTTCAATTTCACCAGTAAGGATTTTTGGATCAGGGTTATATTTAAAAATTTTATATTCATTTAAGTTTAGTTTATCTAATTTTTTTTCAATTAAACTTGTATAATTATTTTTTGGTATAAAAATTATAGGCTTATTTTTTTTTTGTTGTTTAATAAATTTTACTAGAGCTATCATTTGAGACTCGAAACTAATACCAATACTAATTACATTCTGTTGAAACTCAGGATCTATATTTGATGGTGAAATAAAGATAATGTCATTAAATTTTTTTACTTCTTCAAAATCTTCGTTATTAATTGGTCCAATTACAATATTAATGTTTTTTGACCTAAGTTCTCTAACTGCATCATTTAATTTTTTTTTGTCATTAGAGCCAGAGTCCTGAGGTATTATGTAAACATTTTTGTCATCAATTTCATTTAATGCTAATTGCAATGAATATAATAGAGAATTTCCTAGCTCTTTATATTCACCACTTAAAGGCGCAAGCAAACCTATTTTAAGAGCATTATTGTTTTCGTTGCTTAATAAATTAGAATTAAAAAAGATTAATAAATAAGATACTATTATTATAAATTTATTTCTCATAAAATGAAACTATCTACTAAAAGCTTATATATTGTTTCAACTCCCATTGGAAATCTTGATGATATAACTATAAGAGCGATAGAGGTATTAAAAAACTCTGATATAATTCTCTGTGAAGACACTAGACACTCTCTAAAGTTATTAAATCATTTAAAAATTAAAAAAAAATTAATTTCTTATCACAAATTCAATGAAAAAAAAGAACTTGAGAAAATCATAAAATATTTAAATGAAGGCAAAATTTTGTCTTTAATTTCTGATGCTGGCACCCCATCACTTTCAGATCCAGGTCGTTTACTAATTCAAACATGTATTGAAAAAAATATAAAGATTGTTCCGATTCCTGGGGCATCTTCCATCACAACTTCAATGAGTATTTCTGGTTTTAAAGATCAGTTTCTTTTTTATGGTTTTTTGCCAAAAACTGAGAGAGAATTAGAAAAAACTTTATCATCCCTCTGTAAATTTAGTTTTTCTCAAGTATTTTTTATACCTTCCATTAAAATCAATTTTTATTTAAAAAAATTTAAAAAATTTTTTTCAGGCAGAAAATTATTAATTGCCAAAGAACTTACAAAGTTGCATGAGTCATTTTATTGGGAAGATATTGATAAAATTGATATGTTTAAAACTCCAATTAAGGGCGAGTTAACTGTTGTAATATCAGAAAAAAATATTAAAGATAAATTTTTCGATGAGAAAAAAATTATTAAAAAAGCAAAATTATATTTAAAAAAATATAGCTTAAAAGATGTTGTTGAATTATTATTCGAGTCAGAAAAAGGTAATAAAAAGAAAATTTATCAAATATGTTTAAATATAAAAAAAGATGAAAAAAATAACTAGTTTACTATTAATATTTTTTTTAGTTTCTTGTACCTCAGTCGGAAGATTTGGAACAGGCGTTGATATAACTTTTGATCCTAG
This sequence comes from Pelagibacterales bacterium SAG-MED05, assembly GCA_014654415.1. Classification (GTDB taxonomy): domain Bacteria; phylum Pseudomonadota; class Alphaproteobacteria; order Pelagibacterales; family Pelagibacteraceae; genus Pelagilacustribacter. Next base: position 133,199 of record JACWDC010000001.1, on the reverse strand, counting down.
GACTATTGGAATGCAAATTGATGATGCGATTATGCAAAAAAATTTAAATGCAAGGTTAGCCTTAACTGAGAAAAAATATTTTTTAACTATTCAATCCGAGGTAATTGATGGCCAGATATTTTTATCGGGCAAGGTAGACGAGCCAGAAGAGAAAATTAAAATAACAAAAATGGCATGGGAAACAAAGGGTGCTCGATCAGTAAAAAATGCCATTAGTATCAGAGGTCAGAGTAATTTTAAAAGCACAGCAAAAGATATCTTAATTACTAGTCAATTAAGATCTGCTTTAATATTTAACAAAAAAACTAAATCAAGAAATTATACTTTAGAAACTATAAACAAAAATATTTATATTTTTGGAATAGCAATGGATAAGGAAGAAAAAAAAGAAGTCATTGATGAAGCTAATAAAATATATGATGCTAAGGATATTATTCCATCCATATATTTGGTTTCCGAATTAAGTCGTAATAAACTTTAATTTCAATAGTCAATTATGTCTGAAGAGTAAGCCGCTACTGAAGCCAAATTTAAAATATCCGAAGTACTTGATCTAAGTGGAGCTACTTCGATTGGAAGGCCTAGCCCAATTAAAAGAGGTCCAATTAATTTTGCTCCCCCATATTCTCTCATTAACTTAGTGGAGATGGCCGCACTATGTAATGCTGGCATAATTAAAATATTAGCCTTACCTACAATTTTAGAGAAAGGATAAACATCTTGATAAATTGGATTTAAAGCTACGTCGGGCTGCATTTCGCCATCAAAATCAAAATCTACTTTTTCTTTCTTTAATAATTCAATAGCGTCTCTTACATGTTTCGTATTCTTTGATACTGGTTTACCGAATGTTGAATGAGAAAGGAATGCAACTTTAGGATCGAATCCAAATAATCTAGCAACACGTACACAAGATTTAGAAACGTTTACCAGTCTTTGCGCTGAAGGAAAATCCTCTACGTTTGTATCTGCCACTAGAATAGTTTTTCCTTTGGCATTAATCATTGTCATACCAAAAATCTCTTCACCAGGTCTTGGATCAACAACTTTTTTCAATTTTTCTATTGAAGCAGCATAATGTCTAATATTTCCAGTAACCATTGCATCCGCATCTTTGCATGCAATCATAGAAGCTCCCCATGCAATACGATCATTTCTCACTAATCGATCAACATCCCGTTCTAATTGACCTTCTCGCTGCAATCTTTTGTATAAATGTTTTACATATTTTTCTCTTTTTTCTTTATCAGTTGAATTTACTATTTCAATTTTATGATTTTCATCTAAACCAATTTTTTTTAACTGTTCTTTAATTCTTTTTTCAGTTCCAATTAGTATAGGTGTACCAAGTCTATTTTTTCCAAATTCAATGGCTGCCTTAAGCATATTTTCATCTTCACCTTCGGCAAAAATAACTCTTTTAGGATTTTTTCTCACTTTAGCATTGATACCCTGCATAACAGACATTGATGGATCTAAACGGTTTATTAATTGATCTTTGTAGGCATCGAAGTCTTCAATTTTTTTTCTGGCTACACCACTTTTTATAGCAGCTTGGGCCACTGCAGATGGGATTACGCTCATTAATCTTGGATCAAATGTTGAGGGAATAATATAATCTTTTCCATATTTAGGCCTATCTCCACCATAAGCAGATACAACTTCGTCAGGAACATCTTCTCTAGCTAATAATGCAATTGCATTAGCTGCGGCAACTTTCATTTCTTCATTAATTTCTTTAGCTCTAACATCTAGCGCTCCTCTAAAAATATAAGGAAAACCAATTAAATTATTTACTTGGTTAGGATAATCAGATCTACCAGTTGCTATAATTGCATCTGATCTAACTTGTTTTATATCTTCTGGTTTAATTTCAGGGTCAGGATTAGCACAAGCAAAAATTATTGGATTTTTTGCCATAGACTTCACCATATCTCTGGAAACAACATCCTTAGCTGATAGACCTAAAAACACATCTGTATTTTTTATTGCTTCTTTTAAAGTTCTCAATTTAGTATTAATTGCAAAAGCAGATTTAAATTGGTCTATATTTTCTCTTCCTTTATAGATTACTCCTTTGCTATCACACATGATAATATTTTCACTTTTAACGCCAGAACTTTTAAATAAATTTGCACAAGCTTGAGCAGATGCACCTGCTCCATTAACTACAATTTTTACATTTTGAATTTGTTTTTTTGAAACATCCAATGCATTAATTAAAGCAGCTGTTGTAATAATTGCAGTACCATGTTGATCGTCGTGAAAAATAGGTATATCTAAAATTTCTTTGAGTTTTTGTTCTATAATAAAACAATCCGGAGCAGCAATATCTTCTAGATTTATACCACCAAATGTTCCAGCTATATTTTTGATTGTTTCAATTATAGACTCGGTTTTGTTATTATTAATTTCAATATCAATCGAGTCTATGTCAGCAAATCTTTTAAATAATACTGATTTTCCCTCCATCACAGGTTTTGATGCAAGAGAGCCAAGATTGCCAAGACCTAATATTGCTGAACCATTACTAATCACCGCAACTAGATTTCCTTTGCTAGTATAGTCATAAACAAGATCAGGGTTTTCAGCTATTTTCTTAACAGGGGCTGCAACACCTGGGGAATATGCTAAGGATAAATCTCTTTTAGTTATTAAAGGCTTTGAAGAATTTATCTCAATTTTGCCTGACTTTCCTTTTATATGAAAATCAAGTGCTTCTTTATCAGAATAATGATCGATTTTGGATTTTTTTGTCATTTAAATTATGAGCATGTAATATAACTAATATTATTGCATTTTTTATTTATTATTTGTGGCCTAATTTAGAATTTATATGAACTTGTTATCGTCAACGTATGTTTTCAGTTTTTTTACCTTATTAAGTAGAGTTTTAGGCTATCTCAGAGATATATTAATTGCAATATTTTTAGGAGCATCAATTTATGCTGATGCATTTTTTGTCGCCTTTAGACTTCCTAATACATTTAGACGTTTATTTGCAGAGGGGACATTCAATGCTGCTTTTATACCAAGCTATGTATCTGAAAAAAACTAAAAATCAAAAGAAAGGAAAAAAATTTGCTGATGAAACTTTAAGCATATTAATTCTTATCATTTTTTTTATAGTTCTTTTAGTTGAAATATTCACTCCTTATTTGGTTTATTTAATTGCACCAGGGTTTTTGGATGACAGTGAAAAATTTAATCTTGCTGTGGAATTTACAAGAATAACATTTCCTTTTTTGTTATTTGTAAGTGTTTCATCCTTTTTTTCAGGAATTTTAAATTCTAATAATAGATTTGCCGCAGCCGCAGCAGCTCCAATAATATTAAATATTGTTTTGATATTAATTTTGATAATTTCATATTTTTTTAATTTAAATTTTGCAAAACAACTATCATATGGAGTTACTTTAGCTGGGATAATTCAATTGTTATTTTTAATGTTTTTTACAAAAAAATATTACAAACCGTCTATTGAATTTAAAACTAAATTAAGTAATAAAGTAAAGTTTTTTTTTAAAAAACTTTTACCGAGCGTTCTTTCTTCTGGAGTTACACAGGTAAATATTTTAGTTGGTACAATTATAGCTTCTTTTCAAGCTAGTGCAGTATCATATCTATATTATGCAGATCGTATTTATCAGATTAATTTAGCTATAGCAGGTATAGCTATAGGAACTGTTTCTTTGCCAGTTTTATCAAAAGCTTTTAAACAAAAAAATATTTCAAAGATTTCCAATATCCAAAGTAGATCTATAGAGCTATCACTTTTATTATCAATACCAGCAAGTTTAGGATTAATCTTAGCTTCAAAAGAAATTGTAAATGCATTATTTGGATATGGTTCATTTACTATTGAAAATGTAAATATGACTTCTTCTGCTTTGAAATATTTTGGTTATGGAATTCCTGCTTTTGCCCTTATCAAAATTTTATCAAACTTCTTTTTTGCTAGAAATAATACAAAGATACCATTTTATATTTCTACCTTTATTGTTTTATTAAACATTTTAATAAGTATTACTTTCTTTAACAAAATTGGTTTTATTATAATTCCTATTGCCACTTCAATTTCTACATGGGCTGGTGTGATGATTTACATTTATTTGCTTAACAATAAGAACTTTTTATTACTGAAAAATTACTTACCAAAAAATATTTTAAAAATAACTTTAAGTACGATTTTGATGTCTTTGCTTTTGATGTTCGCTTTAGATTATTATTCAGATTATTTAGACTATACTTATAAATATAAATCAATTTATTTACTTATAATTGTAGGTTTTGTTGCTAGTGTTTATTTGATATCGTGTTATTTAACTGGAGTATTAAAAATAAGAAATTTTAGAATAAATTAAAATGAGTGTTAAAAAATTAGTATTTTCTGGCGTTCAACCTAGCGGAAACTTACATCTAGGAAATTATTTGGGAGCTTTAAAAAATTTTGTATCATTGCAAAAAGAAATGGAGTGCATTTATTGTGTTGTTGATTTACATGCGATAACTGTTTTTCAAAATCCAAATGAATTAAAGAATAATATTTTAGAGACTACAGCAAGTTTTATAGCAACAGGACTTGATCCAAACAAAAGCATAATATTTAATCAATCCTCGGTTTCTTGTCATTCGGAACTAGCCTGGATTTTTAATTGTGTATCAAGAATAGGCTGGTTAAATAGAATGACTCAATTTAAAGATAAAGCTGGATCAGATAAAGAAAAAGCAAGTGTAGGTCTTTATATTTATCCAAATTTGATGGCTGCTGATATTTTATTATACAAAGCTACCCATGTTCCAGTTGGAGCTGATCAAAAACAACATTTAGAATTATCAAGAGATATAGCTCAAAAATTTAATAAAGATTTTAATTGCCAAGATTTTTTTCCTTTACCTGAACCTCTCATACTTAAAAATATTTCAAGAGTTATGAGTTTGAGGGATGGAACAAAAAAAATGAGCAAGTCTGAAGAGTCAGATTATTCAAGAATTAATCTTAAAGATAGTCCAGACGAAATTATAAAAAAAATTAAAAAAGCAAAATCCGACTCAGAGGTAATTCCTGATAATTTAAAATCTTTAGAAAAGAAACCCGAAGCATTTAATCTCTTGAATATATATGCAGACGTGTCTAAAATTAATATAGAAAAAGTTTTAAAAGAAATGTCAGGAAAAGAATATTCTTTTGTTAAAAACAAACTTGCCGATCTTTTAGTTAGTGAAATATGTCCTGTAGGAAAGAAAATTGGTAAATTAATGAATGACAAGGCGTATTTGCTAGAAATATTAAAAAAAGGCACTGAAAAAGCAAGGATTAGAGCTGAGGAAAACTTGAAGAATATACGTGAAAAAGTAGGTTTGATATAATATAAAATTGTCATGATCCAAACAGAAGTAACACCAAATCCAGAGTCTTTAAAGTTCTTGTCAGAGAATGTTATTTCAACGATTGGAACAGAAGAATTTCAAAAAACCGATGTTAAAAAAATAGAAAATCCTTTCATAAGAGAATTGCTGAATTTTAAAGGCGTAGAATTAGTTTTACTTTCAAAGAATTTTTTATCAGTAAAAAAAACAAAGGACGTTTCTTGGAATGACTTAAAACCAATGGTTATTTCACATTTGAATCACTATTTTGAGAGCAACAAAGACCCCATCTTAACAAAAGATAAATTAAAAAATATAAGTAGTGAAGAGACTAAAGATGAAACAGTCAAAAAAATAATGGATGTATTAGACACTAAAATTCGTCCCGCTGTAGCAAGAGATGGAGGAGATATAAAGTTCAAATCTTTTGAAAAAGGAGTAGTTAAAGTTGAGCTTCAAGGAAGTTGTTCTGGTTGCCCTAGTTCCTTAATGACCTTAAAACAAGGCGTGCAGAATCTTTTAAAACATTACGTCAAAGAAGTAAATTCAGTAGAGGCCAATTAAGATGAAAAAAAAATTAAGTTATAGAGATCAACTAATAGAGCTGGCCCAAATCTATGATGTAAAAGAAATCAAAGAGTACGTAAAAAGAAGAAAAAATTTAACAACAGGTCAATTAGAATTAATCTTAAAAAAAAATAAGATTGTTATTCCAAAAGATTTTAAAACAAATTTTTTTAAAGAAAATTTTACCAAACCACTATCTAAAGTTTCAAGACAGATAGATAATTTTAAAGATGATAGTTCAAGAAAAGCTTCTAAATTTTCAAGGCAAGTAACTTATTTCAAAGAAGATAGCTCAAGAAACTTTGCTAGATTTTTTTTAAATTTATGGAAATCAATGGGTAATGCAGGTCTTGGGTTTTTAAATGTTTTGCCAAAAGCTGGAAAAACAATTTATGATTTTGTTGGAAGTTCTCTTACTAATCTATTTCATGGAATTTATGATAAGCAAATAAAAAGTAAAGCTGGTCATGTTGTAGTAGCTTTTTTTGTAATTACTGGAGTTGTTACCATTGTGGTTTCTGGCGTTACTATGTTTAATAATTTAGATAAATCTGAGGAAAAACAAGTAGTTCTAAAAGAAGAAAAAATAAAAAAACCAGAAGTTAAAGTTAAAAAAGAAGTTAAAAAACCAGAAGTTAAAGTTAAAAAACCAAAAGCAAAGATTAAAAAAAAAGAAAAAGTTGCTGAACTTATTTTACCTGATTTAAATTTAAAAACACAAACAGTTTTAAGTTTATTTGAAGATGTGGAGTATGATTTAAATACAGTAAGATACAAAAAAACAGTAAAACCAATTTACTTTACTCAATTTCCTAAAGATTTAGATGAAATTCAAAGTGTTCAGTTAAAGAAAGAAACTTTTATTAAAATTGTTCTTCCACTGATTGTTGCTGAAAATGAAAAAATATTAGATGACAGACTTAAATTAAAAAATGTTATATCAAAAAGAATTACAACAGATCAAGAGAAGCAATGGTTACGACAAAAATTTTTAGAGTATAAAGTGAAAAAAAGTAATATTGAAGAATTAAAAATGAGAATGGATATAATTCCTGCATCTATTGCTTTGGCGCAAGCGGCTAAAGAAAGTGGTTGGGGAACATCTCGTTTTGCTTTAGAGGGAAATGCTATATTTGGTCAATGGACTTGGAACGGACAAGGAATTGAACCGTTATTAAAAGATAAATCTAAAAATCATAAAATTTTAAGATTTCCGATTTTAAGAGCCTCTGTTAAGGCTTATAAAAATAATTTAAATACTCATAAAGGTTACGCAAAATTTAGAGAAAAAAGAAAAAATTTACGAGATAAAAATAAAAAAATTAATGGTTTAGACCTAGCAAAAACGCTGGGAAATTATGCTCAAGCTGGAAGCGAGTATATTAAGATTTTAGCACAAATTATTGTTCAAAATAGATTAATGGACTTTGAACCAGTAAGATTAGAACATTCAGTTCAAAGGCAAGAATTGAATTTATAAAAATTATTTTTCAGCAATAACAAATTGAACCCCAAGCCATCTCCAAAAACCATCTATCTCTCTTAAAGAACAATTTATCCTACCTCGCTCACCAACAAATTTTTCTTTAATTTTTATTTCTAAAGCATTTTTTTCAATAAAAGAGATGTTGGAATTTCTCCATTTGTTGCCTTCATTTGAAAAACATGTAATTTGTTCTAGGTTACTTATATTTTCTTTAAAAAAAATTTTAACATCTGGTGGATTGTTAGATTGTAATAAATATTTATCTTCAGGTGTAATCTTCTTATATTTGAACGGCAGTGTTCTCATTAAAGTTTTAAATCTATTCAACTCGCCGTATTTTTCATTTATTGGAAATCTTGGTAGCTCCCATAAATCTTTTGTTTCATCAATTACACCTGAGTGTTGACCAAATGCATAATCAAAGCCAAGTTCTTTAATTATTTTTTTGAACGCTAAACTAAATTCACCAAATGGATAGGAAAAGAAATTTGAATTTCTTCCAAGCTTTTCATTAAAAATGTCAATTGATTTTAAAATATCATTTTTAATTATTTCTGGACTTTCATCAACGAGGTACTCATGTGAGTGACTATGATTTCCAATTTCCACATGATCAGTTTTATGTAATTCAAGAATTTGATCCCAATTCATATAATTGAAAGAACCAACTTCTCTGGTATTTACGAACAAAATAAAAGGTATTTTTTTTTTTTTTAAAATTGGCCAAGCATTTTCATAAAATGATAATAGGCCATCATCTATTGTTAGTAATATTTTTCTTTTATTTTTATTTTGATAAAGGTTTTCCTTAAAATTTTTTGGGTTAACAAATTGGATGTTTTCATTTTCAATTATTTTGAGCTGTTCTTTAAATACTTCTAATTGTATATTTGTGGACGGATATTTGCTTTCATTAAATCTATGATACATTATTGATATTAAACCATAATCATTAAAAGTTTTTGCGGATAAAGTTGAATATGATTTGTTTTGAGGAAATAAAAAAATTATATATATAAAGATGATTAAAGATTTTTTAATAATAAATTGCACTGGCAAAAATGACAAAGTTGGTTTAAAAATAAATAATAATTTTTTTATTCATCATTTTCAAACTAAAATTAAAAATAATGAAATACTAGTTTCAACCATATTAAATTTAACGAATAAGCACAAAGCAAATATTAATGAAAATTTTTCAATTCTTATTAATAATGGTCCAGGCAGTTTTTCAACAATTAGAGCAGCCTTATCAATTGCAAAAGGAATTAAAATATCAAATAGTGTAAAGCTATTTGGATTTAAAAATTCGGATTTACCTCAATTTAACCTTGAAAATATTGAAGTTTTAATAAATAAAAATTTAATAGAAAAAAAATTGATAAAACCATTATATTTAAGTTAGATTAATAAAAATATGAATTCTATAGAAGAAAAATGTAAATCAAAAGGCGTTAGGCTTACTGACCAGAGAAAAATTATAGCCCAAGTTATGTCTGACTCTAAAGAAAAATATGGTGCAAAAGACCATCCTGATGTAGATGAATTACACAAAAGGGTTAGTGAGGTAGATAATAAGATTAGTATTGCAACAGTTTATAGAACGGTAAAATTATTTGAAGAGTTTGGTATTGTTGAGAAACATGATTTTAAAAGTGGGAAAGCAAGATACGAACAGGCCCCCGAGGAACATCATGACCATTTAATTGATATTAATAGTGGTGAGGTAGTAGAATTTGTAGATAAAGATATAGAAAAATTACAAACTGAAGTGGCAAAAAAACTTGGTTATAAACTTGTAGATCATAAATTAGAATTGTACGGTTCAAAAATTAAAAAATAAATTGTCAAAAAAAATATTTATCAAAACATTAGGATGTCAAATGAATGAATACGATAGTAATCGTATTTTAGATTTAACAAAAAAGATTAATTATACTTTGACTATAAATATTAAAGATTCAGATTGTTATGTACTTAATACTTGTCATATAAGAGAAAAAGCCACAGATAAAGTTTATCATGAAGTAGGCAGAGTCAAGAAAGAGTTTAGATATAAGAAAAAACCAATTGTACTAATTGTTGGTTGTGTAGCCCAAGCAGAAGGCGAAGTATTGTTAAAAAAAGAAAAATACATTGATGCAGTAGTCGGTCCACAATCTTATCATCAAATAAATAAAATAATTCTAGATATAGAAAACAAAAATACTAAAATTAATTCAACTGAATTTGAAGTTATAGAAAAATTTGACCAGCTTAATTTAGTTAAAAATTCTAATAGTAAAATTTCATCTTTTTTAACAATTCAAGAAGGATGTGATAAATTTTGTAAATTTTGTGTTGTTCCCTATACTAGAGGACCAGAATATTCTAGATCCTATCCAGAGATTATATCTGAAGCAAAACAACTTGTTGATAATGGATCACAAGAAATTATTTTGTTAGGACAAAATGTAAACGCTTATAACTTTAAAAATAAAAGACTTTCAGATTTACTATATTCACTTAGCGAAATTAAAAATTTAGAACGAATAAGATATACCACTTCTCATCCAAAAGATTTTACGGATGATTTAATAGAAGCACACGGTGAGTGTAAGAAATTGATGCCACTTTTACATTTACCTGTTCAGAGCGGATCAACAAAAATTTTACACAATATGAATAGAAATCACACAATAGAGGAATATTTAGAAATCATTGATAAACTTAAGGAAAAGAAATCGTCTATAAAATTTTCTAGTGATTTTATTATTGCTTATCCTGGTGAAACTAATGATGATTTTGAAAAAACTGTATCATTAATGAAACAAGTAGATTTTATTAATTCCTATTCATTTATATTTAGTGCAAGACCTGGAACACCAGCTGCAAATTTAAAAAAGATAGACGAAAAAATTGCAAAAGAAAGATTGACTATTTTTCAAAGAGTTGCTGACGAAATAAAAAAAAAATATAGAAATAAACTTGTCAATTCAATCACTAATGTATTATTTGAAAATAACGCTAGAAGCACAGATAAATATTTTGGTAGAGATGAATATTTCAATTCAGTTATTGTTAATAGCAATGAAAATTTGGCTGGTAAAATTAGAAACGTAAAAATTGACAGCTGCAATCAAAATACTTTATTTGGCAAAGTTATTTTAGAATCTAAACCAAACGAATACGCAGCATAAAATTTATGTCAGAAATAAGTAAATTAGATCAAAACTTAATTATAAGAAAAATAGACTCAGAAACAATTAATATTCAGGTAACGAACAATACAATGCTTATGTCGATTGTTGGCCAGTTTGACCAGAATTTAAAAGAATTAGAAAAACTAACTGATACGGTTATTTTTTTTAGAGGAAACTCCATTACTTGCAAAGGAAAAAAGGCTAATTTAAAAGATTTTTCTGAGGCAATTAAATTTTTAATCAGCAAATATCTTTTGACTAATTTTATTGAAAAAAGCGATATAATGTTATCAGTTAAAAAAGATATGAAACCTGAAGAGTCAAATGTAAAGACATTTAAACAATTAATTAAAACTCCACGAAAATCAGTTATAGCAAGATCTGAAAATCAGTCTGATTATATAAAAGCCCTTAAAGAAAATGATATTGTGATGTCACTTGGACCTGCTGGAACAGGAAAAAGTTTTTTAGCAGTTTCTGTTGCGGTCACTTTATTAATGGAAAAAAAGATTGAGAGAGTAATTTTATCAAGACCCGCTGTTGAAGCGGGAGAAAAATTAGGTTTTTTACCAGGAGATATGAAAGAGAAAGTTGATCCATATCTTAGGCCACTTTATGATGCATTGTACGAATTATTTGGGGCAAATAAAATAGACAAGAGAATTGAAACTGGAGAAATTGAAATTGCTCCTCTTGCATTTATGAGAGGAAGAACTTTGAAAAATTGTTTTGCAATATTAGATGAAGCTCAAAATGCAACAGAAACTCAAATTAAAATGTTTCTAACTAGAATTGGGGAAAATTCTAAACTAGTTGTTAATGGAGATCCGTCTCAAATAGATTTAGTTAACAAAGCACAATCTGGTCTTATAAAATCAAAAGACATTCTAAAAGAGTTAAAAGAGATTAAAATTATAGAATTTGATCATACTGACGTTGTAAGACATCCGTTAGTCTCAAAAATTATTCGGGCTTATCAAAAGAAAAGCACTGATGATAAAAATTAATGTAATTTTAAACAACATTAGTTGGAAAAAATATCTTAAAGATCCAAATAGTTTTATTGATAGAAAAGTAAAATTACTTAACAAAAAAAACAAACTGTATAAAAAAAATACTTTGATATGTTCCTTGCTTCTATCTGGAGATAAAGAGATAAAGAATTTAAATAAGAAATTTAGAAAAAAAAATAAATCTACTGACGTATTATCATTTCCCTTTTATGAAAAAAATCAGCTGAATAATAAAATACGAAAAGAAAAAGAGGTTTATTTAGGGGATATTATTATAAATTTAAGCCAGGTACGGAATAAAGATCAAAAGGTTAAATTCAAAGAAGAATTAAATAAACTTTGGATACATGGTTTATTACATTTATTAGGATACGATCATAAATCAAATACACAAAATTTTAAAATGCAAAAACTAGAAAATAAATTTTTCTATTTAATTAAAAAAAATGCTCAATCTAATTCTTAATAGTAGAACAATATTAGTTTTTATAATACCTTTTTTTCTAGGATTATTATCTGTTTTATCTTTTCAACCTTTTAATATTACATTAATCAACTTTTTAATAATTCCAATTTTTTTTTTAATATTAACCAATATTAATAAGCGTTCAAAAAACAAATATCGGAAAAAACCTTATTTAAAAAATCTTTTTTTTGTTGGATATTTTTTCGGTATAGGCTTCTTTCTTTCTGGAACATATTGGATTTCCTACTCACTCACTTTTGATGAAAATTTAAAGATGTTAATACCATTTTCTATAATATTGATTCCTCTATCCCTTGGACTTTTTTTTGGTTTTGCGTCATTATTTTCAGGACCTTTTATCAAAAATAATTATTCTTCTTTTTTTTTGTTTTGTTTAGTTTTTTCTTTTATAGATTATTTAAGGGGAAATATTTTATCAGGATTCCCATGGAATTTGTGGTCTTACTCGTGGTCATGGATAGTTGAAATAATTCAGGTTTTAAATCCCTTGGGACTTTATGCTTTTAATTCAATTTCAATAGTTTTTTTTTGTTCTCCAGTAATATTATTTTTTAACAATAAGTATAAATACTTTATTTTTTCGTTTTTTTTATTAATATTTTTTTCATTTTATATTTATGGATCTTACAAGATTAATAACGATCAAAAAATTGCAAGAGGTTTTGAAAAAACTGCAAATGTAAAAGTAATATCTCCTAATTTTGATATGAGATATATTCATAGCGATAAAGAAATAAAGGAAACAATTAAAAAAATTGTAAGATATAGCGATCCTGATCCAAATAAAGAAACTATCTTTATATGGCCAGAAGGAATATTTGCAGGAATTAATTTTGAAGATTTAAAAAAATTTTCAAATATTTTTAATAAAAGTTTTTCTAAAAAACATTTGTTAATTTTTGGAATAAACACCCAAGACAATTACTCAAATCAATTTTATAATAGCCTTATAGCGTCCAATAATAATCTAGAGGTACTTTATAAATATGATAAGAAAAAACTTGTTCCTTTTGGTGAGTTCATCCCTTTTCATGATTTCTTTGAGAAATTTGGATTAAAAAAAGTCACTCAAGGATATGGTTCTTTTTCAAAAGGAAGTGAACAAAAAAATTTTATATTAGATGACTTAAATATTCTTCCTTTGATATGTTATGAAATAATTTTTCCAAATCTCACACAATTTTCTGATAAAAAAACTAATATGATTGTAAATATTTCTGAAGATGCATGGTTTGGTAATTCTATAGGGCCGAACCAACACTTTACTAAAGCGATTTTCAGATCTATAGAAAATAATACTTATTTGGCTAGATCAGCAAATAAAGGTATTAGTGCTTTTATTAGTAATAATGGTAAAATAATTAAACGATTAGAAGCAAATGAGACTGGGAATATAGAATTAGATGTACCATTAATTAACAATAATTTTAAAAACAAAAATGATTTGATATTTTTTGTTCTTTTATTTACATATCTATTTATCTTTTTAATTTTAAAAAATAAAAACTGATGGAAGATAATAAATATTTATTTACTAGCGAGTCTGTATCCGAAGGTCATCCAGATAAAGTCTGTGACAGAATTTCAGATATGGTTGTTGACTCTTATCTATCTCGCGATCCTTTTTCCCGTGTCGCCTGCGAAACTCTTACAACAACTAATAAAGTTGTATTAGCTGGAGAAATCAGAGGTCCAAAAATAGACAAGGAAGAGATTATAAAAAAAGTTAGAGATTGCATTAAAGATATTGGTTATGATCAAGAAGGATTTAGCTGGAAAACAGCTAGCATTGAAACATTTTTGCATGAACAATCTGCTGACATAGCAATGGGTGTTGATTCAAAGGACAATAAAGATGAAGGTGCGGGCGATCAAGGTATAATGTTTGGTTATGCTTGCAAAGAGACAGATGATTTAATGCCAGCTCCAATTCATTTTTCTCATAAAATTTTAAGATTAATGGCAGAAGATAGAAAAAAAGGAGTTTTAAAAGGAATAGAACCGGACTCTAAAAGTCAAGTTACGATGCTCTATCAAGATAGTAAGCCAACAAAAGTTACCTCAGTAGTAATATCCACTCAACATTCAAAAGACTTAAATCAAGAGCAGGTTAAAAATTTAGTTCTTCCATACATAAAAAAGTCTATACCAGAAAAATATCTTATAGATTTAGATTCTAAAGAAATTTATATTAATCCAACTGGTCAATTTATAATTGGTGGACCGGATGGAGATACTGGTCTAACAGGGAGAAAAATAATTGTTGACACTTACGGAGGAGCGGCTCCTCACGGAGGAGGAGCTTTCTCTGGAAAAGATCCCACTAAAGTAGATAGATCAGCAGCTTATGCAGCAAGATACTTGTCTAAAAATATTGTATCTGCAGGTGTCTCTGAAAAATGTTTAATTCAACTTGCCTATGCTATAGGAGTTTCAAAACCTTTATCGATTTTTATAAAACTTGCCAAGGGAGATGAAAATAAAGTAAGTAAAGTTAAGAAGATTATTGATCAAAATTTTAATTTATCTCCAAGGGGAATCAGAGAAATGTTAAAACTAAACAATCCAATATATGAGATCACATCTGCCTACGGACATTTTGGTAGAAAACCAACAAATAGCGGTGAATTTACTTGGGAAAAAACAGATAAGTCAGATTTATTTAGATTGTAATCTTGAAAAAACCATAATTTTCATTAATATGAGGATTATTACCGGTTAAATTCAAAATGGGCTTTAGCCCATTTTTTTTTAGGAGTGTTAAATAATGTTAAATAGAGGATTAGATAAACTAGAACTTTTAAGAATTGTAGAATCAGTTGCTAATGAAAAATCAATTGATAAGGAGCTTGTTATTGGCTCAATGGAAAGTGCAATTCAGAAAGCTGCTTTAACTAAATTTGGAAACGATAATAATATTGAAGTATTAATCGATAGAGAAAGTGGCAATATTAAAATTCAAAAAGTTTTAGATATAGTAGAAAATGTTGAAGATCCTTATAAAGAAATTAACTTAGATGATGCAAAAAAGATTGACTCTAAAAATAATGATTTAAAAATTGGAGACAAAATTTTTGAGGAATTACCTCAAGTTGACTTTGGAAGAATCGCTGCACAAAGCGCTAAACAAGTAATTAGTGCCAGAGTGCGTGAAGCTGAAAAAAATAGACAATATGAGGACTTTATAGATAAACAAGGTCAAATCCTCAGTGGAATTATTAAGCGATTAGAATATGGAAATGTTATTATAGATTTGGGAAAAGCTGAGGGTGTAATTAAAAAAGATGAGCTTATTCCAAGAGAAATTTTAAAAAATGGCGATAGAGTAAAAGCCTATTGTTATGAAGTTAAAAAAGAACTAAAAGGCCATCAAATATTTTTATCTAGAGCACACCCTCAATTTTTGGCTAGATTATTTTTTCAAGAAGTTCCAGAAATTTATGAAGGAACCATAGAGATTAAAGCTGTTGCTAGAGATCCTGGGAGTAGAGCTAAAATTTGTGTATACTCTCAAGATTCTTCTATTGATCCAGTGGGAGCATGTGTGGGGATGAGAGGAAGCAGAGTCCAGACAATAGTTAATGAATTACATGGTGAAAAAATTGATATAATTAAATGGACAGAAGATCTACCAACTTTAATTTCAGAGTCACTTTCGCCAGCAGAAATACAAAAAGTTTTAATTGATCAAGATAATAAGAGAATAGATATTATTTTAACGGAAGAAAATTTAAGTAAAGCAATTGGTCGAAGAGGTCAGAACGTAAGATTAGCCTCTAAATTAACAAATTATGAAATTGATATTCTGACAGATAAAGAAGATTCTGAAAGAAGACAAGCTGAGTTTAAAGATAGAACGGAAACATTAATCAAAAATTTAGAAGTTGATGAAACATTAGGACAGCTTTTAGTATCAGAAGGATTTGCAAGCATCGAAGACATTGCCCAATCAACACCAGAGGATATTTCAAAGATAGATGCAATTGATGAAGAGACCGCAAAAGAATTGATAAATAGATCAAAAGAAACATTGATTAAAGAAAAAGAAGAAGTTGCTCAAAAATTAAAAGAGCTAGGTGTGGAAGAGTCCTTAATAAATCTAAAAGGTATGACACAAGGAATGCTTGTAATTCTAGGCCAAAAAAATATAAAAAAATTGAACGATTTTGCCGACCTGTCATCTGATGAGTTAATAGGTGGTTTTGATGAAATTAAAGGAAAAAAGATTAGGATTGAAGGATACCTAGAAGAGTTTTCTTTATCCAGAAAAGAAGCCGACCAATTAATTATGTCAGCTAGAGAGATTGTTTACAAGTAATGTTATGGAAAAAAAAGATAAAAAAAAGACACTTACTATCACATCAAATTTAAAAAAAAAAATTGATACAAGCTCCATCAGTGCAGATGGAAAGAAATCTTTCTCAGTAGAAAAGAAAAAGCCTTTTAAAGGTAATAAAAGTATAAATAGAAGCAATCAACCTGTTGGCCATATCAATAATCCCGATACAAAGGATATAAAAAAGAAAAATTATGCTAGAAGATTTATTGAACAACAAGCCACAAAAGCTTTTATCAAGAAACCAGATAAACCAACCGGAAAAAGCAAATTAAAATTAAAAAATCCAATAGACAAAAGAGATTTTAAATTAACTGTTTCTAGAGCTTTAAATGTTGAAGAAATTGAGATTAAACAAAGAAGTTTAGCTTCTGTTAAGAGAGCTAGATTAAAAGAGAAAAAAAATAAACCAGAGAATGAAGAAAAGAAAGAGTTCAAAAAAGTAATTAGAGATGTAAAAATACCTGAACAAATTACTATACAAGAACTCTCAAATCGAATGGCTGAGAAGTCTAGCGATATCATTAAATTCTTATTTAATATGAAGGTAATAGCGACTATTAATCATAATATAGACAAAGACACTGCGGAATATATTGTTAAAGAATTTGGGCACAAACCAATACTAGAAGATCAACCAACCTTAGAGACAAATAAAGTTAAAGAAAAACTAGAAGGAGATATACAAACTAGAGCGCCAATAGTTACAATTATGGGGCATGTTGATCATGGAAAAACTTCTTTATTAGATTCTTTAAGGGATACAAATGTTGTTTCAGGAGAACATGGTGGTATCACTCAACATATTGGAGCTTATCAAGTTGTAACAGAAGATAATAAAGCTATTACTTTTATTGATACACCCGGTCATGCGGCTTTTACTGAGATGCGTGCTCGTGGATCAAAAATTACCGATATCGTAGTTCTAGTAGTTGCAGCTGATGATGGCATTAAACCACAAACAGTTGAAGCTATTAAACATGCCAAAGCTGCTAAGGTTCCTATAATAGTTGCAATTAATAAATGTGATTTACCTGAAAAAAATATAAGTAAAATTAAAAATGAAATGATGCAATACGAGTTAATCGCTGAAGATCTGAGCGGAGATACTTTATTTGTAGAAGTATCAGCGTTAAAAAAGATTAATTTGAATAAACTTAAAGAAAGCATTTTATTGCAATCAGAGATTTTGGATTTAAAAGCTTCATTTTCTGGACAAGCTAAAGGTATTGTTATTGAGTCTAAAATAGACAAAGGGAAAGGACCCGTATCTACAGTTTTAATTAACAACGGAAAATTAAAAAGAGGAGACTATTTTATTTGTGGAGACACATGGGGCAAGATTAGAGCGATGATAAATTATGAAGGCAAAAATATCAATGAAGCTTTACCTTCCATGCCAGTTGAAATATTGGGAATGAATAATTCGGCTTTTGCAGGAGCAGAATTTTTGGTAACCAAAGATGAAGATGAAGCTAAAGAAATGGCAGAATATAAAAAGAATAACTTTGTTCAAAACAAAGTTCTAGCTAAAGATAAAGCAACACTTTTTGATTCTGCTCAAGAAAAAGATGAATTAAATATTATTATTAAATCGGACGTTCAAGGATCAAGTGAAGCATTAAAAATGGCAATTAATAAAATAAAACATGAAGAAGTTGAAGCTAAAATAATTTTATCTGACATTGGAATGATAAATGAAACTGACGTTTCATTAGCTAAGGCATCAAATGCAATATTGATTGGTTTTAATGTCAAACCCAATAGAGAAGCTAAAAAATTAGCTGAAGAACAAAAAATTAATATTAAATATTTCAATATAATTTATGAGGCACTCGAACATGTTGAAAAATCTTTATCAGGTTTATTAGAACCAGATATAAAAGAAACAGTCCTAGGCTCTGCCGAGATTCAAAAAATATTTAAAGTTTCCAATGCGGGCAAAATTGCAGGATCAAAAGTTATAAATGGAGAGATTAAAAGTAAGTCTAAAGCAAGAATTATAAGAGATGGTGTTGTTGTATATAGTGGTGAAATTCAAAGTATTTTTAGAGAAAAAAATCAAGTTAAGGAGGTTGGCACAGGATTTGAGTGTGGTATTAGCATTAAAGATTTTATTGATTTTAAAGAAAAAGACGTAATCGAATCATATCAATCAGACAAAATTCAAAGGTCAATATAATGAAAAACCAAACATCACAAAGAGCTTTTAGTCAGAGACAATTAAGAGTTGGAGAATTGGTTAAACAAAACCTAGGTGAGTTATTTATTAGAAATGAAGCTAAAATTCCTTCAATTAATTCCAAACTAATTACTGTAACAGAGGTTAGAATGACTCCTGACTTAAAAACAGCCAGAGTGTACGTAATACCTTTAGGTGGTGTAGATATGAAAGAAACAGTTAGAGCCTTGACGGAATACTCTCATCTTGTTAGAAGAGCGCTGTCTAAAAGGCTAGATATTAAGTTTCTTCCTAAACTTACTTTTGTTGAAGATAACTCATTTGAATATGCTGAAAAGATTGAAAAAATTATAAGAAAAATAAAGATAAATGACACAGAAAAAAAAAGATACAATTAAATCGCTAGCAATACATAGCAAGGACGTAGGATCCACAGAAATACAAATAGGGCTATTAACTGACAAAATTTTTAAACTTTCAGAACACTTTAAGAGAGCCAACAAAGATAAGCACTCCTCTTTAGGTCTAGCAAAATCTGTGAATAAAAGAAAAAAGCTTTTAGTTTATCTTAAAAAGAAAAATTCAGATTCATATAAAAAAGTAATAAAACAATTAAATTTAAGGAAATAATGTTCAAAATTCATAAAGAAGAAATTGAGATAAATGGAAAAAAAATAACTTTAGAAACTGGAAAAATTGCTAGACAAGCTGATGGAGCAATTATTGCAACATGTGGCGAAACAGTCGTGATAGCAACAGTTGTTGGAGCCAAAAATTTAAAAGATGGTCAAGATTATTTTCCATTATCTGTAAATTATCAAGAAAAATATTATGCAGCGGGAAAGATACCTGGAGGATATTTTAAAAGAGAAGCAAGACCGACCGAAGCAGAAACTTTAATTTCTAGATTAATTGACAGACCAATTAGACCATTATTCCCATCAAGTTTTATGAATGAGGTGCAATTATTACCTACTGTTTTATCTTATGATGGAGAAAATCAACCAGACGTTTTGTCTATAATTGCTTCATCGGCAGCTTTAGCTATATCAGGACTTCCATTTCAAGGCCCAATTGCAGCGAGCAGAGTTGGTTATAAAGATGGAAAATATTTGTTAAATCCTTCGCCAACAGAATTACAAGACTCTGAATTAGATTTAGTTGTAGCAGGGACAAAAGACGCAGTTTTAATGGTAGAATCAGAGACGTCCGGGTTAACAGAGAAAGTAATGTTAGATGCAGTAAAATTTGGACATGAAAATTTTATACCTATAATTAAAGCAATTGAAAGTTTAGCCAAAAAAACAGGAAAACCTAAATGGGAAGTCGAAGAGATAGATCATTCGGATGTTAAAAAGAAAATTGTTAGTACTTTTGAAAAAGATTTAAGAAAAGCCTTTAAGGAAATTGATAAAAAGAAAAGATCAACTGCTATTTCAGAGATAGACACTAAATGTAAGGAAATGTTTTCAGAAGATCAAAATGTTACAGAAAACCAAGCGATGGCACAATTAAAGTCGCTTGAAAAAGACATTGTTAGAACTGCAATTTTAGAGGATAAAAAGAGAATTGATGGCAGAGGTCTTTCTGATGTGAGACAAATTAAATGTGAAGTAGGTGTATTACCAAGAACACATGGATCAGCTTTATTTACAAGAGGTGAAACCCAAGCATTAGTAGTTACTACTTTAGGCATGTCTGATGATGAACAAAGATTAGAAAGCTTAGACGGTATGCACAGATCAAATTTTATGTTGCATTACAACTTCCCTCCATTTTCAGTTGGTGAGTGTGGAAGAATTGGAACTGGCAGAAGAGAAATAGGCCATGGTAAATTGGCTTGGAGAGCTATTAACTCATCTTTACCGAAAAAAGAAGACTTCCCTTACACTTTAAGAGTTGTATCTGAAATAACAGAATCAAACGGATCATCTTCAATGGCAACAGTCTGCGGAACCTCTCTGTCTTTAATGGATGCAGGAGTACCTATAAAAGAACCAGTAGCCGGCATAGCCATGGGTTTAATTAAAGAAGGTGATAAATTTTCGGTGTTATCAGATATTTTAGGAGACGAAGATCATTTAGGCGATATGGATTTTAAAGTAGCTGGAACAAAAGATGGGATTACATCTCTTCAAATGGACATTAAGATTACGGGTATTACATTTGATATTATGGAAAAAGCTCTGGACCAAGCTAAAGCTGGAAGAGAACATATTTTAGGAGAAATGAATAAAGCTTTAAAATCATCGAGAAAAGAATTTTCTAAACATACGCCTAAAATGGAAATAATAAAGGTTGATAAAAAAGATATTGCAACAGTTATAGGAAAAGGTGGAGCAACTATTAGAGAGATAGTCGAGACTTCAGGTGCGAAAGTAGATGTGAAAGATACAGGCGAAGTTACAGTTGCTGCTCCAGATGAAGAATCAAGAAATAAAGCAATAGAATTCATTAAAAATCTTATAGCTAAACCAGAGATGGGAAAAATTTATAAAGGAAAAGTAGTTAAGATTATGGAATTTGGAGCCTTTGTAAATTTTTTAGGTAAGCAAGATGGCTTAGTTCATATCTCAGAACTTGCCACTAAAAGAGTTGCAAAAGTGGGCGATATTGTTAAAGAAGGCGATGAAGTTTCAGTAAAGGTTGTAGGTTTTGATAGAGGAAAAGTTAAACTTTCAATGAAACAAGTATCAGCTTAATATTTATATATAATCAATATCACTATCAATATATTGAATGTCGCTAAAATTTTCTTTTATTTTTTTGAAAGTTTGTTGATTGTCAGAGTAAAAAGCAAAATTAAGTTTTCTTTCCCATGGAAGGCACAAATCAATCAATTTATTTTTTTTTGATATATAGGATAAATAGTCTATATGATTTCTTTTTGAAAAATCCAAAAAGACTTTAATTAAATTTGAATTAATATCTTTTGATGAATAAATAATATTAAGTATCTTTAAATTATTTCTTTTTTTTACATGTGTAATTAAATATGTATTCTCATAACTAAAAATTAAAATATCTTTTTTATAAGGACAGTCGCTTATTCTCCATTTAAACCAACTTTCATCCCTAACTATACCAATAGATTTTTGTGAAAAATTTTCTTCATTAATCTTTATAATTTTTGAAATAGTTTTATTATTTAATTCTTCAAGTCTCAAATTTCCTAATTTATCTGTAAAGTTTTCAGAGTTATCTAATTTTCTAAAAGCTGGTAAAATATTTATAAAATTGTAAAATTTAATCTTCCGAATAAAATTGTTATTATATGACCAACTAAATTTTTTAAATATTTTCAGAGATTGATCATTACATAATGTAATTTGAATAGGACAGATTTTCATCCATGCTTCTGTAAGTAGTTTTCCATAACCTAAAGTTCTATATTTAGAATCGACATAAAAATCTGTGAACCATATAGCTTTTTCTATTTTATCTTCCACTTTTAAATCGACAGAAATTAAGCCTGCATGCCCACATATTTTGTTATTAATTATAAGGACTAAAGGCTCAAAATTATTAAAGCCCGAACGATATCTCCAAGCAAAGTCATCTAAAATAGATTTTTCATATTTAAAAGAAGCTTGATAAAATTTAAGAAGTTTGTTTTTATCGATTTCTGAAATTTTTTTAATATGAAATTTAGTCACTGTAAGATAAACTATAAACTAATATGTTTAATTCAATAAAAAAAATTACATCTAAATATACAGGTTTACTTGTCCGAATGGATGATATTTCTGAGAATATGAATTGGAATTTTATGGATAAGTGCGAGTCATTATTTGATAAATATAATATAAAACCACTACTAGGAGTAATTCCAATCAATCAAGATCTAGAACTATTAAAGTATCCAAAGAATCCTAAGTTTTGGGAAAGAGTAGTTAATTGGCAAAAAAAAGGTTGGGAAATAACAATGCATGGATGCACTCATGTGTACACACAAAAATCAGACAAAAAAGATATTTTTAACTATGGGGGACACTCAGAATTTTATGGATTAGATTACTCTGAACAATTGAATAAAATTAAAGTTGGTTTAGCAGAATTCAAAAGAAGAAAGATCGATGTAAGAAGCTTTTTTGCTCCCAACCACGTATATGATAATAATACTTTAAAAGCCTTAAAAGACACAGGAATTAAAATAATTATTGATGGGTATGGGTTGTTTCCTTACTATAAATTCGATTTATTATTCATACCTCAACTTTTTTATAAAGAGATTCTTCTACCTTTTGGTATTCAGTCTACTCAAATTCATTTGAACTATTGGGATGATAAATATTTTTTTAATTTTAAAGATTTTATCAATAAAAATAATAGTAAAATTGTTGATTTAAATTATATTTTGAATTTAGGTAAATCAAATTTTCTTAAAAACACTATAAATTATTCAGTAGAAAAAACTTTGAAAGCTCTAAGAAAATTTAGATAAAATATTAAATTTTATATTCAAAGTTTTGAGTTTTATCATTAACTTGGAGCTCAACAGCTCCATTGTGTAAATGAAAATTTCTAGCCATTTCAGTTAACGGAGACAAGGTGATCAATCTATTTAAATGATTTGATTTTTTTATTTTTTTAAATACTTCTTTAACTATTAGTTTTCCTCCACCTTTTTTTTTAGACCAAACTGTATAAGCAATGGCTATTCTCCCTACTTTTCGATCTCTTAAAGTACTTTGCAAATGCGCATCTTTAGTCATTAAGTCTAGTTCTTCAACTGTTTTTGGAACATCATTTGTAAAGCCAAAGCACATAATTGCACAAATTTCTTTTTTATATTTAACTCCATAGATTTTACGTCCATATTCAGTTCTAAATTTAATATCAAGCTCTGGTCTTACAGGATCTTCATCAACATTACATGTTTGAAGCTCGACTAACTCAGCTCCTTTGATCCAATCAAAAAAATTATCTAATTTTTTTTTTAATTTTAAATTGAATTTTTTCATTTTTTTATCTTTACCAAAATTTAATAAAGTTTTTATTCTTAATTTGTAATTGTTATGATTTTAATTCAGGTATGCATTTTTTGCAGACTAAGAAATATTTTTAGGATCAGGCATTCCTACTTTGTTATAACCAGCATCAACATAATGAATTTCTCCTGTAACTCCAGCCGCTAGATCACTCAATAGATATAAGGCCGAATTCCCTACGTCATTAATATCAACATTCCTTTTTAAAAAGGAATGATTTTCATTCCACTTATATAAAAATTTTGCGTCTCCTATAGCTGAGGCTGCAAGTGTTTTAATAGGTCCAGCACTGATTGCATTAACTCTAATTCCTTTAGAGCCGAGATCTCTTGCAAGGTATTTTACACTTGCTTCAAGCGCTGATTTACAAACACCCATCACATTATAGTTTGGAATAGCTTTAGTAGATTCGTAGGTTAAAGTTAGCATGCTTCCATCTTTTTTCATTATTTTTGAAGCTTCTTTAGCAACTTCAGTAAAGGAAAAACATGATACCAACATGCTTTTTAAAAAATTTTCTCTTGTTGTATTTAAATATTCTCCTGATAGTTCTGATTTATCTGAGAAAGCAACAGCATGTACAACAAAATCAATTTGCCCCCACTTATCTTTTATATCTTCAAAAAGCTTAATGATTTCCTCTTTGTTTTCCACATTACAGCTTAGTGTAAATTCAGAATTTAAAGATTTAGCTAATGGTACTACTCTTTTTTTTAATGCATCTCCAAGATAAGTAAATGCTAATTCTGCGCCTGCTTCAGCAAGTTTTTGAGATATTCCCCAAGCAATTGATCGCTCATTGGCAACACCCATAATCAATCCTTTTTTACCTTTAACTAAACTCATCTATACCTTTTCAAAAATTAATGCAGCGTTTGTACCACCAAAACCAAAACTATTAGACATAACCGCATTTAAGTTAACTTCTTTTTCTGTGTTTCTCACTATTGGAAATTTTTTTGCCTCTTCATCCATTTCATTAATATTAGCAGACCCAGTTATAAAATTGTTTTTCATCATTATTAAACTATAGATAGCCTCATGGACTGAAGCTGCTCCTAAAGGATGACCTGATAAAGATTTAGTGGAACTTATTTTCGGAATTTCTTCTTTAAAAGTTTCTGAAATAGCTTTCAACTCTGTAATATCCCCCACTGGAGTAGATGTGCCATGAGTGTTAATATAATCCATTTTATTTTTAGATGTTTTTAAAGCCATTTGCATACATCTAACTGCTCCTTCACCAGAAGGAGCCACCATATCATATCCATCTGATGTAGCTCCATAACCGGTGATTTCAGCATAGATTTTAGCACCTCTTGCTTTTGCATGTTCGTATTCTTCAAGAACTAAGACTCCACCACCTCCTGCAATAACGAAGCCGTCTCTTGTCTTATCATAAGCTCTTGAAGCTTTTTCTGGAGTATCATTATATTTTGAGGATAAAGCTGTCATTGCATCAAACATTGCAGTCATGGCCCAATGCAACTCTTCGCTTCCGCCAGCAAACATAATTTTTTGCTTTCCTGACTGAATTAATTCTACAGAATTTCCAATGCAATGACCACTCGTAGCGCAAGCAGAACTCATAGTGTAGTTAACCCCTTTTATTTTAAAAGGTACAGCTAATGTTGCTGAAGCTGTGCTTGCCATAGTTCTTGGAACAATAAACGGCCCCATTAATTTTGGAGTTTTAGCTCTAGTTTTATCTGCAGCTAAGATAACATTTTCTATTGAAGGGCCACCTGAACCCATAACAATTCCGGTTGAAATATTACTTACATCTTTTTCCTCTAACCCTGAGTCTTTAACAGCTTCCTTCATAGCAATATAATTGTATGCTGATCCGGACCCCATAAATCTTATAGTTTTTCTATCAACATGATCCTGAAGTTTAATATTAGGTTTTCCGTGTATATGGCTTTTTAAATTATGTTCTTTATATTCCTCACAAAAAGATATTCCTGATTTTGAATTAAGAAGAGATTGATAAACTTCTTCTTGGTTATTTCCAAGACAAGATACTATACCAATACCTGTTACTACAACTCTTTTCATTATTTAAATAGACCTACTTTTAAATTTTCAGCAGTGTAAATTATCTTTCCATCTGCGCTCAGTATACCATTAGCAAGCCCAACTACAGCACCTTCTTTTTTTAAAATTCTTTTCATATTTATTTCATAAGTTGCTATTTTGACTTTTTTTAGCACTTCTCCGGTAAATTTTACAGAATTAACACCCAACGCTCTTCCTTTTCCTGGCTCGCCTATCCATCCTAAATAAAAACCAACTAATTGCCACATTGCATCTAAACCTAAACAACCTGGCATAACGGGGTCATTTTTAAAATGACAATCAAAAAACCATAAACTATCTTTTACGTCCAGTTCTGCTTTAATAAAACCCTTCTTAAATTGACCTATATCTTTTTTAATCTCAGTAATCCTGTCAAACATTAACATTGGAGGCAAAGGAAGTTTAGCATTACCTTCGCCGAACATATCACCTTTACCGCAGGAAATTAATTCTTCATAGCTGTAGCAATTTTTTTCCATAGATATAGTTGGTTATTTCTACTTGATTTATATACAATTTTATATAAATAATTATAAATAATTTTATAATATTTTTAAAAAAAGCTATTATTTATGCAACAAAAAAAAGAAATAATAAATAAATTGAGATCTTCTAACCTTCGACCAACAAAACAAAGAATTTTAATAGCCAAAAAATTGTTTGATAGAAAAAAAACTTTTCACTTTACAGCCGAAACATTAAATCAAGCAGTAAACAAAAAAGGAGATATCAAAATCTCCCTAGCTACAATTTATAATACAGTTGAAGCATTTAAAAAAGCGGGGCACATAAGAGAAATTTTAACCAATAATAGCAAAAGTTATTATGATACGAACATTAAGTCGCACCATCATTTTTACGATTCTGAATCTAAAAAATTAACTGATATTGATTATCAAGATGTTATTTTAGACAAAATTCCTAACCCACCTAAAGGAAAAAAGATTAAAGATCTAGAAGTTGTAATCAGTTTACAAAATAAATAAATTTCATATTGACTTACAGTTTAGAATAATTATAAACTGAATTGTTATCTTTTTACTTAAATAATTATGAGTGTTGAATATAAAAAAAATGGTTCTGGAAAGTGTCCTGTTATGCATGGTAGCATGACTGCACAAACAACTCCTACACATTGGTGGCCCAAAAATCTTAATCTGGATATTTTGCACCAACATGACTCTAAAACCAATCCTATGGATAAAAAGTTTGACTATAAAAAAGAAGTAAAAAAATTAAACTTTAAAGGAATTAAAAAAGATTTACTAAAATTAATGACCGATAGCCAAGAATGGTGGCCAGCTGACCTAGGTCACTACGGAGGTTTATTTATAAGAATGGCTTGGCATTCAGCCGGCACTTACAGAATTGCTGACGGCCGAGGAGGAAGTGGAACAGGTAACCATAGATTTGCTCCTCTTAACTCATGGCCAGACAATACCAATTTAGATAAAGCTAGAAGATTACTTTGGCCGATTAAAAAAAAATATGGAAATAAAATTAGTTGGGCTGACTTAATGATATTGGCGGGAAATATGGCCTATGAATCAATGGGATTAAAAATGTATGGATTCTCTTTTGGAAGAGAGGACATTTGGCATCCTGAAAAAGATGTTTATTGGGGTTCAGAAAAAGAATGGCTTCAAGATAAAAGATATTCCAATAATG
This sequence comes from Pelagibacterales bacterium SAG-MED05, assembly GCA_014654415.1. Taxonomy (GTDB): domain Bacteria; phylum Pseudomonadota; class Alphaproteobacteria; order Pelagibacterales; family Pelagibacteraceae; genus Pelagilacustribacter. The sequence continues at coordinate 105,838 of JACWDC010000001.1, read as the reverse complement.
GTAATCGTAAATCATTGGCTAATCCTTTAGCTGCAGTTGTTATGGGACTAATTTATGTAAATCCAGAAGGCGTAGATGGAAAACCAGATCCTTTAAGAACCGCTCATGATGTAAGAGAGACATTTGGTCGAATGGCTATGAACGATGTAGAGACATGTGCATTAACGGTAGGGGGTCATTCAGTTGGAAGAGCTCATGGAAATGGAGATGCATCTTTACTAGGACCAGAACCTGAAGCAGGAGAAATTCAGGAACAAGGATTTGGTTGGAATCGAAAAGGTGGAGGAGGTTTAGGAGTTAATCAAGTAACTAGCGGCATCCAAGGTGCTTGGACAACACACCCAAATAAATGGGATGACACTTATTTAAAACTTCTACTAGATTATGAATGGGAATTAAAGAAAAGCCCAGCCGGAGCTAATCAGTGGGAACCAATAAATATGAAAGAGAAGGACAAGCCTGTTGATTTAGCTGATCCATCAATCAAAAGAAACCCAATTATGACTGATGCAGATATGGCTATGAAAATGGATCCAAGCTATAGAAAAATTTCTGAAAAGTTTAGAAAAGATCATAAGTACATGACGGATTCTTTCACGAGAGCATGGTTTAAGTTAACCCATAGAGATATGGGAGCTAGAAAAAATTATATTGGCCCAGATGCACCAAAAGAAAATTTGATTTGGCAAGATCCTGTACCCCAAGGTAAAAAAAGTTTTAGTGTCACTAAAGCCAAAAAATTAATTGAAGCCACAGGTTTAAAAAATTCAGATTTAATTAGCACAGCTTGGGATAGTGCAAGAACTTATAGAAGAACAGACAAGAGAGGCGGAGCAAATGGAGCAAGAATTCGTTTACTGCCTCAAAAAAAATGGGAAGGAAATGAACCAGCTAGATTAAACAAAGTTATTGGAAAATTAGAAAAAGTAGCTAAAAAAGTAAAAGCGAGTGTAGCAGATATTATTGTATTAGCAGGAAATGTCGGTTTAGAAAGATCTATCAAAAAAGCAGGTTTTAAAATTAATGTACCTTTTGTTCCTGGCAGAGGAGACGCAACACAAGATCAGACGGATATTGACTCATTTAAAGTTTTAGAGCCTTTGCATGATGCGTTCAGAAATTGGGTAAAAGAGGAATATTCAGTTGATCCAGAGGAAATGATGTTAGATAGAGCTTCTTTAATGAATTTATCAGCAAAAGAAATGACCACACTAATTGGTGGCATGAGAGTTTTGGACACAAATCATGCTGGCTCAAAACATGGAGTATTAACTAATAAGCCTGGACTTTTGACAAATGATTTCTTTGTGAATTTGACTGATATGAAATTTATGTGGAAGCATTTAGATAAAAATCTCTATGAAATTATAGAGAGAAAATCAAAAAAAATTAAATTTACAGCAACTAGAGTTGATTTAGTTTTTGGCTCCAATTCAATTCTTAGATCCTATGCAGAAGTATATGCTCAAGATGATAACAAGGAAAAATTTGTTATAGATTTTGTTGAGGTATGGACTAAAATAATGAATGCAGATAGGTAAAAATTCACTAACATCAGATTAAATAATGTTTAAATTAATATTAATTTACGAAGTTTCTTTTGTACTATTTTGGAATATTCTATATCATTCTAACTCAGGAGTAGAAAACTGGTTTGAGGAGAGAATACTTGCAGCACTATATACAGTTCTATCAACCATGGCTTTAGGATTTGCTCTTGTTTATGTTATATATATAACTGCTAAGATATCTGGAATTTTAGATAAATTGAAGAAAGTAAAAGATCCGAGGAGGAATATAAATTAAATGACAGAGTTTACTTCTGGAATTTTTAACGCTACTAAAAGTGTATATTCTAATAACAGGGGTTCAATTTTAAGAACAATTGTTTATACGATCGGCCATTTCTTCATAGCTATTACTGTTTTAATGCTATTAGCGGATGTGCCTTTTATGATAGCGTTAACAGATGCAATAGTTGAACCACTAGCCAACTCTATTTGGTACTTTATGCTAGATAAATTTTGGGCTTCAAAAGTAAAAAAATAAAAAATTAAAGCCGTCCCCATAAACTATCTTTTTTTAACCACCCTTTGTACTTGCCTGACTTAGCCTTACACCAAGTTTCTTTACATTTTATAATTACTGAAAGGCGTCCTTTCTTAAGCGTAGCTATTGGTTTTGAATAAATTGTGGGATTTTTAAACATTATTAATTCTTCATCAATCACTATCGCAGCTTTCTTCTTTGTAAGTTGAGATACATGTATCCAACCGCTATTATTTTCATGATCTCTAATTTTTCTAAAATTATCAGATTTATCCTGTACTAAAACAGGTAAAAATTTTTTTTTATAGAAAATCTTAATTGGATATTCACGAGATGGACCTTGTCTAAGATGAACCTTATTATAGCGTAAAGTTAAAAAATATTCATCCTGAGAAAAAGAAGAACTTTCAAAAAAAAAGATACTAGAAATAATAATAATTATTCTTAACATTTATTAATACATTTTGGATTAATAGAAATTTTAGATTTTCTAAATTCTGTATTGAGAGAGTCAAATATAAGTACATGATCACTTAAGTCATTTTTATGATTTAAAATACACTTTAAAACCTCATTTGCTTGCAGTGATCCCATAATACCTGCTACTGGTGAAAATATTCCTTCAGTTTGACAATTATTTTCTAAATCAGGAGCACTTGGCATAAAACATCTATAGCACGGCCCTCTTTTTTTAAAATTAAATTTCATAAGCTGACCATCAAATTTACTTATGGCAGACGAAATCAATATTTTTTTATTTTTTAAACAATAGTCGTTAATTAAATATCTTGTATTATAATTGTCAGTGCCATCACATATAATATCAAAACTACTAAAAATTTTTTTAATATTCTTAGATGTGAGTTTTTTTTCAAATGAAATAATTTTTATTTTTTTATTAATCTTATTGATTATTTTTTTTACTTGTTTAACTTTTAGTTTACCTATGTCACTAGGATAAAATAAAGTTTGTCTATTTAAATTTGAAATTTCAACTTTATCAAAGTCAACAATACCGATTTTACCAACCCCTGAAGCCACTAGGTAAGTAAGCAATGGACATCCTAATCCCCCCAAACCTACAACCAAGACGTTTGCAGAAAATATTTTCTTTTGCCCTGCTAAACCAATTTTCTTTAAGATTATTTGTTTTTCGAATCTTTTAAATTCACTTGAGTTAATTTTCATTTTTAGAATTATTTAGCACCTGTTGATCCAAATCCACCTTTGCCTCGCTCGGTTTCATTTAAATCTTCTACTTCTTTAAGCTGAGCTTGCATTACTGGACACACAACCATTTGAGCAATACGAAGCCCTTTCTCTACTTTGAAAGTTTCTTGACCAAGGTTGATTAATATTACTTTGATTTCACCTCTATAATCAGCGTCGATTGTCCCAGGAGTATTTAAAACACTTATTTTTTGTTTAGCAGCTAGCCCAGATCTTGGTCTGATTTGTACTTCGAATCCTTTAGGTATTGATAAAGCTAAACCTGTGGGAATAATTGCTGTTTTTCCGGGATCAATATCAATATTAGCATTTATATTCGCAGCTAAATCCATACCAGAAGATCCACTTGTTTCGTATTTAGGCAAAGGAACTTCTTTTGACAGTCTCTTAATTAATATTTTTGTCATTCATTAAAAGTTTAACCAATATAATATTAGCAATAATATTAGCAATATAACTTTTTTTATTTTTTGGAATTGATTTAACTTTGCCTTTTTTATCTATTATTGAAACTTTATTATAATCTGAATTAAACCCTGAGTCTTTTTTAGAAACATCATTTGCAATAATTAAGTCACAATATTTTTCTTTAATTTTTTTTTTTGAGTTTTGAATAACATTTTCCGTTTCTGCAGAAAAACCAACTACTATCTTTGGTCTAGCTTTATTATTTTTACTTAAATAATCTAAAATATCAGGATTTTTTTCTAAACTTATATTATTAAATTTTGAAGCATCTTTTTTAATTTTATTTTTACTTTTGTTGATTGGTTTAAAATCAGAAACAGCAGCTGCGCAAACAGCTATATCAACTGGCAAAGATTTTTTTACCTCATACATCATTTCTTTTGCAGAAGTTACTTTTTTAATTTTTAAATTTTTAGAATAAATAAGATTAGAAGGTCCTGCTATTAATTTTGTTTTAATACCCAATTTTTTTAATGCCAAAGCAACTTCATATCCTTGTTTACCGCTTGATTCATTGGAAATATATCTTACTGGATCTAAATATTCTTTAGTTGGACCAGTAGTAACTAAAGCTTTAAAATTTTTATTTTTAACTAAATTTTTTTGATCGAAATAATTTTTTAGATAAGAAAAAATTTGTCTTGGACTTGACATCTTTCCTTCTCCATATTCTCCACACGCCATTTCACCCTTCTCAGGACCAATAAAAAGATAGCCATAATCTTGTAAAATTTTTAAATTTTGTTGGGTAGCTTTATGAAACCACATTCGAACATTCATAGCTGGGACCAAAAGAATTTCTTTATCAGAAGCTAGTAAAACAGTTGTAGCTAAATCTTCAGCCTTGCCTATGCTTAACTTTGTCATAAAGTTTGCAGTTGTAGGCAAGACTATAATCAAATCTGCCCATCTAGATAAAGCTATATGATCAATTTCGGCTTCAGTATTTTTATCAAAAATATCTTCAAATGTTTTATTTTTGGTTAGTGTTGTAATTGAGAGTGGAGTTACAAATTCTTTACCACTTTTAGTTAAGATAGTTTTTACATCTACGTCATTTTTTTTAAAAAGCCTTATGAGATCAAGAGCTTTATAGGCAGATATACCACCCCCAATGACCAATAAAATTTTTTTATTTTTTAATGACATCATTTAATTAAAATACTAATAGAACAACAATTACAATACCAAAAGAACCAATAATCAAATTGTTTTTGAAATTTTTTAACTTCATTTGCTCTATCTCTAAATTTTTGTTGTTTCCTGACCCTAAATTTAATTTTCCTTCAGCCATTAATTGAAGAGCATAATTCGCTTTATCCATGAGATCAGGAAAATCAGGTATTCTTTTTATTATTTCAGTTGAAGTATTAATTGCAGTATCCAAGGTAGATTTTGGACTTTTAATATTTTTTAACCAATCCTCTAAAACAGGCTTAGAAACTTGCCAGATATTAGTTTCAGGACATAGTTTTCTAGATACACCTTCAACAACAACCATAGTTTTTTGCAAGAGAAGCAGTGGCGTTTGGGTCGGCATATTGAATTTTTCAGTTATTTCAAAAAGTTGAGCTAATAAATTTCCCCCTGATATATCTTTAATTGATTGACCGAAGATAGGTTCTCCAACAGATCTTAATGCTTGAGCAAATTTCTCTTTAGAGGCATCTTGCGGAACTAGACCAGCTTGAAAATGTACTTCTGCTACTTTTACATAATCTCTTTGAATAAAACCGTATAAAATTTCGGCTAAAAACTTCCTATTGTTTTTATCTAATCTTCCCATAATACCAAAATCTACTGGTATAATATTTCCTTGCTGATCAACAAACAAATTTCCTTGATGCATATCTCCATGAAAAAAACCATCTCTTACAGCTTGTTTTAAAAAGTTTTGTATTAAGTTTTCGGCTAGAATTTTTAAATCAACACCGAGATTTTTAAGCTTTTCATGCTCCCGAATAGAAATTCCATCTACTTTGTCTAGAGTTAGAATATTTTTAGTTGTATAATTCCAGTAAATTTTAGGGACATTAAAACTTTTATCATTTTTTGTGTTTTCATATAATTCATTTGCAGCTGCAGCTTCAAATCTTAAATCCATTTCAATATTTGTAATTTCACGCAATAGGTGTATAACCTCTATTAACTTAAGTCTTTTAGCTTTCGAGAATGTATTTTCAACAATATATGCAAATAGCATTAAAGCATCTAACTCCTCATTAAATAATTTTTCTATATCTGGTCTTAAGATTTTAATTGCAACTTCTTTATTTTCATTTTTAATTTTTGCTAAATGTACTTGAGCAATAGAAGCTGCTGCAATAGGGTCACTAAGTTCCAAAATATTTTGAAACTGTTTATCTCCAACTTCTTTTTTTATAATTTTTTTTGCTTCATATGTATCGAATGCAGGGACTTTATCTTGTAATTTTTCTAAATTTTTTGTTAGCTCTTCGCCAATGATATCAGGTCTTGTTGCCAGGAATTGACCAAGTTTAATAAAAGTAGTACCCATTCCTTCAAGGGCTATACAAAGTTTTTCTCCAGGTTGTTTTTGATTATTTAATGTTTTTTTTGCAGACCCAATACCAATAAGTTCAAAAAAAAGATTTAGTATTAGCGGTAAATTATACATCTGATTAATTGTATCTATTGCTCCAGAAGTTGATAATTTTCTAGCAATTTTAAATAATCGAAAAATTCTTTTAAACATTTAGATTTTCCATCCAGAGTGTATAGCAGAAATACCATTGGAAAGATTTCTATATTCTACTTTAGAGAATCCATTTTTTTTTATTAAGTCAACCAATTCATTTTGTGTGTAGAATTCTTTAATGCTTTTAGTTAGATAGTCGTAGGGCTCTGACGATCCTACAATATATTTTCCAATCAAAGGTATAATTTTTGAGTATTGTTGATAAAAAAGATTAATCATTTCATTGTCTATTTTCGAAAATTCTAGGCACATAAAACGTCCACCAGGCCTTAAAACTCTAAACGCTTCCTTTAATGATAAATTTATATCTGAAACATTTCTTATGCCATAACTAATTGTGTAGAAATTATAAGTATCATTTTTAAAGGGCAGCTTTTCTGCATTAGCTTTATACCATTTAATATTTTTAAATTTTTCTAAATTTAGTTTACCAATACCAAACATTTGATCATTGGGCTCTACGCATGAAATATTAGCTAAATTATTATTTTTCTTAGAAAAAAGTTTTGCTATATCACCTGTGCCTGAAGCAACATCTATAAGATTTTCATATGGCTGAGGATTCATCCAATCAATGAGTTTATTTTTCCAAATACGATGAATTCCAAGAGACATAATATCGTTCATGAAGTCGTATTTTTTGTAGACTCTAGAGAATACAGAATTAACTAGGCTTGGTTTGTCATGAATATTACTTTTCATAAATAAATTATATGCCAGAATTACCAGAAGTTGAAAATAATAAAGTTGACCCACATAATACTGGCATATATACAGTTTAAAAAATATGCCAAACACAAAATCAGCAATTAGAAGGGTGAGAAGAGTTAAGAAACAAACTCAGATTAATAGAATAAGAAAAAGCAAATATAAGACCGCTATTAAGGAAATGGATTTATTAATCAAGTCCAAGAACAAGGATAAAGCGAAAAAATATTTTTCAAAATTTCAATCAATTCTAATGCAGGTTGCTAAATCAGGTGTTATAAGTAGGCGAACCGCAGCAAGAAAAATTTCAAGGACTTCTAAAAAAATTTAGACAAAAAATTAACAATTTAAAGTTGATAGTTAGTTAATTGATCAATATTTAGTTTTATAAAACTAAATATGGTTTCTTTCTTGAGTTGTAATTTCTCTAAAATTATTTTTCTATCTTTGCGTTAATAGTACAACCGAATAAAGTTTTTTTTTAATTACAACCTGCAGACACTTGAAAAATTTTTAAAAACAGCGTTTAAAGGAATCTTTCAAAAAAATAATTACATGGACAATAACAATACAAAAAAACAAAACATCTATATTTCTGAAGAAGAAAGAACGTTAGACTGGATTGATATTCAGGCTGCTTTCAAGAGAACATTTGGTAATGAAATTTATACAAGTTGGTTGCAAAAAATTTCTCTAGTGAAAGAATATAATGATTATTTAATTCTTAGTGTCCCAACAAGATTTTTTAGAGATTGGATAGTTTCTAGGTACTTGGACAAGATTTTAGAACAAGTAAAAGTTTTTAAGTTAAGCTTAAATAGAATTGAGTTTAAAATTATAGATGATAATAAGAATAATTCAGATTTAATACTTAAAACAGATGAAATAAACAAAGTTACAACAATTAAAGACTCAATCTTAAATTATAATAGGTTAAATCCCAATTTAAACTTTGAAAGCTTTGTGCAAGGCAAAAGTAATGATATTGCTTTATCTTACTCAAAGAAGATATGTGAACATATATCAAGATATAATCCATTGTATATTTGCGGAGGAGTAGGCTTAGGTAAGACCCATCTACTTAATGCTATTGGTTTAGAGCTACAATCAGAAAACAATGTTATGTTTATTTCAGCTGAACGTTTTATGTATCACTTTATCAAGTCTATAAAAAAAAACGATATGGTAAATTTTAAAGATTTTTTTAGAAAATCATCAATTTTTATTATTGATGATATTCAATTTATACGAGGCAAAGAAAGCTTACAGGAGGAATTTTTTCATACCTTTAACAGCTTGATAGATAAAAATTCTCAAATAATTATATCATCCGACAGAGCACCTATGAAGCTAGATAGAGTACAAGAAAGAATTAAGTCAAGACTAGCTGGTGGACTGGTTGTTGATATCGATATTCCAGATCTAGAATTAAAAGTCAAAATTATTAAGAAAAAAATTATAGAAATGCAAAGTCAATTTAAAGAGAACATTAATTTAAGTGAAGATGTAATCAACTACATAGCAAATGAAAGTAAAACGAATATTAGAGAGCTTATTGGTATTTTAAATCGAGTAATAGCATTTAGCAGAGTGCATAATAAGGATCTAACAATAAATGACTGCAAAAATATATTGAAAGATGTATTCAGCCAAATGAAAGTTATAACTGTAGACAAAATACAAAATGTTGTATCCAACTATTTTAATATTCCTTTAAGTGATATGCTTTCTCAGAGACGTTCTAGGCCTTTAGCTAGACCTAGACAACTTGCAATGTATTTAGCAAAAAAAATGACAACAAGATCTCTCCCAGAAATTGGAAGAAGATTTGCAAATAGAGATCACACCACAGTGATTCATGCGGTAAAAACCATAACCAGATTATCTGAGCAAGATGATGAGATGAAGAAAAACATAAATCAGATTAAAAGTCTTCTACAAGAATAATAATAAAAATGCAGTTTATTGTTAAAAGAGATATCTTATTAAAGTCATTAAGCTTCGTCCAAGGTGTAGTTGAAAAAAAAAATACTCTTCCCATACTTTCTAATGTCCTGTTACAGTTGAAAGACAATAAATTATCTATAGTCGCTACTGACTTAGATATAGTTTTTTATGACGAAATAAATCAAGTTAAAATTTTAAAAGAAGGAAGCACCACAACTTCAGCGGCTATTCTTTATGATATTCTTAGAAAAATATCCTCAGATTCAGAATTAAATTTTGATCTTAAAACAGAAAACAAACTAAGTTTGAAAAGCGATAATTCAGACTTTAATCTACTTTGTTTACCAACAGATAATTTTCCTACATTTGCTGATGAATTTGAGGGGGAAGAAATATTACTTAATAATAGTAAATTTTTAAAACTTTTAAATAAAACTAAAATTGCAATTTCAAATGATGATACAAGACATTATTTAAATGGTATTTTTTTACATTTAACCGAGGGACACGGTAGAAATTTTTTAACTGGAGTGGCAACAGATAGTCATAGACTTTCATCTAGTAGTTTAGAAATTGAAAAAGCAGATAATTTCTCATCTTTAATATTACCCAGAAAAACCGTTTTTCAACTGTGCTCTTTGTTGACAGAGTCTAATGAAAAGCTTTCTATGCAAACGAGTGAAAATAAAGTTAAATTTACCCTTGGAGACATGAAGTTGATCTCTAAAGTTATCGATGGAAAATTTCCTGATTATAAAAAAGTTGTACCTGCTAATAACGAAAAATCTTTAATTGTACCTTCTAAAGATTTTATAGATTCAATTGAAAGGGTTACAAGTGTCTCTTTGGATAGAAAAGAAGGGGTAAAATTACTTATTAATAAAGAGAATGTTCAATTTTCAGTTAATAGTGCTAATTCTGGTGAAGGAAACGAAGTCATCAAAGCAAATTTTAATTCTGATAATCTTAATATAAGTTTTAATTCAAAATATTTAATTGATATTGCCTCTGAGATTGAAGATAAAAATTTAAAAATGAACTTAAAAGACTCAGTTTCACCCGTATTAATCGTAGATGCTTCTGATAAAAATAGTTATTATGTTATAATGCCTATGAAAATCTAAATTTGTTTAAATTTACAAATTTTTTTTTATTTTAAGCTAAAAGCATTGGGAAACAATCATTCTAAGCAACAAGGCACTTCTATCGTTTTCTATTAACTTAAAAAAATGCTATAAATAACAATCTAAATTATAACAATGTCAAAAAATTCCGCATTAAATTCCAATCCATCTTATGGTGCGGATTCAATAAAAGTTCTAAAAGGCTTAGACGCAGTAAGAAAAAGACCTGGAATGTATATTGGGGATACCGACGATGGCTCAGGTTTACATCATATGGTCTTCGAAGTTATAGATAATTCTATCGATGAAGCTTTAGCTGGTCATTGTAAAAATATTACAGTTACAATGAAGAAAGATAATACTATTACAGTAGAAGATGATGGCAGAGGTATACCAGTAGATATACACAAAACTGAAAAGATTTCTGCTGCCGAAGTTATAATGACACAACTTCATGCGGGTGGAAAATTTGATCACAACTCATATAAAGTATCAGGAGGTCTTCACGGTGTTGGTGTTTCTGTGGTAAATGCTCTATCAGAAAAACTAGAACTAAACATATATAGAGATGGCAAAGAATATTCAGTAATTTTTAAAAATGGTAATACACTTAAATCCTTAAAACAAATCGGGAAAACAAAAAAAAGAGGAACAAGAATAAATTTTTCACCATCAAAAGAAGTTTTTTCTTCAACAAAATTTAGCCCATCAATTATAGAAAAACGAATTAGAGAGTTAGCTTTTTTAAATAAAGGAATATGCGTAAAACTTCTTGATGAAACATCTAAAAAAGAAAAAGAATTTGTACACAAATATGATGGAGGAATCGTTGAATTTGTAAAACATATTAATAATAAAAAACCAATTTTCGTTAACAAGAATGAAAAAGAGGTATTTAAAAAACCTGTTTATGTTACTGCAACAAAAAATAATGTAGTGGTAGAGTGTTCTTTTGAGTGGAACGCTGGATACTCTGAAGACGTTCTTCCTTTTACGAATAATATTCCTCAAAGAGATGGAGGCACCCATCTTCTAGGTTTCAGAAGTGCCTTAACAAGGGTAATTAATAAATATTCAAACGATAGAAATAGTAACAAAAGAAATAAAATTTCTTTATCTGGAGAAGATATTAAGGAAGGGTTAACTGCAGTATTGTCTGTAAAGATGCCTGATCCTAAATTTTCATCTCAGACCAAAGATAAATTAGTTTCTTCGGAAATTAGATTAATAGTTGAAAGTATAATTAATGATAAAGTTTCAACTTGGTTTGATCAGAACCCTTCAATAGCTAAAGCTGTACTAGAAAAAATTACTCAAGCAGCAATGGCCAGAGATGTCGCGAGAAAAGCCAGAGATAGTGTTAGAAGAAAAGGGACTTTTGAGTTATCTGGTTTACCCGGTAAACTTGCTGATTGCCAAATACAAAAAAGAGAAGGGACAGAGTTATTTATAGTCGAGGGAGATTCAGCTGGAGGTTCAGCAAAACAAGGAAGAGTTCGTGAGTATCAAGCAGTATTACCTTTAAGAGGTAAAATTCTAAACACTTATGTTAATGGCAAATCTAATGGAAATGACCATGCCACAAAAGCACTATCAAAAATGATGTCGTCTAATGAAATAGTAACTTTAATAAATGCATTAGGTACAGGCTCTAAAGATTTTAATATTGAGAATTTAAGATATGATAAAATTGTAATTATGACGGATGCTGATGTTGATGGATCTCATATCCGAACATTATTATTAACTTTTTTCAACAATCATCCTTTTAATCAATTAATTGAGAATGGCCATATTTATTTAGCTCAACCTCCATTATTTAAAGTAACAAAATCAAACAAGAGCGTTTATATAAAAGATGAAAAAGAACTTGAAGACTACATTTTTAAAGCCGCAGGGAAAGCAGACAAAAAAATAAAAAAGGGATCTGTGGAGTACAATAAATTTATGCAAGATCAAAGAGAAAAGCTTTCTATACAGAGATTTAAAGGTTTGGGTGAAATGAATCCAGAAGAATTATGGGAAACTACATTAAATCCAGAAAATCGAACTATGCTGAAGGTTCAGTACACAAAAGGAACAAAAGAAAAATCTAAAGAAGATCAAAAAATGATAGAAATTTTAATGGGGGATGAAGTTGCACCAAGAAAAGATTTTATTACTAGTAACGCTCTGGATGTTACCAACTTAGATATTTAAAGTTCAAATGAATTTTTCTACTCTCTTTAGATTGAGAGAAAATCTTAATTTAGATAAAAAAACTCTAGTAATTTTAAGATGGATAGCAATAATAGGTCAGCTAACATCTATAAATCTAGTATATTTTTATTTGAAGTTGGATTTTCCGATTGTAATTGCCCATATGATCTTACTTTTAGGCTTTCTTACGAACTTATACTTACAATTCGGCATTAGGTCCTCTACTATCAAAGACTTTTACGCAAGTATATTTTTAACATATGACTTAATCCAATTAACAGCTCTACTATATTTGACAGGAGGAATTTCAAATCCTTTTTCAATATTAATGATTATTCCAACTATTGTCTCTTCAACATTTTTAAGCATGGGAACAACTATTATATTAGGATTTTTAACTATTATTTTCTTATTTTTATTAACAATCTTTCATTATCCTCTACCAGGTATACACGATCAATCTATCACATTTCCAAAACTATATTTAACTGGATATTTTTTAGCTATTATAGTTGGTTTAGTATTTTTAAGTTATTTTGGAATTAGATTTTCTGGTGAAAGCAAAAGAAGATCTGATGCGATCATTAAATTACAACAGGTGATAGCTAAAGAATATGAGCTGGAGTCGCTTGGAGGCCAAGCTGCAGCCGCCGCTCATTCTTTAGGCACACCATTAGCAACTATAAACGTAGTTGCTTCGGAGCTTAAAAAAGAATTAGGAGAAAATAATGAACATTTAAAAGACATAAATTTATTGATCAGCCAGACCAAAAGATGCGGAGAAATACTTAAGCAAATTTCAAAAAAACAAATAAAAGATGATGAATTTTTCTCTAAAACTAAAATTGAAGATTTGCTTAATGAAATTATTGTGTCTTTTCAAGAAACTTCTTCTAAAAAATTAACATTAGATATAGGTGAGGACAAAAAAAAATTTGAATTTCCAAGATCCCCAGAATTAATTTATGGGTTAAGAAACTTTATTGGAAATGCCGTAAAATTTGCCAAAAGTGAAGTAGAAATAAAAATAAAAAGCAATGATACAGATTTAGAAGTCTCAATAAACGATGATGGACCTGGATTTCCAGAGGATGTAAAAGAATTTCTTGGAGAACCTTACATAAAATCTAAATCAAATGAGGTAAATTCAAATGCAGGAACAGGATTAGGAACCTTTCTAGGTAAAACACTTTTAGAGAGAAAATCAGCACGTTTATCTTTTTCAAAAGATAATAAATTAGGTGGCGCTTCTGTAAAAATTTTCTGGAAACAAGTAAATTTAAAGTCTAACGTTTAAATTCAAATTTATAAGATAAAATTTTATAAGCTAATTTTGCAACTAAAAAATTATACGAGTCAAAATTTTTGATTGGAGCTAATTCATTTATATCTGCGCCTATTATATTAGATATTTGACATACTTTTTTAATTATTGGTAGAACATCTTCCCATAATAAGCCTCCGGGCTCTGGTGTTCCTGTTGCGGGCATAATGCTTGAATCAAAACCATCAACATCAAAGGTTATATATACATTCTTGTCTTTAAAAATATTTTCTAGACGATCTAATTTCCATTCTTTTTTATCCTTTCCCCAGAAGATTTCAATTCTATTTCTGTTATTTTCATAGAAATTCATTTCAGGTTGAGAAAGATTTCTAATGCCAAAAGAGACCACTTTTACATTTTTAAAGTCCAAACATCTTTTAATTGCCGAAGCATGAGAAAATTTTTCTCCATTATAACTTTCTCTTAAATCTGCATGTGCATCGAAATGCAAAAGTGTAATTTCGTTATATTTTTTTACAAAAGGCCTAATAGACCCTGGTGTAATTGAATGCTCACCTCCAAAAATGATAGGAAATTTATTTTTTCTTATTATTTCTTCGTTAATCTTAGATAATTGATCTAAAGCAGAACTAATTTTTTTTTTTATAGGAAATGGTTTTAGGGTTTTAATGCCAATCTCTTTATACGGTTCTTTTTTTAATTCTTCATCGAACAATTCAACTTGATGAGAAGCTTTAATGATTTCTTTTGGACCATTTTTTGTACCACCACCGTAACTTACAGTTTTTTCTAGACCAAATGGAACAACAACTACTTTGTTCTCAATTTTTTGTTTTGCTTCGTAACCAAGAAAACCCTTTTTTTGACTTAAATAATTCATTTAAGATTTGAATATCTGAGAAAAATTTCTTTTTTTTCTATTTTTCCAGACTTGACGATGATATGCATCACTAGCAATTAAAGGAAGTACGCTTGTTGCTTCAGCAAAAACCATTTGTTCCTTAGCAACATCTACTTTTCCCCACGAGCTAGCTTCTTTCAAAGTTGAACTGCTACAAGCACCATCTCTAGTGTCTGCAACTGTAATTTGAATTGCATATTTGTGCATATCAACTTTTTTACCTATAAGATCTGCGCATACAACTGTATCTTGAACAAAATTCTTAGGCACTCCTCCACCTACCATTAATAAGCCAGATTGCTTAGATTTTACTTTAATTTCAGTTAATTCTCTTAATTCTCTTATAGAGTCAATAGTGATGTGTTTATTTGGATTTTGCTCTTGATGCATTACTAAACCAAATCCAGCTGAACTATCTGTGAATGCTGGGCAAAAAATAGGAACATTATTGTCAAATGCTGTTTCTATTAAAGAACCTTTTTTTTTGGCATTATTTTTTAAAAATTTTCCTAGTTCTTTAATAAATTCTCTTGAGGTATAAGCTTTAGGTTCTAATGAATTAGCAACGTCACAAATAGTTTGATCGCAAGCCTGAAGCTCTTCTTCATCAATATATGTGTCATAAATTCTATCAATATAATTTTTTCTAAGCTCAGTATCGTCTTGGAATTGAGATCCTTGATAGTGTTTGAATCCTAAAGCTTCAAAGAAATCCATGTCAATTATAGAGGCTCCTGTGGCTACTACGGCATCAACCATGTTGTATTTAACTAAATCTGAGTAAAGGTTCATACAACCACCAGCAGAGGTTGAGCCTGCAATTGTAAGAAAAATAGAGCAGTTTTCGTCTGATATCATCTCATTATAAATTTTAGCTGCATTTGCTGTATCTCTGGAGGTAAATGACATTTTCCCCATACCCTCAATTATTTTCCGTGCGTCAAAAGAAGTTATGTCTATATGTTCTACAGGATTATTTAAAAATGATTTTTTATTATGTCCGATGTCGGGACCATTTTTTTTTGTCATTAAGCAACCAAGTAATCAACTTTACTTGAATCTTCATATAAAGACATGATTGGTTTATCATTCAATTCGAAAATTTCATTTGAATAAAAACCATTAAATTTTGTTCTAAAAGTTAATCCATATGCACCTAGTTGCCCTAATTCAATGTAGTCACCTTCTTTTATATTGTTCGGTAATAAAAAAGGTCCTTTCATATAATCTAAACTATCACAAGTTGGTCCAAAAAATTTAAATGAAGTTAATTTTTTAGAATGAATTCTTCCATTAGTAATCATTTTAGTTGGTAAAACAAAATTTGGTACCCCAGCATCAAATAATGAACCATAAGTACCATCGTTAATATAGAGATTTTGTTTTTTTCTTAATATAATTTTAACTATTGTAGACCCACTTTCAGCAACAATGGCTCTTCCAGGTTCACAAATAATTTGAGGTAGTTTTGGTAATTTTAAATTCTTAAGAGATATTTTTATTTCATCAAGATAGTTATTAAGCGGCTCTGGATTAAGGTCAGGATATAGTGATGGAAAGCCACCACCAACATTTATAACATCAGGTGTAATTTTAGTTTTTTTAATTATATTTCCAATTTCACGAATACCTTTCGAATAAGAAATCTTATGCATACATTGAGAGCCTACATGAAAACTTATCCCAAGTTTTTTTGAATGTTCTTTGCATAATCTTACAAGACCTAATGCCTCAGAAGGTAATGCACCAAATTTTCTTGATAAATCGATTTCAGCATGCTCGTTAGAAACAGCTATTCTTACATATAGGTTTAAATCTTTAGCCAGATTTGTGGCTTCAAGAATTTTTCCAAGCTCATCTTTATGATCTAATGCAAAATTTTTAACTCCATAATCAAAGTAAGCAGATGAAATGCTCTCTTTACTTTTAATGGTATGCATGAAGTACAAATTAGCTTCTGGTTTAATTTTCTTTATTAATTTAATTTCATTTAGAGAGGCTACATCGAAATCTTCAATACCATTTGAAATAATTTCTTTAATTACTTTTTCATTAGGATTTGTTTTTACTGCATAAAGAATTCTACCAGGAAAATTATCTTTAAAAAATTTTGTAGATTTTTTAATCGACTCTGGCCGTATGCAATATACGGGGTAATCAGGTTTTAGTTCATTAACTAATTCGTCAACGTTTTTAAATTTTCGCATTTCATGTGTCCCTCGTTAGTTTACACAGAAGGTTTTTAAAAAATTTTAATAAAAAAAACCTTATTTAATCGCGTTTAAGGTTTTTTTTACTTTATGTAAAGAAAAAAATGTCCTTTTGTACTCTTGAAATAGGACCCTTAATAACTATATGACAAAGTATGAGATCTCAAAAAAATTATGCAAAGCAACTAAATCTGGCAGATTTTCAGGACAAGTCACTTCTTATTCTCGATGATGACGATCCATTGAGAGGAAGGCTTTCCAGAGCCATGGAGAAGAAGGGTTTTGTTGTAAAAGAAGCTAAAACTGTGTCTGAAGGGCTTCAGATAGTTAAAAAAAGCCCTTTCCCTAGTTTCGCCTTGGTAGATCTAAGACTAGAAGATGGCAGTGGCTTAGATGTGGTCAAAGAACTATCTAAGAACAAAAAAGACTGCAGGATTGTAATGTTAACCGGATACGGGAATTTACCTACAGCCGTAGCAGCAGTTAAAGCAGGGGCCATAGATTATATGGCTAAACCTGTAGATGCAGACGACGTTGAAGCAGCATTATTAGCTTCTCCCGAGTCAAAAGCAAGACCCCCAGAAAACCCAATGTCTGCTGATAGAGTAAAATGGGAACATATTCACAGAGTATTTGAATTATGTAATCGAAATGTTTCCGAAACAGCTAGAAGACTTAAAATGCATAGAAGAACTTTACAGAGAATACTATCTAAAAGATCCCCAAGATAACTTAAAATATTTTTTTTATTTTTTTTATTTGATTGATAGCAAAGGTTGCTAAAAGAATTTTAAATAATTCAGCAAATAAAAAGGGTTGAGCGCCTAGTTTAAATATTGGCTTATCCCATCCTATTAATCCTCCAAGCCAGAGAATTCCCAAGATATAGATAAAGCTAGTTGCAAAAGTTAATTTAAGAAAATTTTTAAATAAATTATTATCATAATTAAATTTTCCTGCAAAAAATACAGCAATTAAAAAACCAATCAAATAACCCATTGTTGGTCCTGTAAAATAAACTAAACCAACTCCTTTTTCTGGAGTTCCTGAAAAAACTGGCAAACCTATTATTCCTTCAAACAGGTATAAAATCATAGTTGCTACACCAAGTTTCCACCCTAAACTAATACCAATTATTAGTACTACAAAAGTTTGCATTGTCATGGGCACAGGGTAAAAAGGAATTTTTATTTTTGATGAAACAGCAAGAAAAACAGATCCAATTAAAACTATAAATAAATTTTTTATTAACTTTGATTGCGAAAAATTTTTTACAATTTCCATACGTATATATTTATCTTTTTTTAAAATTAAATCTACCTTTTTGTTAGTTGTATAAATACATCCTCTAAATTTCCATCTTCTGTAACAATATCTAGTATTTTTATGTTGTTTTGACTTAGATAATTAATAATTTCTTCAAAATTAAGTGAATTTTTTTCATAAGTAATTGAAATTGACTCATTTGAGTCGATCGTAAAGTGAATTCCTTCCATCTCCAAAATTTTATTTTTATCAATATTTTTAACTTTAAGATTTATTTTTTTTGTTTGAATTCTATCTAGAAGCTTTTGAGTTGTATCAAGAGCAACTAAATTACCTTTATCTATAATAGCTATTCGATCGCACATTTCTTGAGCTTCAAATAAATAGTGTGTTGTCAAAATAATTGTAACACCTTCTTTATTTAGTTTTTTTACATTGTTCCAAAGATTATTTCTTAGCTCAACATCAACACCAGCTGTTGGTTCATCTAAAATCAGTATAGGAGGTTGATGAACCATTGCTTTTGCAATAAGTAATCTTCTTTTCATACCACCAGATAGGCTTCTAGAATAAGCGTCGGCTTTGTTTTCTAATGCCACCATTTTTAAAATTAAATCTGTAATTCTATCTTTTTTAGTAATTCCGTATAAACCAGCTTGCAATTCCAGTAATTTTCTGGGACTAAAGAAAGCATCTAAATTAACTTCTTGAGGCACTATTCCGATCGAAGCTTTTACTTGTCTAGGATTTTTATCAATATCAAATCCCCAAACATTTATTTTACCATTTGTTTTTGAAACAGTCCCACCCAAAATACTTAAAAAGGTTGTCTTGCCTGCTCCATTAGGTCCAAGTAAACCAAATATTTCTCCTTGTTTCACTTGAAAATTTAAATCATTCAGTGCTTTATTTTCTTTTTTGTTTTTAGAATTCGAGTAAACCTTTGTAAGATTTTCAACAGTTAAAGCATATTTATGCATAGTTTGATTAAATATAGGTTAAAAATTAATGTAATATATATATATGAGTTCAATAAAAAAAACAGATCATTATTATCTTATAGATGGGTCGGGTTATATTTTTCGAGCTTATTATGCTTTACCTCCACTATCTAGAAAAAGTGATGGACTTCCTACAGGTGCAGTAAGTGGTTTTTGTTCTATGCTTTTCAAACTATTAGAAGATTCGAGATCAGATGACTCAATTCATAAACCAACACATTTTGCAGTTATTTTTGACTCAGCTAGAAAGAATTTTAGAAATGATATTTACAGCGAATATAAAGCTAATAGAGCTGAGGCGCCAGATGATTTAATCCCTCAATTTGAGTACATAAGAAAATCAGTAAAGGCATTTAACTTACCTTCAATAGAACTTTTGAATTATGAAGCAGATGATCTTATAGCTACTTATGCGAAACAAATTACAGATGCAGGAGCTAAAGTTACAGTAATTTCATCAGATAAAGATTTAATGCAGCTAGTATCGGATAAAATTAGATTATACGATCCAATGAAAAGTAAGGTTATAGGAGAGAAAGAAGTCTTAGAAAAATTTGGAGTAAAACCTAATCAAGTTATAGACGTACAATCATTAGCAGGTGATTCATCAGATAATATTCCTGGTGTACCAGGTATAGGAGTCAAAACTGCAGCTGAATTAATTAACAAATACAAAAATTTAGACACTTTATTAAAAAAGGCTTCTGAAATTCCGCAGAATAAGAGAAGAGAAACATTGCTAGAAAACAAAGATAAAGCACTATTAAGCAGACAGTTAGTTACATTAAAAGATGATGTGCCCGTTGAAGATGACCCAAGTAGTTTTATAATTAAAGAGGTAAAAAAAGATAATCTTTACAATTTTTTAAGAGAAATGGAGTTTAATAGATTACTAAGTCAAGCAACAGGCTTTTATGGCGAAGAAAATACAAGCGATTCCAGATCCAATATTAAACAAACTAAAATTTCTAAAATAGATACCAAACTTTACAAAAGTATACTTAATGAGAAAGATTTAGATAAATTAATAGACATTTTAAATACTAAGCCATTTATTTCTATAGACACAGAAACATCATCTTTAAATCCTTTAGAAGCAGAACTAATTGGAATTTCTTTTAGCCATGCTTCTAATGAAGCTTATTATATTCCTTTAGGACACAAGAATATTAAAGGCCTGAATAAAGAATCGGTTTTAAAAAAAATTAAACCCTTGCTTGAAGACCCAAGTATTAAAAAAGTTGGACAGAACATTAAGTATGATTTTATCATCTTAAAAAATAATGGAATCGAGGTCGATCCTGTGGAAGATACTATGTTGTTATCTTATGTTTTGGATGCAGGAAATAACAGGCATAATATGGATACACTATCAGAGCTACATCTAGGACACAAAACTATTTCTTATAAAGATGTTGTTGGTTCAGGAAAAAAACAATTGAATTTTTCAGATGTAAATTTAGAAGAAGCAACTAAATATGCTGCAGAGGATGCGGATGTAACATTGAGACTTTACAGTTTATTATTAGAAAGAGTTGATAATGAAAAGTTAAAAAAGATTTATGAAGTATTTGAAAAACCAATGATTAAATTGCTTTCAAAATTAGAAATGAATGGGGTAAAAGTTGATCAAGTATATTTAGAAAAATTGTCTAAAAAATTTGAAAAAAGATTAAAAAAAATAGAGAAAGAAATTTATGAAGTTTCAGGTAAAAAGTTTAATATTGGTTCACCAAAACAGCTTGGTGAAATAATTTATAACGATTTAAAAATTGCAAAACTCAAAAAAACTAAAAAAGGAAGTCTAGCCACAAATGCAAAAATTTTAGAAGATTTGGCTTTAACAGGGCATAAATTTCCTAATCTAATATTGGAATGGAGACAAGTATCTAAGTTAAAAAGCACTTACACAGATGCTTTACAAAATCATATTAGCAATAAAACAAAAAGAGTTCATACATCTTTTCTTTTAGCTGCCACTAATACCGGTCGACTTGCTTCAAGTGATCCAAATTTACAAAATATTCCAATTAAAACTTTAGACGGCAAAGAAATTAGAAAAGCTTTTATTGCAGAAAAAAATAATATTCTTATTTCTGCCGATTATAATCAGATAGAAATGAGAATCCTAGCGGACATGGCTGATGTAAAAGAGTTAAAAAAGGCTTTTAGAAACAATCAAGATATTCACGCTTTAACAGCTAGCCAAGTTTTTGGATTGCCATTAAATAAAATTACTGATGATTTTAGAAGAAAAGCAAAAGCAATCAACTTTGGAATTATTTATGGCATTACGCAATATGGTTTAGCTAAACAAATAGCCGTGTCTAATCAAGAGGCACTAGATTTTATAAATTCCTATTTTAAGAAATTTCCTGAGATAAAGGATTATATGAATTCAACAATTAAAACGTGCAGGAAGCAAGGCTATGTAACTAATATATTTGGTAGAAGAATTCATCTTCGAGGAATTAATGATAAAAATTTTAGTGTAAGAAGTTTTCAGGAAAGAGCAGCAATAAATGCTCCTATCCAAGGTTCTGCAGCCGATATAATAAGACTTGCTATGATAAAAATAGATAAGATTCTAGTGGATCAGAAAAATAAAGCTAAAATGCTTCTCCAAATACATGATGAACTAATATTTGAATGTTTAAAAGAAGATGAGAATAAAATTAAAAAAATGATCAAAGATGCTATGATCTCAATTTCTAGTTCAGAACATCATATGTTTTCGACTCCCTTGGAGGTAAGTATTAATTCAGGCAATAACTGGGGTGAAGCCCACTAGACGCCTAAATTTTGACATTAAGATCTTGAGAATGATTATATGGTACAAACAATTGCACTAGTAGATGACGATAGAAATATTTTAACTGGTATAAGTATTGCGCTTGAGAGAGAAGGCTTTAAAGTTCAAACATATATAGACGGTGAGTCAGCATTAATTGGATTAACAAGAAATCCTCCCGATTTAGCAGTCTTGGATATTAAAATGCCAAGAATGGATGGAGAAGAGTTATTAAAAAAATTAAGAAAAAAAATGTCAATTCCTATTATCTTTTTAACTTCAAAAGATGAAGAAGTTGATGAATTATTAGGCTTAAAATTAGGTGCTGATGATTTTGTAAAAAAATCAGGAGGGTTTTCAACAAAAGTTTTAATTGAAAGAATACGAGTTCAATTAAGAAAGAAAAATACTGTAGTTGATGACACCAAAAATATAATAAGCCATGGAAAATTAAAACTAGACCCATCACAATTAGAATGCGAATGGAGTGGAAAGCCTTTACCTGAAAAACTCACAACTA
Organism: Pelagibacterales bacterium SAG-MED05; assembly: GCA_014654415.1. Lineage (GTDB taxonomy): Bacteria > Pseudomonadota > Alphaproteobacteria > Pelagibacterales > Pelagibacteraceae > Pelagilacustribacter. The sequence continues at coordinate 83,417 of JACWDC010000001.1, read as the reverse complement.
CTGAGTTTTTAATTGTTAAAGAATTAGCAAAAAGGCCAGGAGTTATAAAAGAAAGAGCTCATTTAATGGATATTGCTTATAAAGAAAATACGGAAATTGAGGACAGAACTATTGATAGTCATGTTAAAAGAATAAGAAAAAAGTTTAAAAAAGTAGATGAAAAGTTTTCTGCAATTGAAACTAGATATGGAAGTGGGTATAGATGGAATGTTAGTTAATGAGACAAAAAAAATCAGCATCAATACTAAAAAAATTTCTATTATTTAATTTAGGTGTTTTTTCAATATTAGGAATTTTCACAATAGTTTATCTAAAAGCTATCCAACCCAATCTTGTTAAGAAGAGAACTTCTAACCACTACATTATAATTAACAACACTGTTGATCATTTACAAAGGCTAAATATTAATTTTAACGCAAAAGACATTAGAACTTTTTTATTGTCGACAAGGTTTTTATTTCAAAGTCTAGATAGAGTGCAATTTTATAGCATCAATGGAGATTTAATTGGAGATACCAATATTTTAGATTTAGATCAAAATGTTTTTACTAGATCAGATATAATTATAGAAGAAACAATTGATGGACAAATAAAAGAAAAAGACAATTCAAAAAATTTAACTAAAGAACAAAATAAAAATTTAGTAAAAGAAGCAATATTAAATAAATATCAAAATGAGCCAATAACAATTTCAGAAAATATTCAAAACAATTTTTTTGTTAGTACACTGGCAAGAATCAAACTTAATAATGAAGACGCAGGTTATATTGCAGTATCCGAGGAGGCTAATGATATTCTTAATGCAGTTAAAGAGAGAAAAGCTTTTATAATTAGAACAGTATTAGCAGTAACATTAGTAATTTTAATTTTCTCTCTTTTTTTAAATAAATATATTTTAAAGCCAATTGGTTTGTTAGTTAGATTTAGTGAAGCAATTAAAAAAAAGTCCAGCAAAAATATTGATATAAAAAACTTTTTTGTTAGAGAAGATGAGATTGGAAAATTAACAAAATCTATTGATGAGATGACGAAGGAACTTCAGAAAAGAACTACTAGAGCAGAAACTTTTTCTAATGACCTTGCTCATGAAATTAGGAATCCATTGGCTTCTTTAAAAAGTGCTTCAGAATTATTAGATAAAACTACTGAAAAAATGGAAAGTGAAAAATTATTAAAAATTATTAATCATGATGCTGAAAGAATTGAAAGATTAATAACTGATTATTCTCAAATGTTAAAAGATGAAGCCTCGTGGTCTAGAGAACAAATGAGCAAGGTTAATTTGATTGAAATTATTACTAATGTCACAGATGATTTTAGACAAGATCTAAAAAATCAAAATAAAAAAATTAATATAAGTATTAAAAAAAAAATAGTTTCTAAAAATGGTCATTATATTTTGGGTATTGAAAATAGGCTAGAACAGGTAATAGCTAATTTATTAGACAACTCTATTTCATTTAGCGATGATAATAAGAAAATAGAAATTGAAGTTGAGGAAACTTCAAATAATCTAGTAATATTAATCAAAGACGAAGGACCAGGATTTTCTGAAACTTCTCCTCAAAAAATATTTAAAAGATTTTACAGTAATAGACCCAAGAGCTTTGGAAAACACTCTGGTTTAGGACTTAACATCGTTAAAAATATTGTAGAATTACATGAAGGAACAATATCAGCTTCAAATAGACTGAATAAAGGAGGCGCTCAGGTCGAAGTATTGCTGCCGAAATATTCTTAGCAATCTTTCTTGATAACGCTCATTTATGTTGTTAAATAACTCTAAAATATGTCTCAAGATTTTAAAGTAAAAGATATAAAACAAGCTGAATTTGGTAGAAAAGAAATTTCTCTAGCAGAAACGGAAATGCCAGGATTAATGGCATTAAGAAAAGAATATAAAAGTAAAAAACCTTTAAAGGGAGCGCATATACTTGGATGTCTCCATATGACAATTCAAACAGCTGTTTTAATTGAAACTTTAGTAGAGCTAGGAGCAGAAGTTAGATGGTCATCTTGTAATATTTTTTCCACTCAAGACCATGCAGCTGCAGCAATTGCTAAAGCTGGTATACCTGTATTTGCTTGGAAAGGTGAGACAGAAGAAGAATATTGGTGGTGTGTTAAACAAACTATAGAAGGAAAAAAAGATTGGAAACCAAATTTAATTTTAGATGACGGAGGAGATCTTACGGCTTTAATGCATAAAGATCATAAAGATTTATTAAAGAATATTAAAGGTGTTTCTGAAGAAACAACAACAGGCGTTTTAGCGTTAAAGAAAATGGAAGCTAAAAAAGAACTTTTAATACCTGCGATAAACGTTAATGATTCAGTTACTAAATCTAAATTTGATAATCTTTACGGATGCAGAGAAAGTTTAGTAGATGGAATAAAAAGAGCAACAGATGTTATGATGTCAGGCAAAGTAGCAATAGTTGCAGGATTTGGAGACGTTGGAAAAGGTAGCGCTGCATCATTAAGGCAAGCAGGTGCAAGAGTTATGGTGACAGAAACGGATCCAATTTGTGCATTACAAGCAGCTATGGAAGGATACGAAGTTGTATTAATGGATGAAGCTATTAAAGATGCTGACATTATAGTTACTGCTACAGGCAATAAGGATATTGTAACGGCAGATCATATGAGAAACATGAGGGATAGAGCAATATTATGTAATATTGGTCACTTTGATAATGAAATTCAAGTTGAAGCTTTAAAAAATTATAAATGGGATGAGATTAAACCCCAAGTACATGAAATAGAATTGCCGAGCAAAAAAAGAATTATTTTATTAGCCGAAGGAAGATTGGTAAACTTAGGTTGTGCAACTGGGCACCCAAGTTTTGTAATGAGTGCTTCTTTTACTAATCAGGTGATTGCACAAATCGAACTATGGAATAATTCTGATAAATATGAAAAGAAAGTTTATGTTTTACCAAAACACTTAGATGAAAAAGTAGCTACATTACATTTAGATAAAGTAGGTGCAAAATTGACTAAAATGTCAAAAGAACAAGCAGACTACATTAGCGTTAAACCATCAGGGCCATTTAAACCGGATACTTATCGCTACTAGATTAGTAGCTAATGATTATTAAATCTTTAGATCACCTCAGATTAATTTCAAATAAAATTGCAGACAATGTGTCTAAAAAAGATTGCATTTTTTTAATCGGTGAAATTGGTGTAGGAAAAACAACTTTTACAAGAAATTTTATAAATTATTTGCAAAAACGAGAAGGTGTTGAGGAAACAGAAGTTTTGAGTCCTACATTTAATTTACTATATGAATACGACATTAAAAATTTAAAGGTAATGCATTACGATCTTTATAGAATTAAAGACAAGAAGGAGCTAGAGCAGCTTGGTGTATTTCAACAAGATCAAGACTCAATAAAAATAATTGAATGGCCAGAATTAGTTGAGATAAATTTAGCAGATAGATTAGAATTGCATTTAAACTATTTTGATAAAGAAAACGAAAGAGAATTAAGTCTTATAGGGCATGGAAAATGGAAAGATATTAATAAAAATGAATTATAAATTAAAAAAAATTTCTGGAGATGCATCATTTAGAGAATTTTATAGGGTAAAAAAGGAGAATAAAACTTCAATAATAGTATTTTCAAGAAAAGATCAATTTAAAAATTTAATTGTGTATTCCTTAGTAAATAAAATTTTAAAAAGTTATAATATTTTATCACCCAAGCTTATAAAAAATTATTACAAAGATAATATGATAGAAATTACAGATTTAGGTGATAAATCTTTTTATGATTACATCAAAAATAAAAAAAATAAGCTAAAAGATTACAAAAAGCTAATTGAACTAATTGTTAAATTACAAAAAATTAAACTTAAAAATCAATATTATTTTAGTGGAAAAAAAATAAAATTTAGTAAATATTCTCTAAGCCATCTTCACAAGGAGTCCGATTTATTTTTTGATTGGTATTTAAAGTATTGTTCTAAAAATTTAAAGATTGGTAAAATCAAAAAAATATTAAGAAAAGAGCTTAATAATATTTATAAAAAACTTTATTTTAAAAACAATTGTTTTACACATAGAGATTTTCATGCATCAAATATTATGATGACCAAAAAAAGATTAAGTCTTATTGATAGCCAAGATGCAATAATTGGCAATCCTTTATATGACGTTGCTTCATTGATTGATGATGTGAGGATTAAAATACCAAAAAATTTAAAAGAAAATTTGTTTAAGCACTATATAAAAAAATCAAATTTTAAAGCTAAAGATCAATTACACCTAAAAAATGATTTTGATATTTTATCTGTTCAAAGAAATTTAAAGATACTTGGAATTTTTGTTCGTCTTTATAAAAGAGACAGAAAACTAGATTATTTAAAGTATTTACCACACACCTGGTCACTTCTTGAAGGAAGAATGAAAAATCCTATTTTTAATAAATTGAATATATTATTTAAAAAGCACCTACCTTTGAAAGAACTTAAAAAGGTTAAAATATGAAAATTAAACATGGCATGATTCTGGCAGCTGGACTGGGAAAAAGAATGCAGCCGATTACTTTAAAAACTCCAAAACCTTTGATTCGATTAGGAAATAAGAACTTGTTGGAGAGAGCTATTCAGCTCTTAACTAACCATGGTATAGAGGAGATAGCTATTAATGTTCATCATCTATCAAACCAAATAAAAGATTTTATAGATAAAAAAAAATATAAAGTAAAAATTATAATTTCTGACGAACAAGATACGATACTCGACACTGGAGGCGGTATACTTCACGCCACTAAATCTTTTAAAAAACCTTTTGTAGCACTTAATCCTGATACTTTATGGAGTGATGCTTACTTTAATGAATTAAAAGATTTAGAAGATCTTTATCTTAAAAAGAAAAAACCTTGTTTATTGTTAGTCAATAAAAACCTAAGTTTTGATAATTCTTTTAAGGGAGACTTTAATCTCAACGATGACGTGATTAGTAGAGGTAATAGTAATGAATTCATTTTTACTGGTCTTCAAATTTTAGACCAAAGTGTGTTTAGCTCTATAAAAGATAAAATATTTTCGATGAACAAGGTTTGGAATCGTTTAATTGAAGAAAATTCCTTAATTGGAAATGCAAGTAAGCAAAAGTTTTACCATTTAAATACAAAAGAAATGTACGATAAAATATCGAACTTAAAAATTATTGATTAAAGATAATAGTTTTAGCTCTATTTTTATCCAAATAATAATATTTTTGAATTTTAAGATTATTATCAAATTCAATTATTAAAGGGTTTCCCGTCGGTATTTCCAATTCATTTATCTTTTGATCAGAAATTTTAAATAGATATTTGCATAGTGTTCTTAGTGAATTTCCATGAGCTGATATTAAAACGTTTTTATTTTCTTTAATATGTTTTTGAATTTCTTTTTCATAATAAGGTATGACTCGTTTATAGGTATCTTTTAAAGACTCCTTAAAAGGTATCATACCCACAGGTATACTTGCGTTTAAAGGACTAAACAAAGATTGATTCTTGTCATTTTCAGACATTGGCGGCGGCGGTATATCCCAAGATCTTCTATATTTTTTAAACTGTTCCTCACCAATTTTATTTTTAGTTTCTTCTTTGTTTAATCCCGTTAAAGATCCATAATGTCTCTCATTCAATTCCCAAGAAGTATTAAATTTAAGTTCCAGACCATTTTCTTGAAGTATGGTGGTAAGTGTCTTAATTGCTCTTTTTAAAAAAGATGTATAGGAAACATCTATATTAATATTCAGATCTTTAATTAATTGACCAGATTTTTTAGCCTCTAAAATTCCTTTTTCAGACAAATCAACATCTACCCATCCAGTAAATCTATTTTCCGCATTCCATACACTTTGGCCATGTCTTGTTAGGATTAATTTGCTCATAATAGATAAATATCAGATATTGTGTAATATTAAAATTATAATGAAAAATAATGTCTTAAAGTTGATTAAATATCTTTACTATTGCTCTTTAGTGGGATTGTTAATTTTATATTTATTTCCAGGCAGTCTCCTTGGATATCTGTTTTATGGAAATTTTTCAAAACAGCCAGACCTTATTCCAAATCCCATTGGAACATCAATTAATCATGCATTAGCTTTTTTATATTTATCAATACTTGGTTTAATTAGCTGCTTTAGAGACAAAAATTTTAATCAAACTATTATTTTTTTAATATTTTTATCAATAGTTTTAGAATTATCTCATTATGTTATACCAAATAGATCTTTTGAATTTCTAGATCTTTTTGCAAATTTACTTGGAACTCTAATAGCAATATTTATAATTGTATTTTATAAAAAATATAAAAAGATTTTATGAAGAAGTTGACCTTAGGTTTATTTAGTTTTTTGTTTATTTTTTTGATTAACTCTTCTCCTTCTTTGAGCGCAAAAAGAGGCATATATATAGAAGGAAAAATAAAAGTTATAGACGGAGATACAATCAAGATAGAGGGAACGAGTATAAGACTTTTTGGAATCGATACACCTGAGAAAAATCAAATTTGTGTTAACAAAAAAAATGAAAGTTATGATTGTGGGTCCATATCAACAATAACATTAAGAAGATATATCGGAAGAGCAAAAATTAAATGTCGTTATACGGAAAAAGATAGATACGGTAGAATTTTAGGAACATGCTATTTTCCTTATGATAGTTCAAAACTATCTTTAAACAGATATATGGTTCATACTGGTCATGCAGTAGCATATAAAAGATATTCAAAAAAATATTTAGATAGTGAGAAATGGGCTAAAGATAATCATTTAGGAATGTGGCAGGGAAATTTTGAAAGACCTGAAAAATGGAGAACAAAATATAAATGATTTATAATCATTAAGTGATTCGTAAAACAAATTTTTATTTACTAATTTTATTATTCTTTGTTACCGCCTGCTCTTCTATTCCAAAAAATACTCAAAATAGCTGTGCAATTTTTGAAGAAAGATATCTTTGGTACAAACATGCTAAAGCTTCATATGAGAAATGGGGAGCACCCATTCATTTACAACTTGCTTTTGTAAAAAAAGAGAGTGACTTCAATTGGTTGGCTAAACCTCCTAGGAGAAAATTATTTAAAGTCATTCCTTTTAAAAGACCATCTAGTTCTTTTGGTTATTCTCAAGCTGTAAAAGGTACCTGGGAGCAATATAAAAGAGAAACAAACAATCCTTTAGCAACCCGTGCTCGTTTTAAAGACTCGGTCGATTTTATAGGCTGGTATATTAACAAAACTTCTAAAATATTAAAAATTTCTAAGAAAGACGCCTACAGACAGTATTTAGCTTACTATAAAGGTTGGGGAGATTATAAAAATTACTCAAGAGATAAAAAAGCCGTTATCTATGCTAAGTCTGTAAGAGATATGGCAAGTAAATACAGAAAACAACTTACGCTTTGTAAAAAAAATCTAGATAAAAATAAATATATTATTTTTTAAGTTGTTTATTTAGCTCAATTTCTACAGCATCAATTCTTTGAGTATTTTTTCCAACAATTGTGTAGATAGTCGGTATTACATAGAGAGTAAAAAAAGTAGAGAATATCATTCCTGCAAATATTGTAATTCCTACTGTCAGCCTACTTGCAGCACCAGGCCCAAAACTTATGATTAGAGGCAGCACACCTATAATGGTAGATAAGCTTGTCATTAAGATTGGTCTTAATCTAATAGCAGCTGCTTCAAATACAGCAACTTCTAAATTTTTTCCCTCCTTTCTTAATTGATTTGCAAACTCAACAATTAAAATTCCATTTTTTGCGGACAACCCAATTAGTATTATTAATGCTATTTGGCTATAAACGTTTAAGGAAGATCCTACGACCAAAAGACCGAGCAATCCTCCAAGAATAGCCATGGGAACAGTGAGCATAATTGTAAGTGGATGTTTCCAGCTTTCAAATTGAGCACACATAGCAAGATAGGCAGTAATTAGAGCTAAGGCAAAAATAATGTATAATTCTGTATTCGTTTTTTTATATTCTTCGCTCTCTCCCTTATAAGCAATTTTAGCTTGAGGAGTATTTTCTTCTACAATATTAACCAAAAATTTTAATGCTTCATCTAATGAATAGTCCCCAACTAGTCTTGCTGAAATTGTGACTGCTTTCTGTCTATTGTATCTTGCTAGAAAAGGCGACTGGCCTTCTTCATTGTATTCAACTAAATTAGAAATAGAAACAAGCTTCCCATTGTTTTTTGATCTAACAAATACCTTGCTAATACTACCAGGTTCTTGTCTGTCTTTTATATCTCCTTGAAGAATAATTGAATATTCTTTTCCATCTTGTGTAAAATTAGTAACCTTTTTTGAACCAAAAATAGTTTCTATTGTTCTTCCTATATCTTGTGTAGACACTCCTAAATCAGCAGCTTTTTTTTGATTAATTTGTACATTTAGCTGAGGTTTATTCAGATCAAAGTCATCCTGAATTGATACTAGACCTGGATTTTTTCTAGCCTCTTTTTTTATAATTTCTTTCCACTTAATTAGTTGATCATAAGTATTGCCTAATATAACAAACTGAACTGGGCTTTCGATTCCTCCGGTTCGAATTCCTTGAGGCATTATAGGAAATGCAAGGACACCAGGAACTCTTCCTATTTTCCCGAAAGATTCCCTCATAATTTTAACTCCGTGACGATCTCTTTTTGACCAAGGCTCTAAAAGCACAATAATAAAACCACTATTAACCTGTTTTGCAGATCTTCCAAACCCTGGCACTCTCATTATAAGTTTTCTATATTCACCTTTGCCTACATTAGGAAGCAAGAGTTTTTCAATTTCTTCTGCTTTAGTTTTTGTAAAATTAAAACCTGATCCTTGAGGAGCTTTTACAATTACAAAAAAAGCCCCTCGGTCTTCTGGTGCTATTAATTCTTTTGGTGCAAAGTTAAATAAAAAAATAGTTAAAACGAGCGTACCAACTAAAAAGGATGTTATTATTTTTTTTTTTTTTATCCAACCTAGAAGGGATAATTTATAAAAGTAAGTTAAATTTTTTAAAAATTTTTCAAATTTTATTACAATTTTTGATTTATTCATATTTTTCTTTAAGAATTTGCTTCCAAGCATTGGACTTAAAGAAAGAGCTACAAAACTTGAAATTACTACAGCAGAAGCTAGGGTAACTGCAGTTTGAGTAAATAAAACACCCGTTATACCTTTAATAAAGATTAGAGGCACAAATACAGCCACCAGTACTACTGTTGTTGCTATAATAGCAAATGATACTTGTTTTGCTCCTTTGTAAGCCGCAACGAGCGGACTTTCACCCAACTCTATTCTTCTGACAATATTTTCCAGCATTACAATTGCATCGTCTACAACGATTCCAATAGCCAAAACAAGCGCCATAAGTGTAAAGAGATTAATAGAAAAACCAAATATATAAATAGATAAAAAAGTTGATATTAAGGAAACAGGCAGCGCAATTAATGGCACAACAAGTGCTCTTATGTTTCCTAAAAATAAATAAATTATTATTGTGACTAAAACTAAAGCAATAAACAATGTTTTGTACACTTCATAAATAGCGGCTTTAATGTAATTGCTTCTATCAAACGAAACTTCAAGGGTGGTATCTGGTGGCAATGTTGGTTTTATTTCTTTAATTTTTTTCTTAATACCATTTGCTACAGCAATCGTGTTTGCATCTGATTGTTGATAAATTCCAATTCCCACAACTTGCTTACCATTCCCTTTAAATAGAGTTCTGGTGGATTCTGCGCCTAACTCTACTCGCGCAACATCATTTAGAGTAATTATAGAACCATCCTTAGCCCTTTTAAGAGGTAATTTTTTATAATTTTCTAAATTTTTATAGGCTTTATCTAATTTTATAGTGAGATCGATATCTTTAGACTCGATTCTTCCAGCGGGAAATTCAACATTCTCTTTTTCTAAAACTTCTTCTACTTCTTGTGTAGTTATATCTCTTGCAGCTAAAGCGATAGGATCTAACCACACTCTTAAAGAAAGTTCTCTTTCACCTCCTAAACGAACTCTACCCACACCCTTAACAGTAGAAAAAACATCTGTTAGATATCTATCTGCATAATCAGTTAATTCTAAATCTGTCATTATTTCAGAATTAAAAGAGAGCCACATAGTAGTTCTCATTCCTGCACTTTGTTTAAATATTTCAGGTTGTCCAGCTCCTTCTGGTAAATTATCTAATACTCTTGAGACCGAACTTCTTACATCATTTGCCACATCATCGAGATCTAAGTCAGTTTCAAATGTTAATGTTATTCTTGAACTTTCATCCTCACTGAATGAATCAACTGTTTCTAGACCAGGTGTACCAGCTACAAAATCTTCTATTTTTTGGGTAATTTGTGTATCTACAATTTCAGCTGAAGCCCCTCTGTATTCAGTTTGAATTGTAACTACAGGTGGTTGTACATCAGGCAGTTCATCAGTTGGTATTTCTTGAAAAGTTAAGAGCCCAAAAATAACTAGCACCAAACTCATTACTGATGCTACGACAGGTCTCTTAATTGATAGGTCTGTTAAAAACATATTTATTTTATGGATTTATAACTTTAACTTTTGCTTTATTTCTAACTTTAGATATACCTTCGCTAATAACAATATCACCTTCATTTATTCCTGAAACAACAGAAACTTTTCCAAAGTTTCTTTTGCCCATTTTAATATTTCTCTTTTCAGCAGTGTCAGTATTTACAATATAAACAAAAGCAGTATTTCCTTGAATAGTTACAGCGCTTTCTGGAACACCAATCTGATTTATTTCATCATAAATTACTTTAACGGTCATTAGTTGTCCGGGTATAATTTCAAAATTTGGATTATCTACCTCAATTCTTGCTAAGATAGATCTAGTTGATGGGTCTATCCTTGAACTAATAGAATCTACCTTACCTTTAAAAGTTTTATTAAATGCTGAATTTATTATTTCTGCTTTCAAGCCAGGTTTTAAAATCCCAACATAATTTTCCGGAACTTTAATATCTATTACAATTTTTTTTAAATCATCAAGAGTTATAATTAAACTATTTGAGCCAAGAACACCTTGTGCAATTTCTCTTTTACCAACCTTACCTCCAAACTCAGCAACAATATTTTTTCCATCTTTTAAAGCAATTATTATTTCACCTTTTTTTACAAATCTATTTTGAATATTTAAATTACCGACTATGTTCTCTTTTTGAACTCTATATACTTTAGAACTCTGAGCGATTGCTGTTCCAAATGTTTCTATACTTTTATAAAATAATGATTTTTCAACTTTGCTTACAATTACTCCCGGCGCTGGACGAGCACTAAATTTTTTTTTGAAATGTAATCCAATAAAATATCTAGCAACTATTATTGCGAAAATTGCGATAAAAAATATTATTAAAAAAGCTTTTAACTTTGATGCTGTTTTCATTTTTATTTAATTCCGTATTCTGCCCAAGAACCATCGTAGACAACGGGTTTTTTACCACTTATGATAGAATTAGTTAACCCTAAAACACATGCCGTTATCCCAGATCCACAAGTAAATGCTATGTTTTTATTTGGATCAATTTTATTTTTCTCAAAAATAGATATTAATTCCTCTTTTTTTTTAAAAGTACGATCATTGCTATTTATTAATTCTGTGAAAGGAATATTTTTTGAACCTTCTATGTTTCCACTTCTTAACTCTTTTCTATCTTCAGGCTGCACGCCTAAGAATCTTTTTCTACCCCGAGCATCAACTAGCTCAAATGATTTATTATTGATATTAGCAATTATTTGATCTTTATTTAAAACTAATGCTGTGTTTTCATGAGCTAAGTAAGAACTTTTTTCAAATTTCTTAATATTTTTCGTGGTAATTTTTTTTTCCTTTAACCATTTTTTAAAACCACCATCTAAAACAGAAATCAGATTTGGATCATGGTTAAAATACAAAAATGTATACCAAACACGACACGAACTAATAACGTCAGAATTATCATAAATAACAACGTGGTCAGAATTTTTTATTCCGAATTCGGACATAATTTTTTCCCAATAATTTTTTTCTGGAAGCATATGAGGTATTTTGGATTTTTGATCTGAATGTTTATCTATATCAAAAAAAGTAGAGTTTTTTATATGGGCTGAATTAAATTCATCTAACACATTTCTATTGGAGCTAGGTAAATGCCAACTTCCGTCAAAGATTCTTACTTTTTCTAAATTTTCTTCAAGCCAATCTGTAGATACTAGATGTTTCATCCTCTATTTTTTTCTATATATTTTTGATGATACTCTTCTGCTTTGCAATAATTTTTAACTTTTGAGATATTAGTTTGAATTTTTCCATCAAAATTTTTGTTTTTTTCATTTAAAACTTCCTCTGCCTCTTTTTTTTGTTCTTCTGATTCATAAAATATTTCACTTCTATATTGAGTTCCAACATCAGGAAATTGCATATCTTTTTGTGTGGGATCATGCATTTTAAAAAATAGATCTAATATTTTTCTAAAAGAAATTACTTTTTCATCAAATGTTAGTTTAACTACTTCTGCATGCCCAGTGTTACCGCTGCATACTTCTTTATAAGTAACCTTGGGATTTAGTCCTCCTGCATAACCCACTTCTGTATCGATAATTCCAGGTTTGTTTTTAAAGTTTTCCTCAGGTTTCCAAAAACAGCCAAGTGCAAGTGTACATTTCTTCATAAGTTATTTAATATGTTAGAATTAATGAGGATATTAAATTGTTAACACAAAATCAATTAGGCGTATTGTACATGGTAGGAAGTGTTATTTGCTTCTCAATCATGGATATTTGCGTTAAGTGGTTAGACTATTATCCAATTGGACAAGTTCTTTTTTTAAGATTTTTTATAGGGTTTATTCCAATTTTTTTTATTATACCAAAAAATAAAATATTTTCCTTTTATAAAACTTCACGTCCTGGTCTGCATGCTTTTAGAGCAATATGTGGCGCTCTAGCTATCATTGCATTATTTTTTGGTTTAAGAGAATTACCCTTAGCTGATGTAGTTTCACTAACTTTTGGCGGACCTATATTTGTTACAATTGCATCTATTATTTTTTTATCTGAGAAAGTTGGAATCAAAAGATGGTCAGCTGTATTTCTAGGATTTTTAGGGATGCTTTTAATTGTTCAACCAGCATTCATTGATCTTAACTACTATTATATAACTCCAATTGTATTTTGTATATTTTTTGCATGTGTCGCTATTAGTGTTAGGTCACTTTCCAAAACAGAAGCTAATTACACTATAGCATTTTATTTTACATTACTTTGTACTCTTTTGGGTTTAAGCTCTATTCTATTTAGTGATTGGGTAATGCCAACACCAATAGATTTTTTATTATTTTTTATACTTGGTTTATGTGGAAGTGTAGCTAATCTATTATTAACTCAGAGCTATAGATTAGCAGAAGCATCTCTAGTTACACCAATTAAATATTTAAGTTTAGTATTTGCTATTATTTTTGGTTACTTTATTTGGAGTGAAATACCGAAAATGTTAACTTTATTTGGAGCAGCTTTAGTCATTACTAGTTCTTTGATAATTTTTATGAGAGAGAACAAATTAAAAAAACAAATAATTGCTCCAAGAACATGAGTAAGGCTCCAAAATATTGGACTAAAGCGAAAAAAATTTTAGCTAAAAGAGATAAAGTTTTAAGAAAACTTATTTTTAACTACAAAGATGGAAATTTAATAACTCGAAATGATGTTTTTTTCTCCCTTTGTAAAAGTATAATAGGACAACAAATTAGTGTAGCAGCCGCTAACTCAGTTTTCTTAAAATTCAAAAAAAAGTGTAATAATAAAATTAATGCTAAAGTAGTAAATAAATTATCATCTAGTAGTTTAAAAAAATGTGGTCTTAGCAGACAAAAAGTTAAAGGCATAAAGGATTTGGCTAAGAAGATTCTAAATAAAACTTTTAAGCCTAGTTTGATAAAAAAAATGACCGATGAAGAAGCAATAGAATATTTATCGAACTTGAGACAAATTGGTAGATGGTCAGCAGAGATGATTTTGCTTTTTACTTTTAATCGTTCGAATATTTGGCCTCTTCAAGACATCGGATTACTTAGAGCCATTTCAAATAATTATAATAAGAAATATTTCCCACCAAAAAATTTTTTAAATAAGCTTTATAAAAAATTTACACCATATTGTTCTGTTGCGACGTGGTATTTATGGAGATCTATAGATAATGAACCCATACAATACTAGATATCTTTACAACCGCATTAAAATAATTTAGTTTTTTCTATGGCTGAGAAACTTATTATAGACTGGAAAGAATATAATCTAACTACAGAAAAATTAGCAGTTCAAATTCATGAAAGTGGATTCAAGCCAGATATATTGATTGGAATTATGAGAGGAGGAGCTCCTATTATAGATGTTCTTAGCAGAATTTTTAAATTAAAATGTGCTTATCTTGCAGTAGAGTCTTACTCTGGCAAAGGAATAGAGGATCAACAAGGGGAGCTAGTATTTTCTCGAGAGATGAGCTCAACTGTTCAAGACATGAAGGGAAATATTCTTTTATGTGATGATTTGTCTGACACCGGAGTAACTTTGAATAAAAGTATTCAGTGGCTAAAAAACTATCCTCCTTTAAAAGGAAATATTAAGAATATCAAAACAGCTGTTCTTTGGAAAAAGAAAGATTCTACTTTTGAACCGGATTTTTGTGCTCAAAAATTAAATAGCAATCCATGGATTGTCCAACCTTTTGAGCGTTATGAAGAGGTAAGAATAGAAGATTTAATTAAGGAACACAAAAAATAAGGGCCAGCTTCTGCCGGCCCTTGAATTTTTTAAGCTACATAAAAACTTAACACACTTAAGGCTGCAATAACCCAAATAGCTGGAGAAGTTTTTGAAAATTTTCCAGTGAGTAGTTTAATTAATGCATATGCAATAAATGCTAAAGCAATCCCATTCGAAATGCTGTAGGTAAGCGGCATAGTAATCATAGCTAAAACCGCAGGAGCAGACTCAGATATATCGTCCCATTCAATGTCAGTGATATTTCTAACGAAAAGAACAGCGACGTATACCAATGCTGCGCCATCAATTTCTTTTGGCAAGCTAGTTGCTAAAGGAGCAAAAAATAAACAAGCTAAAAATAAAACTCCTATGACTAAAGAAGTCATCCCAGTCCTACCGCCTGCTTTAACTCCAGCACCAGACTCAACATAACTAGTTACTGTTGTAGTTCCCATGACAGCACCTGCAACTGTTCCAACACTATCAGAGAGCATTGCTTTATTGATATCTTGAACTTTACCTTTTTTATCTACTTTGCCCGCAACATTTGCAACTGAAGTTAATGTTCCAGCAGTATCAAAAAAGTCGATAAATAATAAAGTAAATACTACAGTAGACATACTTGCTGTTAGAGCAGCCTTTAGGTCAAAATCAAAAAGATAAGTCATTGGTGGAATAGATCCTACTACACCATTGAACTTAGCTAATCCTGTTGCCCAAGCAATAACACTAAAAACAAGAATACCTATTATTATGTTACCTTTTACTTTCATTTTTTCTAGAACAACCATTACTACAAATGCTAGGCATCCTAGAAGCACTAAAGGATTTTTAATATCTCCGATAGTAACCAATGTTACAGGGTGATCTCCAACAACTCCCATAATCTCCAACCCAATAATTGCTAAGAACAATCCAATACCAGCACCTATTCCAAGTTTTAAACTTCTAGGAATTGAATTGATTAACCATGCTCTAATTGGCGTTAAAGAAATAATTAAAAACAATACACCAGCAACTAAAACTGCACCAAGAGCGGCCTGAGGCGTATAACCCATACCTCCAACTACTCCAAATGCAACAAATGCATTGATTCCCATTCCAGGCGCCAGACCTACCGGCCAAGTCTTGCCATAAAATGCCATTATAAAACAAGCAATTGCAGTTGCCACTATTGTTGCAGTAAACACCGCGCCAAAGTCAAAAAAACCTTTTTCGGGTCCTGCAAATTCTCCAGAAAGAATAAAAGGATTTAAAAACATAATATATGCCATAGTAAGAAATGTAGTTACCCCAGCAATTACTTCAGTTTTAAAATTTGTTTTATGCTTTCTATACTCAAAATATTTATTCATCATAAAATTCAACCTCCGTTTAATGTTAATTACTCCGATTCGATGAAAAAATCCTTTAAAAGTTAGATTTTAAGACATTTTACAACCTACAGGTAATATTTCTGTTTATAAGTTTTAGGTATAAAATGAAAATGACCTTTATGTCTAAATTTAAATTTGTTTTTTTTATTATGTTAAGTTTTTTGATGCTTCTTACTTCCTGTCAATCTGTTTCCAAAAAAATAGACGAAAAAACTCTTGAAGAGGAAAAAGAATTAAGCAAGTGGTTAAATAAACCAGAATCAGAGCTTAAAATTGTTTATGGACAACCAGAAAAAATAGAGTTTTTAGAAACAAGAAATAGATATTACATTTATTCTTCAAAAAAATATAATATTACTTGCGTACGAAAATTTGAAGTGAATCCTAATAATATGGTAATAGGCTTCTCCAGCAAGAATTGCTTTTAAAGTTTGTCAATCAGAAATTTTGGCAGTTTTTAAAATAAAACTATATTCTTCTGCCAGCTCCGTGATGGCATTGTCTCTACCACTCATTCCACCATGACCTGCAGCCTCCATCTTGCACTTTAATAATTGGGTATTATTATCATTTTTAACATCTCTTAGCTTGGCAATATATTTTACTGGCTCACTGTATAAGACACGATTATCAAACAGAGAAGTAGTAATAAGCATTGAAGGGTAAGATTTATTATCAAGATTATTATATGGAGAGTATGAATAAATATATTCAAAGTATTCTTTGCTTTCAATTGGGTTTCCCCATAGCTCCCATTCAGCAGGAGTAAGCGGCAGTTTTTCATTTAGCATAGTAGTCATAGTGTCAACAAAAGGCACAAGGAGAAGCATCGAGAAAAATAATTCAGGCGCCATGTTAGCCAGCGCTCCGCCAGTTAACCCGCCAGCTGATCCACCATAGAAACAAATTCCTCCTTTGTAAGTATATCTGTGATCAATCAAATGTTTAGCGCATGCAATATAATCAAAGAAGCTATTTTTTTTTAATTTCTTTTTTCCTTCTTCATGCCAGACATCTCCAAGATCTCCACCTCCTCTAACATGTGCAATTGCAAAAGTTATTCCTCGATCTACTAAACAAAATCTAGAAACACTAAATGATGGAGAGATGCTATGTTTATAAGCTCCATAAGCATAAAGTAAGATTTTTGATTTTCCATTTTGTTTAGAATTCTTTAGCCGCACTAAGCTAATTGGAATCATTCTACCATCATGAGACTTAGCTTTTATTCGCTCAACAATATATCTATCTGGATCATGGCCTGAAGGTATTTCGGTTTCTTTAACAAGTTTTTTCTCCTTTGTTAAAATATTATATTCATAAATTTTACCAGGAGTTTTCATACTTTCCCAACCAACTCTAATTTTAGAAGTGTTTCTATTTTTTTGCATTAAAGAAGCCGCAGGACAACCTATTGCTTCATCTGAAATTTTTATTTCCTCTTCTTCATTAGTTTTAATATTTCTTACAAAAAGTTTAGGTATAGCATCTGTTTTTTCACCTCGAATAATAAAATCATCCAAAAATTCCAAAGATCCAATAATTGTCTCTTTTTTTGAAGGAATAAATTCCTCTAGTTCTTTAATATCATCTATTTTACATTTAAGAATTTTATAATCTCTCGCGTTTTTATTTGTTTGGATATAAAAATACTCTTTCCAGGAGTCTATTGAGTAACGAACATCTTTTTCTCTTTTCCTGAATAGAACTGGCTTGATAGATTTTGTATCTGATGGAAAAAAATATTCCTCTGAAGTAATATGGTCTGAAGAGGAAATAATAAAAAATTTTTCATCTGAGGTTAAACTTATACCACAAGTAAAAGTTTCATCTTTTTCTTCAAATATTAACTTATCATTATTTACTGATGTTCCAACTTCATGTTTATAAATCTGCCTAGGTCTATGAAATTTATCTAATTTTGAATAAAAAAAACTTTTACTGTCTAAGGACCAAGTTATACTACCACTAGTATTTTCTATGATATCCTTTTCATTTTTGTTGGTATTAAGATCTCTAAGATAAATTGTAAAGTATTCGGATCCTTTGAGGTCTAAAGAATAAGCCATAAATTTATCACAATGAGAAACACTTATGCTTCCTAAACCAAAATATTCAGATCCACTTTTCTTCTTTTCAAGATCACCATCAAAATAAATCTCTTCAGGTTTAGAAGCATCTATAAGCTGTCTTATATTTTTTCCATAATTTCCTTTAGCTTCAGTTTTAGACCAGTAATAATATTTTTTGTCTTTAAATTTTAAAGAAGTATCATCTAATTTTATTTTAGATTTAATTTCATTAAAAATTTTTTTTTGTAAATTTTTTACATCTTTAAAATAATCTTTTGTAATAAAGTTGTTCTCTTCAATATAACTTCTTACGTCTGGTAATAACTTACTTGGATCTTTTAAAACTTCTAAAATATTAGGTTGATCTACCCAAGCATAATCATCTTCAATTGATATACCATGATGTTTTTTTACAGATTCTATTTTTTTCAATTTAGGAGTTTTCATGGTAAAAAGTTATATGAATTTGATTTTGATTGGAACTATCATTTTTGTCATTATTTATCTTTTATTGAATGCCTTTGCTAGGGCAAGTTCAAAAAAAATTGCTCTTACTCTTAAAAAAATTGCAGTATATTTATCTTTAATTCTCGCAGCTTTATTTACTTTAGGCGGAAAGTTTTTATTTTCCTTGCCTTTTTTATTTGTACTTTTAAGCGGTTTGAAAATTAAAGGCTTTACAGCTTTGCAAATGTTTCAATTATGGAGATTGATTCAATTTTTAAAAAATTCAGGTAGATTTTCCCAAGGGCAGTTTAATAAACCTCAAGGGTCAACAAGTGTATCAATTAATGAGGCTTACAAGTTATTAGGATTAAAAAAAGGATGTTCTAAAGAAGAAGTATTAAAAGTAGCAAAAAAATTACAGCAGAAAATTCATCCAGACAAGAATACAGATGTAAAAACTGAAGAATTGAGTAAACTTGTAAATCAAGCAGCTGATAAAATAATCAAAACTGACTTTAGTTGAGCATTTGAATTGATTGATTGTAAACTTCATCAAATGAGATTTTATCTTTTCCAAGAGTGTCATGTGTAGTTGTACCTTTTACGACTCCTTCAGGTTCAATAGTAATCATTTTTGAACTATAAGAACCATATGCAGCCACAGGACTGTCACAGAAAATTGTAAGGGCTTTTACTTTTAATGCTGCGGATATATGTGCCCAACCTGTATCATTTCCTATATATAAATTACAATTTGAAATATGCTGCATGGTTTCTTTAATATTCATTTTTTCAAATGAAAGGGAGTCTTTCCCTATTTCTGAATTCTTAAATTTATTTATAAGATCAACATCGTTTTTTCCACCTGCTATATAAAATTTACATTTTATTTTTTTATTAATTTTTTCTGCTAATTTAATATAATTATTAATATTCCATCTTTTGGTTGGGCCGGAAGCACTTATTCCAAGACAAATATATTTGAAGCTTTTATCTAAATTGTTATCTCTTTTTTTAATTATTAGATTAGGTTCAGTTGAAACAACTTGATTAGTTATATCTTCAGTAAAAATTTTTGCACTAAGAACGATATTATCTTTACTTCTAAATAAAGGATATTGATAAATTGATTTGATACCTGCTAGTCTTGCAATTAAATTATACCTGAAAGAGGAATTAAAAATAAAAATTTTATCAAATTTTCTTTTTTTCAATTCATTTGTTAATTTAAAAATTCCTCTTACACCATCCATTTCTTTTTTTAGAGTAATTATTTCATCTAAGTGATTATCATCTTCAAGAAGTTCTTTAGCTCTAGAATCTTCTTTGGCTAATAATGAAACTGGTGATTTATATTTTTTTGAAACAGAATGGAGATAAGGAATAAAGATAACTTGATCTCCTACTCCTTTTCTCGTATTTACACACAAAATTTTCATACTTGATTTTAACTATATAACTTAGATAGAATAAATTAGGTAAGATTATGATAACTAAAGGAGTATATTCTGCTACTTGTAGCATTTTACGTGAAGATTGTTCGTTAAATGTAGACGCAACAATTGCACACGCAGCATCCTCTATTAATAATGGATTACACGGAGCTATATTTTTTGGTTCAACAGGTCAGAGTCAATTAATTGATCTAAATTCCAAAAAAAGTTTAATTTCGAAAGCAGCAAATCATAAGTTAAGAAAAAAGTTTTTTTTTGGCACCGGTTGCAATTCTTTAAACGATACTATTAATTTAATTAAATATGGAATGGAATATGAATTTAATTCCTGGTTAATAATGCCGCCAGCATACTATTCATCTAATACTGAAACAGGAGTTTACAATTTTTATAAAGATATAATTAATAAAGTGCCAAAAGTAAAAATCATATTATATAATTTTGAAAAATTAAGTTCCTTTTTGTTTAAACCAGAATTTATAAAAAAATTAGCTTCTGATTTTTCCAATATTATTGGAGTAAAAGACTCAAGTTATAATCTTTATGAAAGTTTAAAAATTCCAAATTTTTTAATTTTTCCTGGTTCTGAAACAAAATTATTAAAAGGTTTAGAATTAGGTAATAGTGGAATAATTTCAGCGATTTGCAATGTAACCGCTCCACTTGCTAGAAAAGTTTTTGATGATTTTGAAAAAAAAAAAGAACAAACACAAAATGATAAATTAGTTGCCGTTAGAAAAGTATTTGATAACTATAATTTAATATCAGCTCTTCATAGTTATATGTCTTTAAAAGATGATGATTTTAAGAATTTGCTACCTCCTTTGGTTCTTTTGAATTCTGAAGAAAAAAAAGATTTAATTAAAAAATTAAATAATTTAAAATTTATAGTTCAAAATAATTTAGCAGCCTAGGCATGATATTAGCAAGAGTATTTTCAAACATTTACAAAGAAGGTGGTATTATTCTTATTGACTCCAAAGGCCAAAAATATATTTGTGGTAATCCAAGAACAGATAATCCTGTTACTGTTAAGTTGTTAAAAGAAAATCTTATTTGGAAACTTGTTTTAGATCCTGAGTTAGAATTTCCCGAGGCTTATATGAGAGGTGAAATCATTATTGAGAATGCATCACTGAAAGAATTTTTAATGGATTTAGTTAAAAATTTGGGAAGAAGAGAAGTAAATTCAGCCAGCTATATATCTAAAAGGATATATCAGCTAAGGAGGTTCCTATCTAACTTTAATTTACCAGGGAAGTCTAGAAAAAATGTAGAACATCATTATGATATTGGAGGTGACAAAGGTGAAAAACTTTATGACATATTTTTAGATAGAGATCACAGATTATATTCATGCGCTTATTGGAAAGAAGATACAAAAACTTTAGAAGAGGCACAAAAAAATAAAATAAATCATATCGTCAAAAAATTAGATATTAAGCAAGGTCAAAAAATTTTAGAAGTTGGTTGTGGATGGGGAGGAATGGCTTTTGAAATTGCAAAGCAAAAAGGTTGCGAAGTTTTAGGAATTTCTTTAAGCAAAAATCAGATTAATTATTGCAAAAAGAAAGCTAGAGAACTTGGTTTAGACAACCAAGTGAATTTTGAACTAGCTGATTACAGAGAAATTCATGGTCAGTACGATAGAATTTATTCAGTTGGAATGTTCGAGCACGTGGGAAAAAAATTTTATAAAGTTTTCTTTGAGTCAATGAATAAATTGCTTAAGGACGATGGTATATTCCTATTACATACCATTGGTGTGGTTGACAAACCTTCTCCTCCAAATAAATTTATAAATAAATATATTTTTCCAGGCGGTGTCTGTCCATCATTTAGTCAAATTATAGAACCTATTGAAAAAACAGGCCTCATTGTGTCTGATACAGAGACACTTATCAGACATTATGACAAGACATTAGAAAGTTGGCTTGAAAGATTTTTATCAAAAAGAAAAGAGGTAAAAGACCTTTTTGATGATAAATTTGTAAAAATGTGGGAATTTTATTTCGCAAGTTGCGCAGCGGCTTTTAGATACAAAGACTTAGCTGTTTTTCAATTACAAATTGTGAAAAACTTTCAATCAGCTCATAGAACAAGAGACTATATATATTTATAAAACCTGATATTTAATTAAATATAGGTATGAAAAAAAAGAAAAGAAAATTTAAAAAAAGATATCTCAAGAAAAAGGTTAGAAAAGTCTCTTTAAAAAAAAAGAAAAGAAAATTCAAAAAAAGATATCTCAAGAAAAAGTTTAGAAAAGTCTCTTTAAAAAAAAAGAATAAAAAAATTACAAAAAAAAGAAAAAAAAGTAAAGCAAAAAAGAAATTAAAGTCTCCAAAAAAAACAAGAAAAGTAATACTTAGTTTATTAAGAGCTAATGAGAAATTAAAATCAGTTTTTAGTTTTAACTTTAATTTAGACAGGTCGCTTCAAAATTTTTTTCAAGGAATATCCAATAAAATTTTAGAAATCAAAGAGGTTATTCAAGAAGAAAAAGAGAAACAAAAACTTCTCAAACTTCAAGTAATGGAACGAGAAAAAAAAGAGACACAAAATAAATTAAAAAGTGAGCAAGAAAATGAGATTAAAGCTAAAGAACAGGAGTTAAAAGAAGAAATTAAACTTGTAAAAGATAGAAAACAAGAATTACAAAAGTTTATTAAACTTGAACAAGCTGAAGTAAGAAAAGAACAGGCAGCGAAACAAAGAAAATTTTTAGAGCAAATTAAATTAGAGAAAAAAATTGAGAAATTTAGAAAGCGTGAAGCTCTAGAAATACAAAACTTAGAAAAATTTGTATTAAACCAGCAAAGAGAGTCTTATGTTGATGTTCAGGAACGTATTGATAAAATTAAATTAAAATATCAAGCATTAAGAGACCAAAAAATAAGAGAAAGAGTTGCACAACTTGGAGTGAAAGTTGAAGAAGGTGATGATAGGTCGGCATTACTTGAAAAAGAAAAAGTTTACAATTTAGAAAGACAGAAAATTGAATTTGCTTTAGAAAGCTTCTACCGATCAGCACATAGCTTATGTTTTCAAATTAATAAGAAATATATCCCAAAATATTTGAGCATCATGAGAGTAATTGACAGAAGGTTTGAAACAGGTGAAATATTTATTAAATGGGATGATGCACCTGATGAAGAATGGCTGATTTTAATTTATATTAAAAACAATTCTCCAGATGAAGGAATAATAATAGAAGACAAAACTGATCCCGAAAGAAATGTTTCACTAGAGTTTAAATCTAATGAAATATTTAAAGCCTCAGATACCATGGTAGATTCTTTAACAAAACTTCTCGATAAAGAGAGAAATAAAAGAAAAGCTAGTTAATTAATTGATTAAGTTTTTTTATTTCTCCAATTTTAAATATAATTGCATCTTCTTTTTTATATCCAAATTTCTCAGCATTTGCTTTAAATCTAACTGGGGGTTCCCAGATTGGCTCCAAACTTAAGATAGCCGTACCCCAATGCATTCCAACTACTTTTTTAACTTTAAGATCTTTCATAAGGGATAAAAGTTCTTCCGGGTTTGCATGAGCTGTAGATTTATCTTTGACGTTTATAATTGGAAAGAAATTATAAGCACCAATATTTCCGAAACCTAAATCAATTGGACCAAATTTTTTCCCTAAATCTTTATAAAAAGGAGCTGGTCCAGTATCACAGGCAAAAAAGATTTTTTTATCTTTGTATTCAATTAAAAAACTTCCCCAAAGACTTCTATTAGTATTTCCATCACCCCAAATCCAACGTTTACTCCAATGTTGTGCTGGCAACATTGTTATAGTGATTTCGTCATTAATTTGAACTTTGTCAAACCAGTCCATCTCTTTTACTTTATCTTTTTTGTATCCATTTCTTGTAAAATATTTTCCAAGCTTTAAAGGCACAAGAACTTTTGTATTTTTATAAGGAAAATTATTTATTGTTTGTTGAGACATGTGATCTAGGTGGTTGTGGCTAAGCAAAAATAAATTTATCTCTGGAAGTTCTTCCAATTTTAAAGGAGGCTTGATATATTTTTTTGTACCAAAACCTAAATATCCATAATATTTTTCAAAAACTGGATCAGTAATAATTGTAGTATTCCCAAGTTTAATAATAAAGCTCGCATGGTCAAGCCACATAACATATGAGTCTGATTTATGTTTCTCAAGGTTTTTCAAAACTATTTGTCTATCAATGACATGCTCAGGAGGATAATCAATTTTGAGTTTCTTTTTTTCTTCCCTAAAAAGCTTCCAATTCCATTTAAAATTAGGATCTCTCTTTGGACCCCCTTCTAAATTTCTAAAAGCAAATAACTTGCCGTCTTTATAAATGTGATGATAGGGTTTTTGATCCATAGCTGCTAAATTTATATTGAATAAAAAAAAGAGTATACAATAAATAATAAGGGGTCTACACATAAACCCCTTACTACCATAAACAACAAAAATTAAAAATTAATTTAGCTATCTAAACAGTTTGATTTATTTATTCTTTTGTCAAAATCCTTTGCGGCATCTTTACTCACAAACCACACATAAGATTTTTCCTGAAGTTGTTTTGCATCAGAAGCAGTGCAACGCTCACCAAACTTGACTTTGGCTAAATTGCTACCTGCACAATTAGTTAACAAAAACAACAAAGATAAAATAGATAATATTTTCATAACGCTAACATGATAAAAAAATCTGTGTTTTGATTGGCATAAATTAGTCAAAAAAAAGAAATTAAACTCTATTGTTTTTATTTATAAAATTGATTAAATTAGTTTGTGAAACTCAATAAAAAAAAAAATAAAGTAGCAATCATAATGGGGTCACAATCTGACTATCCAGTTATGAAGGATTGTGCAAAAATTCTAAAAATTCTTAAAGTTAAATATCAAGTTTTAATCGTAAGCGCCCATAGAACACCAAAACGCATGTTTAAATTTGCAGAAACTGCTGAAAAAAATGGTTTTGGAGTGATTGTGGCTGGCGCAGGTGGAGCGGCTCATTTACCCGGTATGGTGGCATCCTTAACAACATTACCAGTTTTGGGAGTGCCTATAGAAACTAAAAAACTGAAAGGCCTTGATAGTTTACTATCAATGGCACAAATGCCAAAAGCTGTGCCAGTTGGTTGTTTAGCAATTGATGGAGCCTTTAATGGTGGATTACTAGCAGCATCCATCATTGGCAACTCGGATCCAATAATAAAATCTAATTTAGAAAAGTGGAGACGTATTCAAACTCAGTCCATTAAAAAAAAACCTAAATAATTAATGTCAGACATTACTTTAGGAATTATAGGCTCTGGTCAGTTGGGATCTTTATTATGTCAAGCTGCCAAAAAGCTTAATATAAAAACAGTTGTTATTTCTGATGATGAACAAGGGCCAGCACAAAATTACACAGATCAATTTATATTTGCCAAATATGAAGACAAAGAAAAAGTAAAAGAATTTATCAACAAAGTAGATATAGTTACTTATGAATTTGAAAACATTCCTATTGAAATATTAAAAAGCATAAACAAAGAAAAAAAAGTTTTACCTAAACCTGACATCAATCAGACAGTTCAAAATAGGAAATTAGAAAAAACTTTTGTAAACAAGCTCGGTATTAAGACTACTGAGTGGGCCTTTATAAAATCAGCTGAAGATATTAAAAAAAATGAAAAACTTTTTCCTGGAATTTTAAAAACAAATACACTTGGTTATGATGGGCATGGACAATTTGTTTTAAACTCTTTAGACGATGTTAAGAAAGACTGGTGTTTTACTGCTGACTACATTTTAGAAAAAAAAGTAAATCTGAGTAGAGAAATTTCAGCTGTAATTACTAGATTTGGAAATGGTGAAATTTATACATATGAACCCATTGAAAATATTCATAAAGATCAAATTTTAAAATATTCAAAGATACCCGCAGACATTACTGATGAAATATTTAAAAAAGCACAAACTAATGCAAAATTAATTGCTGAAAAACTAGATTATATAGGCACTATGTGTGTTGAATATTTTATCGATAAAAAAAATACTTTATTAGTAAATGAGATTGCACCTCGAGTTCATAATTCGGGCCATCTAACCATCAATGCTTTTAATATTAGTCAGTTTGAAAATCACGTTAGAGCAGTGTGTGGATTAAAAATTGATAAAGTTCAAAAAATATCTGATGCTGAAATGATAAATATTTTAGGTAAAGAAATTGAAGAATACAGAAACAGATCTTTTAGTGATAAAGAATTCTTCTTTGATTACGGAAAAAAAGCAATAAAAGATAAAAGAAAAATGGGACATCTCACTATCTTAAAGAAATAATTATTTCATCGTAATACGGTGCATGACTCTTCTGCAGTTTTTAATTTCACTGGCCATATGCAAGATACTTAAGTTGTCCCAGAGACAAATGTCACCTTTTGACCATTCATAAGAAAAAATAAATTCCTTTTTATTTACGTGTTCTATTAAATATTTTTTTAGATAAACTGCATCTTTTTCATCAACATTTTTGATTTCCATTAAATGACCTGGAGAAACATATAAAGTCTTTTTACCATTTACTGTTTTTACGATTGGGTGTTCAGCTTCCATGCTGTCAGAAGATTTAATTCCAATTTCTTTTTCTCTTTCAATTCTCGTTACTGCTATAGGGCCCGCTGAAGAAAAAATTCCTGTAGCATTTTTAATCTTATGTTTGATTTTATCTGGTAATTTTCTATAAGCATTAAATCCTGATGAAAAAACAGTATTTCCTTCGCCGTTAGGAATTTCTATTCCCATCAGCATAGTATAGCGAGGTCTGTTACTGGCTAAATAACTTGTATCCTGATGCAACCAACTTGATCCAAAACTTAAATTCTTATCTTTAGGTTTTCTTTCAATGACATTGATAAATGGAAACTTTTTATCTAACCCTTTTAATCTTGGGTAGATGACTGGTGTTCCTATACTTTTCGCAAAGTTTTGATAAGTTTCAGGATCTAAACTTTGTTTTTTTATAAAAATAACTCCAAATTGGTTTAAAATATCTTTTATCTCATTCACTTGGTTCTGTTCTAAGTTTTTTAAATCAATGCTGTTAATGTAAGCGCCTACTTTGTTTGTTCCAGGAGTAATAGAAAGACTATTCATTTAATTTATAGACTTAATTAAAGCTGGATCATTATTTACAGGATTATTTACATTCTTTGATATTGTGTGAAATTTTAAGTTAGGTGGTTTTATAGAATTTAAAATTTCCATAGCTTCTTTTTTAATGTTTAAATAATTATTAATTTGACTTTGATTAATAATCAGAGGCTCTCTATGGTGAATTTCACTAATTTTTTCAGTCGCTTCTCTGGTTATGATGCAAAATTGATTGTTTTGATGAATAGCAGCAAAAAACATAATCTTATCGTCATCTTTAGTAAAGTAATAAGGTACTTTATTTTTATCTTCTCGTTTCCATTCATAGTAACCATCAGCTGGAACTACACATCTTGAAGCTTGTATTAAGTTTTTAAAAGTGACTTTTTCCATAAGAGTTTCTTTTCTTGCATTAATTAGTGGAGAAAATTTATCAAGTTTTTTGGACCAAGAAGGTACTAATCCCCACTCACATAATTCAAGGGCCTTCCCATTTGTGTAGGATTTTATAACTGGTAATTTTTGTGAAGGGTGAGCATTAAAATTGTCTGCATCTTCAACTTTTATATTAGTTTTTACCAGATCTATCGTTTTACTAACAGGTTTAGATATTACGTATCTTCCACACATTATTTGTTTTTCTTTTCTCTCTTAAGTTTTCTTTTTTCTTTATGACTAAGTTTAGCTTTTTTCATAAAGCTTCTATCTTTATTGCTCTTACCGCTATATCTTTTAGACATTTATTGTTTTCATATTTTTTTTACTAATTTTCTTACTCTTTCCATATGTTTTGTAAATTTTTCTTTTGTCATTCCAGGTAAAACTTCATAAAATCTTATATAGCTAGTATTCATACCTCCAAGTTTAAGAACCCCAGCCTTTATTCTTCTAAAAGGAATATTTTGAAACCAAGTTTGAATACTAAACCAGTTACCTCCATAACTCATCGACATAATCGCCTTGCGATCTTTCATAGCGCCTGCTACTGGGTATCCCCAATTCCCAACAAGTCTTTTGAAAGAAAAAAACCATTTAGGAGCAAGAACAAGATCTATCCAATTTTCTAAAATCGCTGTTGCTCTTAAATTATAGCATGGTGAGATCATAAATAGCACATCACTTTTTTCTAGTCTTTTCCTGTAATCTAAAATTTGTTCACTTGGTTTTGAACCATCATAGAAAGGTATTGCTTTTTCTTCATGTAAATTTATCAGATCAATTTGATGACCTAATTTTTTTGCTTCAGATATAAAAGTATCTCTAATTTCCTGGTTGAAACATTTTTTTGTGTCATGATGACCGTAAACAATAAAGATTCGTTTAGACATGTTATTTTTCTATATCTCTTTCTTTTTCTTTCCAGAAGAAAACACCTGATCCTATCCCTATAGATATTGCAGATATAATCCAGGCATATTCTTGTTTGCTGTATAAGACCAAACCACCAAAAACTATTATAATTATTCCTATAGTTTTATTGTTCATTTTTTACACCTATTGACAGAAGGTATTAACACATATTAGAGTCCAAACATCCATATGTCATGGAAAAAAAGACTCTGCATCTACATGCAGGACTCTATAAAGAGTTAAAAAGTAGGTTGAAAAAAAAAGGAGATGTTATGATCAAAAGACATACACATTTGCTTAATGAGTTCAGCCGAAAAAAGTCAGAGGCTAAACTTATTCAGCAATTACAAAGATCGGTAAAAGCAGTTGATGCTAATGCCAATGGAACGAGCGGTTACACAATTAAAGAAGGCAAAAATGCTGGAAAAGTTCTTAATCACATAAGAAAAAATCCTAATAAACTTTAATCTTTATAGAGAGGGGTTTTAAAACCCCTCTCAAGCCTTTATTAGTTTAAGCAGATGAATAAAAAAAATTTCTATGATCTAAATTTTGATCAATTAAAAATTTTTTTAATTGAAAAAGTCAATGTTGATACTAACAAGGCTAAAATGCGAGCTCAACAGATGTTCAACGCAGTTTATAAAAAAAATATAAAAAGCTTTGATGAATTAACTACCTTTAGTTTAGAACTAAGAGAAAAAATTAAAGATTTAATTAGCCTGGATAAACCCAAGATAGTAGACATACAAAAATCTAAAGACGGTACTATTAAATTTCTTTTAGAACTTAAAGATAAAAGAAATGTTGAAACTGTTTTAATTCCAGATAAATCACAGAGTAGATACACAATCTGTCTTTCTGTTTCAGTGGGCTGCTACTTATCGTGCGAGTTTTGTGCTACTGCACAAATTGCAAAAAAACTTGTTAGAAATTTAAGTCCAGGGGAAATTGTTTCTCAAATCATTTTATGCAAAGATTACATTGATGATTGGTCGACGCAGAAGAAAATTACCAATCAAGTCTTAATGGGCGAAGGCTCTCCTTTCTTAAATTTAGATAATGTTAAAATTGCTATAGATAATTCTAAGAATAAAGATGGTTTAGAATATGGCCGTACACGAATAACTGTAAGCACAGTTGGAATTGGAATAAAAAAAGATGATATAGACGCTATTGAGTGGGCCGCAAAAGAATTAGATGTTTATTTAGCGTGGAGTTTACATAGTTCTATTCCTAAACACAGATCCAAGATTATGCCAATAAATGAAAAATACTCAATTGAGTCTTTAATTCCGCAGCTGAAAAAATACTACGATCAAACTAAATTACCTATTTTTATTGAGTGGATTTGTTTAGAAGAAAATATGACAGAAGAACAAGCAAAAGAATTGATAAAGATTATGAAAAAAGTTCCTTCAAAATTGAACTTAATTGAATTTAATCCTTTATCTAATAAAGATTTTAAATCAGCTTCCCGAGAAAATATTGAAAAATTTTCAAAAACAATCCAAGATAATGGTTTCTTGTCTTTGTTCAGAAGAAGTAGAGGGAGAGACATTAATGCTTCTTGCGGTTCACTTGCAAATAAGAAATCAATGATTAATGAATAACTTACATATTTTTTTAGGGGCAACCGTAGCAGATGCAGCCGCAAGACCTTTGCACTGGGTTTATGATCCTAAAAAGTTAAAAAGATATATTAAAGGTCAAAAAGAAGTAGCTTTCTTAAAAAAAAACAAAAGTCCTTTTTATTCTATTAAAACAGGAAATGTATCTGGGTATAATGATGTAGGGCAAGTTATGTTCAATACTTTACTAACTACTAAAAAAAAATCTGAGGTTTTTAAAAATTTTAAAAAAAATATTGTTAAAAAATTTGGACCAGGATCAATATACTGGAGAAATCTAAAATTAAGAAAAAAATATAAAAAAATTAAATGGAAAAACCCCTTGAATGGCCCTTGGATACATCAAAATATATTAGAGACAATACAAAACATAAAAGCTAAAAAAACAATGACAGGAGGCACAAAAGTTAATGAGTCAGATGGATATTGTGCCGCTTTACCCTATTATCTATATAACAATTCAGATAAGGAATTAAAAAGGGTTATTAGAAGTGTAGCTAATTCAAAAATAAACGAGACTTATGCTTTAGCAAAATTAAAAATCATAGATTTAGCTAAAGATGGAGATAAAAATCCACTCCAAACTTTCACTAGAAAATATAAAAAAAGCAAATATTACAAGGATGTAATCATTAATATTAAAAAGATAATAAGACTTAAAAACCACAATCATATTAAAGTTGTTAAAAAGTTTGGAAAAGCTTGTAGTTATCCAGGAACATTTATGGGTTCGATTCATGCAATAATTACCTCAAGCAGTTACAAGTCTGCAGTTATTAAAACTATTAAAGCTGGTGGGTGTAATTGTTCTAGAGCTAATTTTGTTGGAGCTTATTTTGCTGCACTTAGAGGTTTTAAGAATATACCCGCTCAATGGATAAAAAAAACGAAATCAGCAAAAAATATTATATAATGATATATGGATTCGTTACTAATAATATTAGTTATAACCTTAATAATTGCTAATTTAATAGCAATTATTCTTTTATTTAGGCGCAAGCAACCAGAGCAAACTGACAACAGTCAGATTTTCAAGGATGAAGTTAATTCATTAAAAGATTCTTTTAATCAGTCTTTTGGATCTATGAGCAAAGAGATAGCAAAAGATATGACAGGAGCTTTAACAAAAGTAGATGAAAAAGTAGGAGTATTTAATCATCAAGTAAGCGAACTTAACAAAAGCCAAGATAATTTTAGTAAAATTTTAAGCGGAGTAAAAACGTACGGTACACTTGCAGAATTTGGACTAGGTTCGCTACTAAAAGATCTATTACCTGCTTCACAATTTATAGCTAATGTTAAAATGAAGCCGGAAGAAACTTCAGAGACAGTTGAATTTGCTATAAAACTACAAGATGTTTTATTGCCAATAGATAGTCACTGGCCTGTAGAAAAATATAAAGCAATTGATGACGCATATAATGCTAATGACAAAGAGTTACAAGCAGAAGCAAGGAAAGATTTAGCTGCAGCATTTAGATTAAAGGCAAAATCAGTAAATTTAAAATATATAGCACCTCCTATGAGTACGGACTTTGCTATTGTGTATGTTCCCACAGAAGGATTATTTGCTGAACTTTCTAGCTACAGAGATCCAAAAACTAAAGAATTATTATTACAAGAGCTTAGAACAAAGTACAAAGTAACAATTTCAGGACCAAATACATTGTCAGCATTATTACAATCCTATCATTTGGGATTTCAGACTCTTAAGGTCCAACAACATGCAACTCAAATTTATAGTGATTTAAGAAATATTAGCTCTAGGTTTGAAAAGCATTTTGACAGCATTAAAGATCTTAGAAAAAAATTAGAACAAGCTATGACCGTTACTGATAGCTTTGGAAGAGATGCTAGATCTATCATGAACACACTTGGAAATATTAAAGACCCAGGACAAGTAAAAGAAACTTTGATAGAAGATCCAAAAAAGATTAAAATTATTAAATAAATTTAATCCATGTCAAATTTTGTCTTTTATGATTTTGAAACTAGTTCTTCTAATAAATATTGGGGTCAGATCATTCAAATTGGAGCAGTTTTAACAAATGATAATCTAGAAGAACTAGATCGTTTTGATTTAAGATGTAGATTAAGCCCTGGAATAATACCAGAGGCTATGGCTTTAATTGTAAATAAGTCCTCACCAAAGATGTTGAAAAGCTCCAATCTTTCTCACTATGAAATGATTAGACAGTTTATTGAAACACTTAAAAGATGGGGGAAAGCAACATACGTTGGTTTTAATAGTATAGATTTTGATGAAGAATTTTTAAGATGTACTCTTTTTCAGACTTTAGAGTACCCCTATATTACAAGCACTAACGGCAATACAAGAGGGGATATCCTAGGTCTCGCGCGTGCAGCAAACCTTTATTACCCAAACACACTTAAAAATTCTGTGAACAAAAAAGGGAATGACGTTTATAAATTAGATCAAATGGCACCCTTAAATGGCATTGAACATGGCGATGCACACAGCGCAATTGGAGATGTCATGGCTACAGTTGGTATAGCAAAATTAATTGTAAATAAAGCCCCTAATGTTTGGAAAGCCAGCATGTTGACAATGGATAAAAATCAAACGTTAAGCTTGATACAAAAAGAGCTATTATTTTGCACTAATGAATATTTTTATGGAAAAAGCAGACCTTATGTTCAAACTTTTATTTGTCAACATCCACAATATCAGTGGCCTTTGTGTTTTGATTTAAGACATGATCCTAATATTTATTTAAAAATGCCAATACAGGAATTAACAGTTGCAATGAAAAAACAACCTAAGTTTATTAGAACTGTAAGACACAATAAGCATCCAGTTATAATGAACCCATCATATGGAGATAAATTTGATGAATATAAAATAATTGGAACATCTAAATTGCAAGCCAGAGCTAAACTAATAAAAGAAAACAAAGAATTTTCAGAAAAAATTATATCTATAAAACGGTCAGAAATTGAAGAAAAAGAACAGTCTAAATCTCAAGAAGATTTATATAATGAAGAAAGCATTTATGCTAAGTTTACCTCAACCGAAGACAATAAGATAATGCCCGAATTTCACAATGTAGGCTGGGATAAAAAATTATCTGTGCTAGCTAAATTTAGAGATGAAAGACTTCAATATTTTGGAAAGAAACTTCTTTACATGGAAAAACCTGAAATGTTGAGTAAGTCAGACTACAATTTAATTCACAAGGATATTGCAAAAAAACTTTTAAGCACGAATAATGAAAAATGGAACACAATTCCAAGAACTTATTCAGAAATAGATACTCTCAGAGCTAAATTTGAAAAAGAAGGACAACCTGAAAAACTAGTTATCCTTGATGAAATTAACGCGTACGTTGAAGAATTAGAAAAAATTTACTCTTTAGCATAGTTGACTTTAAATCAAAAATACTTAATTAGAATGTATGACAACTAAAGCAATTACAGATGAAAGTTTCGATACTGATGTTATCAAATCAGACAAACCTACCGTTGTAGATTTTTGGGCAGAATGGTGTGGACCTTGTAAACAAATCGGTCCAGTCCTTGAAGAAATATCAGATGAAATGAAAGATCAAGTTGTTATTGCAAAACATAATATTGATCAAGAACCAAACACACCTACAAAGTATGGAATAAAAGGTATACCCACTATGTTATTATTTAAAGGCGGTGAGCTTAAGGCTACTAAAGTAGGAGCAACTACAAAATCAAATATTGTTTCTTGGATCAAAGAAAATATTTAATTTTTATTTAGGATATTTCCACATAAATATAAAGACCCAAAAATACAAATAATTTTTTTTTCTCTTGAAGTGATTTTTTTTAAGGCTTCTTCAAAACTTTTAGAAGTTTCTGAATTATAATTATTTTTTTTTGCTATTCTTAACAATAGTTGGTTTGATAAGGCAGCGGACTCGTTCTCTATAGGAATAGTTATAATTTTTTTAAATATTCCACTAAACTGCTTAATAAATTTATTGGGATCTTTGTTTTTTGTCATGGCCCATATACCATAGATTGGTATTTTAAGAGTTCTGAGATAATTAGCTAAATTCTTAGCACTTGTTTCAGAATGACAACCATCTATTAAAATCTTTTCATTTTTATATATTTTTTTAGTTAATCTACCTTTTTTTAAATATTCTATTCTAGCTTCAAATTTAACTTTTGGAATAGTTTTACTTATTATTTTTTTATTAATTTCTAGATCTAAAGCAATCTTAATTGCCAAACAAAGATTTTCCAACAAGCCTTTCGAGTGAATATACTTAGTATTTAATTTAATTTTTATTTTCTTATCTTTATAAAAATAATCATTATTTACT
Organism: Pelagibacterales bacterium SAG-MED05; assembly: GCA_014654415.1. Classification (GTDB taxonomy): domain Bacteria; phylum Pseudomonadota; class Alphaproteobacteria; order Pelagibacterales; family Pelagibacteraceae; genus Pelagilacustribacter. Next base: position 48,876 of record JACWDC010000001.1, on the reverse strand, counting down.
TTGACTAGTCTCCATGAGTTAGAATACAAAACTAAACTATTATTTCTTTTTAATAATTGTTTAATTTTTTTTGAAACTAAGGGTTTTTGTTTTCCTATATAAATATTTGTAAAATTACTTAAAAATCCAACTTTTTGATAAATAACTTCATTTAATGTTTTGTATTTTAAAAAATTTAAATGCTGTTTATTTATATTCACCACAGCTTGTATTTTTGGAAAATCAAAAAGATTTGTTGAGTCCTTGGCAAATAGCGCGCCTGCTTCGATAAGATTATAATCATTATTTCTTTTGGCTGCGTTTAAGATAAAGATAACTGTTAAAGCTTCAAAAATTGTTAAGTTGATTTTTTGTTTTTCAATAATTTTTATTGTTTTTTTAATTTCTTTATAACTTAGAAACTCATTGCCCATCCAGAAACGTTCTCTAATATCTTTTAAACTAGGGGAGATATAAGCAGATGTTTTTTGATGATTTGCTTCAATAAAATATTTTAAAGAAGTCAAAAGCGAGTACTTGCCATCACTCCCGATAATATTGATAACATTGTTTAGTTTTTTTTCAGGATGTTTTAATTTTTGAAGAATTAATTTAATTCTTTTTAGATCAAAATTTACTGATTTACTAAATAGTTTATTTTTAGCTAGCTGATTGTAAAGATTGATCGATTGTGACATTAGATGACTCATTTTTAGCCTGAGCCTCTGCTTTTTTCAACAATACATTTAGGAAAGTTCCTATAGTTGAGTTTAAATATTTTCTTTCAACCACAAGGTCAATACCACCATGATCTTTAACATACTCTGCTGTTTGAAATTCTTCAGGTAAAGTTTCTCTTACCGTATCTTGTATTACACGTCTTCCTGCAAAACCAATAGTTGCTTTAGGTTCTGCAATTAAAATATCTCCTAACATAGCCCAAGAAGCTGTGACACCTCCGGTTGTAGGATTTGTTAAAACAACAATATAAGGAATATTTTTTTTCTTTAATTCGTTCACTGCTAAAGCTGTTCTAGACATTTGCATTAAAGCAATGGATGACTCCATCATTCTTTGGCCGCCGCTACAACTAAAAAAAATAAATGGCATATTGTTTTCTATAGAATGCTGAACACCTGCAATGAATGCTTCTCCAGAGGCAGCACCAAAAGATCCACCAATGAATCTAAAATCTTGAGCACCTACGACTACATCAATATCTTTAACTTTACCTTTTGCTATTGAAACGGCATCATCTTGTTGTGTAATTTTTCGTGCTGATTTTAATCTTTCTATATATTTTTTATTATCTTCAAATTTTAAAGGATCATCTTTTGGTAATGGAGTTTTTATTAATTCATATTCTTTGTTATCGAAAAAAGTTTCAAATCTTTCTTTACAAGATAATTTATGATGTGCTCCACACTTAGGACAACACTTTAGATTAGATTGAAGATCTTCTTTGTAAATTAAATTTTTACATTCACAAGCTGTCCAGAGATTTTCTTTTATTTTTGAGGATCTTTTTTCAAAGAGTGATTTGATTTTTGGTTTTATAAATTTTGTTATCCAATTCATAGAATGTTATTTTTTAAACTGTATACTAATTTATCTAACTTTGTGACAGGATTTTGTCTTTTCTTAATAGAATCAGTAATAGTTTTACATAATTGACTGCCCACAACTAGTCCGTCGGCTGTTTTGAGAGAAGATATAGTTTTATTTGTTATTCCAAAGCCTATCACTAGATTTTTATTGCTATTGAGCCTTTTTATTTTTTTATAGTTTTCGAGAATTTTTCTTGGCGCAACTTTTAATTTTCCACCCGTTGTGGACAGCATGCTAATATAATAAATCATATCATGCGAGTCTCTAATAATCTTTTTCATTCTATCTTTTGAAGTTGTAGGAGATAGAAGTTGTATAAAATTTATTGATTTTCTTTTACACTTATTTGCAAAGTTTTTATTCTCCGGATAAGGGAGATCAACTATAATTAAACCATCTACTCCTGATGATTTACAGTTTTTTAAAAAGTTATTTTCACCATTTTGATAAATCAGGTTAAAATATCCCATTAGAATAATTGGCTTACTAGGATTATTTTTTTTAAAATTTTTAACAATTTGAAAAACATCTTTTAATTTAATTCCATTTTTAAGAGCCCGATGTGAGCTGCCTTGTATTTGTCCACCATCAGCTATGGGGGTGTTGTGTGCAAATCCAAGTTCTAAAATATCTGCATGCTTTGATATTTTATTGAGAATTTTGAGAGAATTATTTTTAGTGTTATCTCCAGCAACAGTATATGTAATTAATGCTGGTCTTTTTTCCTTTTTACAATTATCAAAAGCTATAGCAATTTTTGATTTCATCTTATGTATGATCCTAATTTTTGTTTAATTATATCTTTATCTTTAAGACTATCACCACAAGAGTTAACAATAATAACTTCAGATGATTTCAATTTTGGTGCTAATTTAATTGCTTCAGCAAAAGCATGTGAAGGCTCAAGAGAAGGAGAGATGTTTTCAAGTTTTGAAACCAACTGATAAGCCTTAAGTGCTTCTTCATCACTTGCAGAAGTGTAACTAGCTCTTTTTGTGTCTTTGAGAAAACAATGAAGAGGAGAAATTCCTGGGTAATCAAGGCCTGCAGATATTGACTTGGTTGAGCCTATCTGACCTTCTTTATCTTGTATAACGTATTGTGCAGCTCCATGAAGAATACCAATTTTAGATCCATTAGTTAATGGCGCTGCATGAAGTTTACTATTTCTTGGACCTCCAGCTTCGACCCCAATGAATTGGGCATGAGTATCCATAAATTCATTCCAGAATCCTGCTGCGGAACTACCACCTCCAACACAATTAATTAATTTTAATTTGTTAGGTATCTTTCCAAATTCTTCTCGTACTTGCTTAATCAATTCCCTTGAAATTTGGGCTGTGCTCCATGCACAAATCTTTATAAATATGTTAGGTCCAACTGTTGAACCAACACACATATGAGTAGTGTCACAATTTGAAACCCAGTATCTCATACATTCACTTACAGCGTCAACTAACGTTTGACTCCCGGTCGTTACAGACACAATTTCTGCCCCATTTTTTTTCATTGCCTCAACATTTGGCCTTTGTCTTTTAATATCTTTTGCACCCATAAAAATTTTACATTTAAGGCCAAATTTTTTAGCTGCCATAGAAAGCATTTTTCCTGCATAACCAGCACCTGTATCTCCTACGATATATTTTTTACCTGCTCTTTTAGCTATTAAACAGTGAACAGTTGCATTATAAATTTTATGAGCACCTCCATTGGCTTCAGAAACAACCTTTGCATAAATTTGAGGTCCCCTCAAATGTTCAGTTAAATTTTCTAATTTAATAAAAGGAGTGGGTTCTCCAATATAATTTTTAAAGTGATAGTCTCTTTCTTTTAGAAATTTTTTATCTTTTCTAAGTTTGGCAAATAATTTAGTTAAGTCATCAATGGGTTTTTTTAGGGTTTCAGGAATGAAATTTCCACCAAACTTACCACCATACATATAGTTTTTGTCGTGCTGATCTATTAGCTGAATACCCTTTTTAATCTTCATCATTATTTCTTTTATAATGATTTAATAAGCTTTTGAATATTTTTTTTAATATTTCCCCTCGTAACAGAACGCCCTATGACTAACCAATCTGAGTTGACTTTTTTGGCCTCCATAGACCGTTTTTGATCATAGTTTTTTTTACCTATTTGCACTCCTGGAGTAATGATTTCTTTCTTAAAATTCTTCCTAACAATATTTACTTCAAAAGGACTGCAGACTAAAGCATCCAATGCTGCTCTTTTAGCAAGTCCTGCTTGGTGGGCTACTAGATTTTTAACTGATCTTTTGTGTCCTATTATTTTTAAATCTTTGTTATTTAGGGACGTTAAAGTTGATACCCCTACAATCTTGATTGATCCTGAAACTTTTTTGACTGCTTTTAAAGCAGCTAAGCCCGATGAAATGTGGACTGTAAGGTAATTTATTTTTAAATCTTTTACTGCTTTCACCGCTGATAACATTGTATGAACCGTGTCATTTAATTTGAGATCAACAAAAATAATCTTATTTTTTAATTTGGACACAAACTGCCTTCCATTTTTAGAGTTCATAAATTCTAATCCGAACTTATATCCAATTTTTATTTTATTTGTTTGTGATTGAGCTATTATTTTTCTAACTTTTGTTAGATCTGTAGTATCACAAGCTATAAATATCTTTGGTTTTTTCATTGATTTAAAAATTCCTTAAATTGCTTACTAGCTCTAAACCTTACCTTATTCTTTTTTGGCACATAAATCAGCTCTCCTGTTTTTGGATTTCTAGCAGAATATTTTTCTTTAATTTCTTTAATAAAGAAGGTGCCAAAGCCACGTAATTCAATAGATCTTTTTTTATTCAACGCACCCTCAATGCTTTGAAAGAAAGTATCAATGATTTTTTCTAATTGAATTTTATTGAGTTTGGGATGTTTCTTTTTAAGCAGTTTAATGAGCTCGGGTCTTGACAATTATTTTTCTTCTTTATTCTTTTTTTTGCTACCTATTGCTTTTTCAAAAATACCTTTTAAGGTCGCTCCTGATTTGGTCGCTCCCTCACCAAATTTGGCAATAAGAGATTTTTCTTCATCTATTTGTGCTGCTTTTACACTTAATTTTATTTTTCTAGTTTTCAAATCTAATTCGGTAATTTTAGCATCTAAAGCATTTCCTGGAGAAAACACTTCTGGACGAGCGTCACTAGATTCTTTTGCTAAATCAGTTTTTCTAATTGTTACAATTAATTTTTTTTCTTTATCTACCGCAACTTTTACACCAGATTTTAATACCTCATGAATTCTTGTTGTAATTACATTGCCAACTTTTTTTTTGTTATTTTTGAACCAATCGAATGGGTCTTTATCTAAGGCTCTCTTAGAAAATCTGATTTTTTCATCTTTGATTTCAATAATTTTAACATTCATGATTTCATTTTTTTTGAATTTTTTAAGATCTTCTACATTTTCTTCGTAAGATATTTCCTTATAAGGCAACATTCCGGTTAAACCTGACTCGGTTAATTCTCCAAATATTGCTTTATCAGTGATATTATTAATTTTAATTTTTACTTCCTTACCTATATTTTGTTCCAACTTGTCAAATGGATTATCTAATGTTGCCTTATAGGATAATGAAATTCTTTTTGACTCTTTATCAATATTAACAATTTTAAAATCAATGTTTTGAGATACAGCAAGAATTTTACTTGGTTTAACATTCCTATTGGTCCAATCCAACTCTGAATTATGAATTAAGCCCTCGATCCCGTCTTCAATTCGAACAAAGCAACCGTAGTCCATAATTTTTGTAACCGTACCTTTATAAAATTTACCTACTTCATACTTTTTGTCTATATTTGAGTATGGATCTTCTGTTAATGCTTTAATGGATGCCGATACACGATTTGTTTTTTGATCAATTTTTGTGATTTTAACTTTTAGTTTTTGACCAATAGTTACTAAGTCAGATGGCTTCTTAACTCTTCCGTGACTGAGGTCGGAAACATGAAGCAAAGCATCCACGCCGTTTATATCTAAAAAAATTCCCCAGTCGGTAGTTGCTTTGACAATTGCATTATCTACAATTGAACCTTCTTTAATATTTTTCAAAGCTTCCATAATTTCTGCATTTTTACTTTTTTCAAGCACCGCTCTTCTGGAAACACAAACATTGCCGCGATTTTTATCAATTCTTGTTGCAATCACTTTTACCGGGGTATTCATTAAGTGATCAATTTTTTTAAGTGGCCTTATATCTATTTGTGATGATGGCATAAAACACGGCAAACCATCTACTGTAGCTATAAACCCCCCTTTAACTTTTCCAGTGATATAACCAGTTAATTCTTCTTGTGTTTCAAAAACTTTTTCCATTCTTTTCCAAGCCTTCATTTTTCTTGCTTTGTCTCTAGAGATAATTATTTCACCTCTCGCACTTTCTATTCTGTCTAAGTACACATCAATTATTGAACCAATTTTTAATTTTGATAATTCATCATCATTCTTAAATTCTTCAATAGGTATCATTCCTTCCATTTTAGCCTTACAATCTACAACAATAAAGTTTTTGGTTATTTCAGTAACAGTAGCTTTAATGATTTCGTTCTCTTTTAATTTTCTATCTTTAAAATCTTTTTCAAGAAGGGTTTGAAATTCTTTATGTAAGGGATTTGTTTTATTTAATTCTTGTTCGGTTGCCATATTTTATTTTTATAATTTTATCCACGTATTTAGACATTTTTTTCACCATAGCTTTTTTGTTTAATTTTCCGGTGTCGATTTCTATCGCATCTCTATGTTTGAGTAAAGGACTACTTTTTCTATTGATGTCGTGATTATTTCTTATTCTTAAGGCTTTTTTAACGTCTTTAATTTTAATTTTATTATTACTTTTTTTTAATTCCTTGTATCTTCTAAAAGCTGCTGTATTTAAATTGCATTTAAAAAAAAATTTTACATCTGAGTTTGGAAGAATTTTTGTTGATATATCTCTTCCTTCAATGCAACAATTTTTATATTTTTTTGTAAAAGTAATTTGAAAATTTTTTAGAATTTTTCTCACCTTATAAGTTTTTGCAATAATTGCACTGTGCTTTGATATTTCAACAGTATGTAAATTTATCTTATTTAATTTTTGGTAATTCAGTCTTTTAAAATTTTTTTTTAGGAAATTTATTTTGTTTTTAGGTTTATGTTTTATTAAAAGAAAACTAGCATATCGATATAACAATCCAGATGATAAAAATTTAAGTTTATATTTTTTTGAAATCATTTTTGCTCCAGTAGATTTACCAGTGGCAGCTCCTCCATCACACGAAAGTTGGATTATCTTATTTTGTAATTTCAAAGTTTGCTCCTAATGATTTTATTATTTTTAAAAAATTTGGTGAAGATGTATTTACTGTTTCAAAATTATTAATCTTTGTTCTAATCCCAGTAAGCAAAGATAGCACTACTGATGACATACAAATCCTATGATCCTCTAAATTAGGCACAGTAATTTTTTTGTTTTTATTTTCAACAGAACTTTTCCCGAAAACTTTCATTTCATTTTTAGTAGAAATACTTTTAACGCCTATTTGTTTCAAAATTTTTTGCATTTCTTTAATACGATTACTTTCTTTATTAGCTAAGTCTTCGATGCCTCTAAAAATAGAAGTGCCTTTTGTTAAAGCAGCAATACAAAATAAAATTGGAAACTCATCCGTAGTCTTTTCGTAAAAATTTTTAGGTGCAATAATTGGTCTTTTTAATTTTCCACTCTTGATATTTATATCTCCAGTAATTTCGTTATTTTTTTTTCTTTTGTTAGAGAATTTTATGTTTGCTCCGTGTTTTTTTAATAATTCATAAAATCCAATTCTAGTAGGGTTTAAGCCTACATTTTTAATTTTAAGAGAAGAATTGTTACTTAACAATGTTAGAGCAACAAAAAAAGCTGCAGAGGAGGGATCTCCAGGCACATCAATATTAATTCGATTTAGATATTTTTTTCCATATATTGTTATTAGTTTTTTTCTACCTTTTTTAATTTTAATAGCTTGAGAATTTTTTATCAGTAAATTTTCAGTATGATCTCTACTTTTTTTGTCTTCAATTATTTCAGTAGTACCGAAAGAATTTAAACCCGCTAGTATAACTGCGCTTTTAAGTTGAGCAGAAACTCCAGCTTTATATTTTATACAGACTGGCATTTCAGTTGAAATAAGTTTTAAAGGAAAATTAAATTTATTTTTAGGTAAAAACTTAGCTCCAAATTCTGACATTATCTCAATTAATTTCTTCATACTTCTTTTGTTTAAAGAATGATCGCCCTGTAATTTAATTTCTATATCTGGAGTTGTTGATAATATCCCTATTAAAAGTCTTGCTAAAGTGCCTGAATTTCCAAAATTTAAATTTAATTTTTTTTTTGCAAATAATGAACCCAGACCTTTTCCGTGAATAAAATATGATTTAGATTTTTTTCTTATTTGAACACCAAGTTTCTTAAGACAATTAATGGTAGACAAAACATCTTCTGACTCTAAAACATTTTTTGCAACTGAAACATCTTCACAAATTGATCCAATTAAAAAACTTCTGATAGACAAAGATTTGTCAGAGTCCACTTTAATTGATTTTATAAAAGGTTTTATTTTTTGATTAATATTTAAAGAAAAACTTTTAGCTTGCATTAAATTTATTAAAATTGAGTTCCAAAATAGTGCTCTATGGCTTTTGATGATTTTAGCAACTCTTTAGATGTGCCTTCAGCAATAACTGTTTGTTCTCCTAAGACATAACTTCTGTCAGTAATATCAAATAAATTTTTTACATTATGATCCGTCAAAAGAACGCTTACACCTTGCCTCTGAATCTTTACAATATATTTTTGAATATCCTGAATAACTATAGGATCAAGAGCAGCTAAAGGTTCATCGAGTAAAACAATTTTTGGTTTATTTATCATTATTCTTGCCATCATTAATCGTCTAATTTCTCCACCAGACAATACAGAAGCATTTAAAGTTCTTAAGTGTTGTAAATTAAATTCATCAAGAAGCTTTTCAGTAATTTCTTTTTGGTTTTGTTGATCTTTTATACTTATTTGAGCAATTCCAATTATATTGTCGTAAACACTCATATTAAATACACTTCTTTGTTGAGGAAGATAACCTAAACCTTCTTTAGATCTTAGATGCATTGGGATTTGATCTATTGCTTTATTGTTTAAAAATATTTTTCCTCCTTCGGGATTTTGTTCACCAATACATATTGAAAACAGAGTTGTTTTTCCACAACCGTTTGGTCCAAGCACCCCAACACATTCTCCTGGAAACACTCTTAGTGAGAGCTTTTTTAAAATTGGCCTTCCATCAAAAGATTTGTTTATATCTTTAACTTCAAAGATAGGTTTGTCCTTTTTAAATTTTAAAATTCTAAAACCTTTTTTCATTCAATTTTACATTAGCATTTATTTTGCCATCATTAAAAGATGTAATAGCTAAATTTTGTTTTTTTATATCAAATAATAATTTATCTGCAATCAAGTTTCCTCTTATATCGTTAATTCTTACGTTTTCATAAATACTAAGATAATTTTCTGTGTTTGAATAATTAGCTTTTTCTGCAAAAAGTTTACTATCTAAGTATTCAGCTTCTACATTTTTAGAAAATTCCATATCAAAATTTTTATTATTATATATTCCCTCATCAGACCAAATATATAATATTGTATTGTCTTTAAAATAAAAAATTGCATGTACATCCTCCATATAGATGATTTCTGGCTTTAATTCATCCAAACGCGCTTTCTTAGATTTTAATAAATATCTATTTCCACGAAGATCTAGTCCAGTATATTCAATATCAAAAAATAAATTTTCATCATCTTTATCTTCATCTTTTAAAGTTTTCTTAACTTGTTCGGAGTCTGCCAGATCTACATTACTGATTTCTTTACTGTAATAAGTTAGATAAATTATTAATATAGCAAAAATTAGTAAAAAAAATTGAATAATTCTTAATTTTTTTTTTCTCTCAATCATTTAAGACCATATTGTAAAAGAGAATGTATATGAATAATTCCTTTTAATTTAACTTTATTTTTTTTGTTAAAATTTTTGTCCGCAACAACAAGTAAACTTGTAATTTTTTTCTCATTCATAATCGCTAAAGCTTTAGAAGCCGGCATGTTCTCATTAACTGTTAAAGGTTTTTTGGTCATAAACTTTTGTAAGTTAGTTTTTCTAGAAAGAAACTTTATTTCTCTTCTTAAATCCCCATCAGTTATTAAACCTGCGATATATTGATTTTTTAATAAAATCACAATTCCTAGTTTTTTTTGGTTCATTACTTTTAAAGCTTCTCCTAAATTTTTTTTAAAATTTATTATCGGCAGTTTTTTTCCAGTAATCATAATGTCTTTTGCTAGCAGTAAAGAGTTACCAATATTTCCTCCTGGATGAAAAAGTTTAAATTTTTCTTTAGAAAACTTTCTTTTAGATATAACAGTTGTAGCCAAACAATCCCCCAGTAACATGGTGAGCGATGTGCTTGATGTTGGAACCATCCCTGTTACATCAGATTCTTTAACTTTTGGTAACAAAATTTTTATATCACTTGCCTTAAGAAGAAGGCTATCCGGTTTAGACGCAACACCTATTATTTTTATTCTAAAACGATTAGCATATTTAAGCATGTTCGCTAGCTCTGAAGTATTTCCTGAATAGGAAAAAATAATCAGAATATCATTTTTTTCTATTTGCCCCATATCCCCGTGTAGAGCTTGAGCAGGATCACAAAAGAAACTTGGAATTCCAACACTTGAAAAAGTTGCAGAAATTTTCCTAGCAACTAACCCAGATTTACCAATGCCTCCAAAAACAACCTTACCTTTACAATTTAAAATTAAATCTATCGCTTTGACAAAAGAGCTATTAAAAACTTTATTTATTTTTTTTAATTCTTGAATTTGTATATTAGCAGCTTTTTTAGCTAAATTTATATAATTATTACTATTCATTAATGTTCAAAAATATCAAATTTAAATCCATTTTGATCGAGCTCAACCCTTGTATTTAAAAAAGCTATACAACTTTTAAATAAATCCATTCTATTTTCCCTTATAAGCATTTTTTCTAACTCTGACTTAATCTTATGCAAGTAAATTACATCGTTAGCAGCATATTCTAATTGTTTATCAGAAAGATCATCAATATCTTTATTCCAGTCACTGCTACCTTGGCGTTTATCTAAATTTTTGTTGCAAAATTCTTGCACTAAATTTTTTAAACCATGAGCATCGGTGTAAGTTCTTACAATTTTTGATGCTATTTTAGTATCAAAAATATTTTTCATTTTACATTTTAAAAAAAATTCTAGGGCACTTTTATCAAATCTTAAAAAGTGACCAATTTTAAGAATTTTATCGTTTTCTAAAACAGAAACTAAATTTGGAGCTTTATAAGTTTTTTTATTTGGCTGGATGATATAAACGTTTTCTTTTTCATCACAAATTTGGATGAGACTTAATTTATCTCTTTCAGGGATTTGTAGGCCAGTAGCTTCGGTATCAATTGCAATACTATTTTTAAATGAACTGGCTATCTCTGAAGTTATGTCCTCTTTAATCTTAATTATTTTCATATATAGTTTCTAAATATCATGAAAAATCAAATTTGCACAATTTTAGGTGGTGGGGGTTTTATAGGAAGATATCTTGTTCGAAATTTGACCAAGAAAAACTATAGATGCATTATCTCTACAAGAAATGCCTTTCAAAAAGGTTATTTAAAGACTCAAGCGACACCTGGCTCAATAGAATTGATAAATTGGAACTCTAATAATTTTGATGAATTAAAAGAATCAATCAAAAACTCTGATGTTGTCATTAACTTAATTGGAATTCTATATGAAACTAGAAAACAAAAATTTATGAATATTCATGCAGGTATACCTGAAGCAGTTGCAAAAATATGCGCTCAATCAGATGTGAAAAAATTCATTCAAGTAAGCGCAATAGGTGCGAGTGAAAATTCAAAATCTTTATATCAAAGATCTAAATTTCAAGGAGAAGTTAATGCACTTACAAACTTTAAAAATACTGTAATTATAAGACCGAGCGTTGTTTGTGGGACAGAAGATAATTTTACAAATTTGTTTTCTAAATTAAGCATTCTACCCATAATACCAGTTGTTAAGATGAATTATAAATTTCAACCTATATTAGCTTCAGATGTAGCTGATACAATTGTTAAGGCAATCGAAGCAAAAGATAATCATGGAAAAATTTATGAAATAGGGGGACCACAAGTGATTAGCTTTGGTGATATGGTTAAATCAATTATGAAAACATTGAATAAAAAAAGATTTGTAGTAGAGATGCCAATGCCACTAGCTAAAACTCAAAGCGTACTCATGAGCATGCTTCCCATTCCTCCAATGTTAACGATTGATCAATGTAAAATATTATCTGAAGCAGATAATATCGTTTCAAATAATCATTTAACTTTACAAGACCTTAACGTAAAACCATCTGACGTTGAGGAAGCTATGAAAAAATGGTTGTGGAGGTATAGAGATGGCGGACAGTTTGCAAAAGTACAATGAAAAGCATTAGCTTATTATCAGGTTATATCTTTTTAATTTTAGCGACTCTAACTGGTATTACTTCAAACAGTTTTTTAAAAACTACAGAAGGGTTTACTAAACTTGGACCAACTCTCTTTTGTATAGCCAATATGACCGTATGTATATTCTGTCTCTCAAAAGCTATGAGCGTGATACCTGTGGGCTTTACCTACGCAACTTATGGAGCACTAACAATTACAGCAGTAACTTTGTTTGGGATTTTAAAATATAATCAATCACCAAATATTTACGGCACTTTAGGTTTAATTTTAATTGTTTCAGGGGTTATACTTCTAAACCTTTTTGGTAAATTAAAATAAACCCCTGATTTTTTTTAAATCAGGGGCATTTAATTTCTTTATAAACTAATTATTTAAAGATGCTGCGATAGGTTCTTTATTTTTGCTAGCTCTTTTCTCAGCAATTTTTTTCTCGATACTAGCTATCTTCAGATCAATCTTTGATAGTTTTTTTTGTTTAGTGCTTATCTTATTTTTAAGCTTATTGATTGATTTTAGTATTCTCTTCTTCTTCTTTTCGTTTTTTTTCAATTTTTTTTTCATGTTGTTCCTCCAAAAACCTGAAAATCTTAAAATAATTTTAAAAATCTTTCAAATGAAATTTAGAAAAACCTTTTAAACTAAAAGTTGAAAAAAAATTTAGATAATTTTACGGAACTAATAAATTTATAAATCTGTCTGTTTTTTGGATTTCAAGACTGTTTACATAACCACAATTTTCACCATCAACCTGAGATAGAACTTTATTGTTAACACCATTTATTTTTAATCTGTTCAGTTCTTTTTTGATCACACTTTTTGCAGATGTTAAGTCACCTTTAGTCAAAATTAACCAAACATAGTAAAGCAATTTTATTCTGGTTAGGTCTTTAAATATGTAAGCCACTATCTTGTTTTCAAATATATTTGTATCGTTTGTAATAGAATGGGGTCCAGCATAGTATTTTGAATTAGTGCATAAAATCCAATCAGCCATAATTTTTTCATTATCTACCTCGACCTCCATGTTATTATTTCTTAAAAACAAAAAATGCTGAAAACCTTTTAACGCGAAAATTACTTTTCCAAGATACTTTTTAATATTACTATTTATGGACTCAACAATTTGAGAGTCAAAACCTATACCCGCCATCAAGAAAAAATACTTATCATTTATTTTTGCTAATGAAATTTTCTTATGATTATCTGATACGAGGACATTGTAAATCTCCTCAGCCTTTTTCTTAATTTGAGTTTCTATTTGCAGAATATTTGCAGTACCTGCAGGTATGTACCCAACTAATTTGTCTTTTAAATTGTCACTTTTAAACATTTCATTGATACCAAAGCAAACACTTCCGTCACCTCCAGCAAATACTAATCGATCAAATTGTTTATTAGATAATTCTTTAAACACTTTTCTCGCATGTTCTTCATTTTGAGTTTTAAAAAGATCTACAGTGTGATTTTTCTCTAAAAGATAAATGACCTTACTAATTAACTTAAGCTTTCTACCGCCTGCTGCATTGGCGTTGAATATAACTGCAAAATTAAGTTTTTTAATCATTTTTTAATAATTCTGTAACATTTATATGATTCAACTATCACTAGAGATTCGTTTTATAAAATTTATGGAAACAATTCAAACAAAATCTAAAGGAAAAATTTTAAATTATAAAAGCATTTTTATAAGTGATGTTCATTTAGGACACAGAAAAAGTTCTGCAAATAAGCTACTTGAATTTTATAAGCATTCAAGATCAGAAAATTTATATCTCGTAGGTGACATTATTGATATATGGGCTTTAAAAACTAAATTTTACTGGCCTCAGGAACATAATGATGTAGTTCAAAAAACATTAAGAAAAGCAAGACACGGAACAAAAGTAAAATATATAATTGGCAATCATGATGAAGTATTTAGAAAATTTTTGCCATTACATTTTGGTGATATTGAAGTTGCAAATAGAGCTATACACGTAACTTCAGATAATAAAAAGTATATCGTTGTTCACGGTGACGCCTGGGATGGAGTGATGAAATATGCTCCATGGTTATCAAAATTAGGTGCTCATGCCTATAGTTTTTTACTTGAGTTAAATGTTGTTATTAATTTTTTTAGAAGATTATTCAAAAAGGATAATTGGTCGTTAGCAAAATATCTAAAACACAAAGTAAAAAATGCAGTGAAATATATAGGTGACTATGAAAAGACCTTAGCAAATTACGCAAAGAAGAAAAAAGTTGATGGTATTATATGTGGTCATATACATCATGCTGCGGACCAAAATATTGATGGAATAAGTTACCTAAACTGTGGCGACTGGGTTGAGGGAGCAACATTTTTAGTTGAGCATTTTGATGGTAGAATGGAAGTTATAGATTGGGACAAAATAAGAGAAGAAGTTGTAAATTACGAACCATATTTAAAAGTGGTTAATAAATAATCCATGAGAATATTAATAGTCACAGGAGCTTGTAAAGAACAGGTAATAAATGGTGTAGTGAGGACTCTTGAACAATTAAAAGACGAATTAAAAAAACTTGGGCATACAGTTAGCTTTATAACTCCAGTAAATTTTTTGACTGTTCCGTTGCCCAAATATAATGATATTAAAATTGCATTAAATGTATGGCCTAAAGTTGGAAGAATGATTCAAAAAGAGTTAGAATTTGCTAAAAAAAATAAAGAAAAATTAGTTATCCATATAGCCACAGAAGATACGCTGGGTTACTTTGCAAGAAGATATTGTTTAAAAAATAATTTAAAATTTACAACCAGTTACCACACGTCTTTCGATAAATATATTAAGCTTTACGCACCTTTTATACCTATTAAAATACCTCAAAAATTTCTCAAAAACTTTCACTCAGCCGCTTACAAAACGTTAGTAACTACAAAATCAATGAAAGAGGATTTAAAAAAAATTGGTTTTGATCCAGAAAAACTAGCTGTTTGGACAAGAGGAGCTAATCATGGGGCATTTAAAAACCCGAAGCGTATCAATTTACAATATAAAAGACCTATTTGGTTATATGTAGGTAGAGTTTCTATTGAGAAAAATATTAGAGCTTTTCTTAAACTTGATCTAGAAGGAACTAAAATTGTAGTAGGAAAGGGGCCAGATTTAAATGAATTAAAACAAGAATTTCCTAATGTTATTTTTAAAGGTGAGAAAACAAATGGTGAGTTAGCATCTTACTTTGCATCAGCAGATGTTTTTGTAATGCCGAGCTTAACAGACACTTTTGGCATAGTTATTATTGAAGGTTTACAATGCGGAACACCTGTTGCCGCCTATCCAGTTACAGGTCCAAAAGATATTTTAGAGGGAACAAATGGTGGTGTTTTAAACAAAGATTTAAAAGTAGCCGCGCTAGAAGCTTTAAAATTAAATAGAGACGACTGTAAAGAAATAGCTAAAAAATATACCTGGGAGAACTGCGCTAAAATATTTTTAGCTAACACCGCACCTAATTAACCCCTATATTTTGCATAATTCAAAGTTTAAGTTATAATTCATATTTATATGGAGCAATTCTTATAAATACTTTAGAAAAACTTAAATTATGATGACATTATTATTTTTATCTTTGGCAGTAATTATTGCTATCGTAGTAATCTTAGTTTCAGCAAAACATATTAAAAAAGGATTTGATGCCAGAAGTGAAGTTAGAAATCAAAAACAATCTGAAAATTTAGATCAAGAAGTTCAAGATATTACCAACGAAGATATTGAGGACGACCCCCAGAAAGGAGCAATATTAAATCAATTAGATGATTATTTAATAATTTTAGATAAATATAAAAATATAAAGTATTTAAATCCAAGCGCTAAAAATAAATTTGGCAAAGAAAGTCTTGGTAAACATATTGCTACAATATTAAGAGTTCCTGATCTGCTACAAAATATTGATTTAGTTTTAAATAAAAGGAAAACTATTAATATGGATTTAGAATTGAATCAGCCTTCCTTTCAATTTTTTAAAGTTTATATTATGATCGGTGAAAGTGTTTTTTCTGATGATCCAGATACCTTAAATCTTTTTTTAAAAGATCTTACTGAAATTGTAAAAGCGCAAAAATTCAAATCAGATTTTGTAGCCAATGTTAGCCATGAGCTTAAAACGCCTTTAGTTTCTATTAAAGGATTTTTAGAAACTATAAGTGGACATGCGAAAGATGATTTAGAAGCACAAAAAAAATTCATACCGATAATGCTTGAGCAAGCTGATAGGATGGAAAGCTTAATTAAAGATTTACTTTCATTAAGTAAAATTGAATTAGAAGAACATATACAACCCCAAGATAAAGTAAACTTAAAAGAAGTTTTAAGTAACGTTGAGGATATACATCAAAAAAATTTAAAATTGTTTGAATTTAAAAATAATATAAAAGATGATTTCTTTATTAAAGGCGATCATGAAAAATTAATTGAAGTTTTTTCAAATATTATTGACAACAGTATAAAATATTCAGAAAAAAATAAAAAGATTGAGGTTAATTGTGGGCAAGGTAACGGAAAAGTAATAGGAGACTCTTACACCGTGTCCATTAAAGATAAAGGTATTGGGATTCCAACTGAACAACTTCCGAGAATTACAGAAAGATTTTTTAGAGTTGATGCAGCTAAAAGTAAAAAAGTTGGTGGCACTGGATTGGGAATGGCGATCGTGAAGCACATTGTTAATCAGCATAGAGGTGAGTTAGAAATAAAAAGTGAGGCTCAAAGTGGCACCGAAATAAAGGTTCATTTTTCTAAATTTTAGCAAATATTACAGTTATATTAAATTTTGTCTTGAGATAGACGGCAAAATAGTTAAAGTTTTAGTATGACTAGATTAATGAATTATATAAGTCTGGTTTTATTAACTTTAATTTTTACAACTGTTAAGGCAGATGTAGATTTAATTGAGAAAACTTTACGTTCTCAACCTCTTACAGTTTTTGATCTTGGACTTTTAAGACTGAAAAACGATCTTAAGCTAGCCAAAAACGATTTAGTTATTGAAATAGATAATAAAAATGTATCTACAATTTATACTGAAGCTTTATTTTCAAGAAGATACGATGGAATTCAATTAATTGTGTCAGCACCGATGAGCACTCATTTAAATGCTAACTCGTACATGGTGGACTCAATTAAATGTAGAAAAATTTTTGAAAAAGTTAAAAATAATCTTTTAAAAGGACAAAACGAGAGCAATATGATTCACTCACAAGCTGCATCTTATTTAACCCAAGTATTCACCGCTCCAACACAATGGAATGCTTGGAGATATGATAAAGGTTTCACTCAAAAATTAGTTAACTTTGTACAACTAGAAGTTACATTAAAGCCAACTCAATCCTACGCAGTTAAAAATAAAGTAAGACCTTTTAGTTGCGGAGGGTCTTTAGCCTCTGATTATCAACAAATCGAGATAACTAGAAAGTTCAACTAAAAAGTTATCATTTTAACAAATTTGTAACACATCTGTAATATTAAAGAGTCCTTTAAACTCTATGAGTCCACTGTTTGTTAATTAATTAATAAATGAAAGGATAAACAATGAGAAAACTATCAATCGCTTTAGCTTCATTAGTTGCAATGTTAGTTGTAACTTCTGCTCAAGCTAGAGATCAGATTAAAATCGTTGGTTCTTCAACTGTATTCCCGTATGCAACAATCGTTGCTGAAAGATTTGGTTCGTCTGGTAAATTTAAAACACCAGTGATCGAGTCAACAGGAACAGGTGGTGGAGCTAAATTATTCTGTGCCGGAGTTGGTACAGAGCACCCAGACGTAACAAATGCATCTAGAGCTATGAAGGCTAAAGAGTATGCGCTATGTCAAAAAAATGGTGTTGAAGAAATTGTAGAAATTACAGTTGGTAACGATGGAATAACGTTAGCTTATTCTAAAGATGCTAAACCAGTAAACTTTACAAAAAAACATTTATGGGCAGCATTAGCAAAAGAAGTTGCTAAAGATGGTGCGTTAGTACCAAATCCATATAAAAATTGGAGTGATATCGACCCATCATTACCAAACTACCCTATCAAAGTTATGGTGCCTCCAGGAACATCAGGAACAAGAGATGCTTGGAATTCATTAGTAATGAAAAAAGGTATCGATGATGCTTCTAAAAAAGCTGGCGCTAAATATAAAGCGTTAAGAGAAGATGGTGCGGTAATTGAAGTTGGTGAAAACGATTCACTTATTATTCAAAAATTAGCTGCGGACAAAGAAATGTTCGGTTTCTTTGGTTTCAGTTATTTCTTAGCTGCAAAAGATAAATTGCAAGCTGCAAGCATTGAAGGTGGTCAACCAAGTCTATCTTCGATTCAAGATTACAGTTACGCAGTTGCAAGACCTTTATTCTTCTACGTGAAAAAAGCTCACGTGGGCGTTGTACCTGGCTTACATGAATTTGTAAAAGAGTTCACAAGTAAAAAAGCTATGGGTAAAAAAGGTTACTTAACTGATATCGGGCTAGTACCTCTAGATGGCAAGTTATACAAAACATCTAGAACTAACGCTACGAAGTTAGTTAACATGCCTGCTAAGAACTAGTAGTATCAATTAAACAAAAAGGGGGTATTTTACCCCCTTTTTATCTCTGGAAGCTCATTATGAATTTAATACTTGTAACTTTTATTATTCTCTTAGCTTTCACAAGTTATTATTTCGGTAGAAAAAAAGCTCTAGTTATTCAATCATCACAAAGACTTACGGCATTACCAAAATTTTATGGATATTATTTAGCTGCATGGTGTGCTGTACCAGCATTAATAATTTTTGTCCTATGGTCAGTTTTTGAACCATCAATAGTTAAAACATTTATTTTACAAGATTACACCGACCAAAATTTAACTAAAAATGAGCTTCAGCTTATTTACACAAAAGTTAAGGCACTAGCCGCAGGAACTTACACGGGAAATATTACTAATTTTTTAGATGAGTCTGCTAATAAGTATATTCAATTAAAAGGAATAGCCAACAGTGCTAAAGTAGCAATTATTTTAGCAATTTTAATTTTCTCTCTGAGTTTTGCATATAGATCTGTTCAGAAAAATGATCGAATGAGAGAACCAGTAGAAATTTTTCTTAAATGGGTGTTATTTGTTGCATCATTAGGCGCAGTTTTAGTTACAATCGGAATAATTTTTTCACTTTTATTTGAAGCGATTAGATTTTTTCAAGCAGTAAAAATCTTTGACTTTATATTCGGAACTCATTGGTATCCTGCTAAAACTTTTGTAAGAGATGGCCAGCCAGATCCTGAATTAATGAAGGATGCTTTCGGAGCTGTACCTTTATTTGCTGGAACTTTTTTTATTGCTTTTATTGCAATGTGTGTTGCCATCCCCATAGGTTTGTTAAGCGGGATTTATCTATCTGAGTATGCCGGAAGAGGCGTGAGAAAATATGCGAAACCTATTATTGAGATTTTAGCTGGTATTCCAACAGTGGTATACGGTTTTTTTGCAGCTTTAACCGTCGGTCCTTTTGTTAAAGAAATAGGTAACGCTATGGGTTTAGAAGTTTCATCGGAGAGCGCTTTAGCTGCAGGAGCAGTTATGGGAGTAATGATAATTCCTTTTATCTCAAGTCTAAGCGATGACGTTATAACAGCAGTACCGCAAAATTTAAGAGATGGAAGTTACGCAATGGGCGCAACAAAATCTGAAACTGTAAAAAAAGTAATTTTTCCGGCAGCTTTACCTGGTATCGTAGGTTCGATACTTTTAGCGGTATCGAGAGCGGTGGGAGAAACAATGATTGTTGTAATGGCTTCAGGACTAGCGGCTAATCTTACAATGAATCCTCTTGAGTCAACTTCAACCATTACGGCACAAATTGTAGTAATTTTAATTGGAGATCAACAATTTGGAGATCCAAAAACTCAATCAGCTTTTGCCTTGGGAATATCTTTATTTATAGTAACTTTATTTTTAAATGTAATCGCTCTTTCAGTTGTTAAAAAATATAGGGAAAAATATGAATAATTTTAAGAAAAATTTTTTAAAAAAAAGATATAACGCTGAAAGAAGATTTCAATGGTATGGCAAAATAGCTATAGGATTAGCTTTAACCTTTTTAGCAGTTTTTATGTTTCAAATATTTTCAAAAGGTTACTCAGCTTTCCAAAAAACTTGGATAGTAACCGAAGTTCATTATGATAAAGAATTGCTTTTAATCGATGCAGAAAGTCCATCAAAAGATGATTTAGAAAATGCAGACTACTATGATGTTGCTTACAAAGCTATGACCTCATTAGATCCTGGACTTCCTGAAGAAGAGGATCGTCAACTGATTCAAATGGTTTCGTATAAATATGAGACAGAAGTTAAAGATCTACTTTTAAAAAATCCAGACTTTCTAGGTAAAATAGTACCCATAAAATTAACAGCTTCTGATGATATTGATCAAGTTCATAAGGGAAATTATCCAAGAGATATCCCTGAAAAGAATAGAAGAGTAAATGATTATCAGCTGCAGATTTACGATATGCTTAATGAGAGAGGAGATATTTTATCAGAGTTTAACATTAGTTTTTTTACAAATCCTGACTCAAGAGAGGCAGAACTAGCAGGTATAGCTAGCTCGTTTATGGGAACAGTTTTTAGTATATTAGTGTGTTTAGCATTTTCATTTCCTGTTGCAGTGCTAGCTGCAATTTATCTCGAGGAATTTGCACCAAAAAATAAATTTACAGATTTTATAGAAGTAAACATTAACAATTTAGCAGCCGTTCCATCTATAGTATTTGGTTTGCTAGGTCTGGGTATTTTATTAGCAGTTTTTAATTTACCAAGATCGACACCACTTGTTGGAGGAATTACTCTGTCACTTATGACATTACCAACAATAATTATTGCTGCAAGAGCCTCTTTAAAAGCTGTTCCTCCAAGTATAAGAGAAGCTGCTTTAGCGATGGGTGCAAGCAATATGCAAACGACCATGCATCATACTGTGCCACTATCAATGCCTGGAACTTTATCTGGAACGATAATTGGCTTAGCTCAAGCTTTAGGAGAAACAGCTCCTTTAATTTTAATTGGAATGGTTGCTTTTGTGAATACAATTCCTGGCACGCCAGTTGATCCTGCTGCAAGTTTACCAGTACAGATATATATATGGTCAGAAAGTGCTGAGAGAGGTTTTGTTGAAAAAGTATCCGCATGTATTATGGTGCTTCTAGCTTTTTTAATTTTAATGAACTTGGCAGCTCAAATAGTTAGACACAAATTTGAAAAGAAATGGAGTTAAATGAGTAAAATAAAAGCGGAAAATGTAAATGTATATTACGGATCTAAACAGGCATTATTTGATGTCTCTATAGATATAGCAGAAAAAGAAGTTACAGCTTTAATTGGGCCATCTGGGTGTGGAAAGTCTACTTTCTTAAGATGCTTGAACAGAATGAACGATGTTATAGATATTTGTAGAGTTGAAGGCAGTATTAAAATGGACAACCTAGAACTGAACTCAAGAAAATTAGATGTTGTGAGACTTAGGGAAAACGTTGGTATGGTTTTTCAAAAACCCAATCCGTTCCCTAAAACAATTTATGAAAATGTAGCTTATGGGCCTACTATTCACGGTATTGCACAGAGCAAAGAAGAAATGGATCAAATAGTTGAAACAAGTTTGAAAAAAGCTGCCCTGTGGAACGAAGTTAAAGATAGACTTGATGAAATCGGAACTGGTTTATCAGGCGGTCAACAGCAACGACTATGTATTGCAAGAGCTATATCTGTAAGCCCAGAAGTGATTCTTATGGACGAACCATGTTCAGCGCTTGACCCAATAGCAACAGCTCAAATTGAAGAACTTATTGATGATCTTAAAAAAGAGGTCACAATTGTAATAGTTACCCACTCAATGTCACAAGCAGCTAGGGTATCTCAAAAAACAGGTTTCTTTCATTTGGGAAAACTAATAGAATTTGGATCAACAGATAAAATATTTAAAAATCCTGACAAACAACAAACTCAGGATTACATTACAGGGAGGTTTGGTTAATGAGTGAAAAACTGCACATAGTAAAATCTTACGAAGAGCAACTTCAGTTGTTAAAAGATACAATAGTGAAAATGGGAGCGGGTGTTGAGAAACAGCTAGAAAACTCCATTCAATCTTTAGTTAAAAAAGATATTAGCTTAGCAGAAAAATCTATTAAAGATGACGAATTAATCGATAAGTATGAATTAAATATAGAAGAGCAAGTTGTAAATTTGATTGCCTTAAGGCAACCTATGGCAATTGATTTAAGAGAGACAGTTGTTGCTTTAAAAGTTTCTTCAGACTTAGAGAGAATTGGTGATTTAGCAAAAAACATCTCAAAACGATTAACTAAAATTGGAACTGATTTACCTAATGATATAACTAAAAATTTCGAAATAGCTGGTTTAAAAGCATCAAAACAAGTCAATGCAGTTTTAAATTCGTATTTACATAGAGCTAAAGATACAGCAGAAAATGTTTGGAATTCTGATGAAGAAATAGATCAAATGACTAATGCTAATATGGAAGCTGCAATAAAGCATTTAGAAAAAAATAAAAACGATATACAAAAAGTAACCCAACTACTTTTCATGCTTAAAAATATTGAGAGGATTGGAGATCATGCAACCAATATTGCAGAGCAAGTTTATTTTCTGATTACAGGAGATTATTTAGAGGGAGACCGACCAAAAGGATAATGAGGGCAAATTTATTCATAGTTGAAGATGAAATGCCCATCGTAACTTTGCTTAAATACAATTTAGAAAAAGAGGGTCACAAAGTTGATTATGCAGTCAATGGAGAAGACGCTATTAGAAATATAAAGGAAAAAAATCCTGATTTAATTTTATTAGATTGGATGTTGCCAGATATTTCAGGTGTTGAAGTCTGTAAAAATTTGAAAAGAAGCAATCTTCACAAAAATATCCCAATCATTATGTTAACAGCCAAAGGTGAAGAGGAAGACAAACTGAAAGGATTTGAAACAGGAGCTGATGACTACGTAACTAAGCCATTCAGCCAAAAAGAACTTATTGCAAGAGTTAACGCTTTATTAAAGAGATCTAAACCAAGTGTTGCCGCTGATGTTGTAGTATTTGAGGATCTAAAAGTAGATAGAGTTCAACGAAGAGTTTATAGAGCAGATAAACAAGTTATAGTCGGCCCAACCGAATTTAAACTAATTGATTTTTTAATAAAGAATCCAAAAAGAGTATATTCGCGTGAGCAACTTCTAAATTCTGTATGGGGAGATGATATTTATGTGGAGTCCAGAACTATAGATGTTCATATAAGAAGACTAAGAAAAGCAATAAATATTGATGGCAAGAAAGATCTTATCAGAACAGTAAGATCTGCTGGCTATTCCTTAGATGCTTGAAGATCTTTTGGCTTTATAAATGATATTAATTTTCCTTTAACTTTTGATAACTTCTTCCAATCATTGAAATTAAAACTTACTTCAGCAACGGCTGCAGTAGGAAATTTTCTTTTTAAATTTTCAAATTGATCAGAGTTTTCTTTAAGACAGATTCGATTTATGAGTTCACTAATTGAAGGTTCATGATTGATTAAAAGTAAAGTTTTATAATTATCAACTGTTTGTTTTAAGATATGAATAATTTCATCCTCACTAGCATGATAAAGCGCTTTTTTTTTAATAATTTTCTTAAAACTGATTTTTTCTGACAATATATTTAATGTTTGTATTGTCCTTTTAGAGGACGAGCAATAAACTAAATCAAATTTTAATTTCTTTTTAATAAAAAATTCACAAATTAATTTTGCTGAATTTACCCCTCTTTTATTCAATGGCCTGTCATGATCATCTAAATCTGGAAAATCCCAACTAGATTTAGCGTGTCTCATCGCATATAATTTAAACATATTTTTAATTTAACATTTATATATGTCGAAAGCATCATTTTCAGAAAACGCTAATATTAGCAATCAACTCATAAACAGAGAATTATCTTGGCTTCAGTTTAATGATCGTGTTTTAGAAGAGTCAAAAGATAAAACAAATCCTCTATTTGAAAGAGTAAAATTTTTATCAATCGCAGGTACAAATTTAGATGAATTTTTTATGGTAAGAGTCGCTGGACTTTTTAATCAAATTAAAGATGGTTTTGACGAATTAAGCGCAGATGGATTAACTGCAGAGGATCAATTAAACAGGGTCGTATTAAAAACTAAAGATCTATTAAAGAAGCAAAACGAAGCGTTCCTTGAGCTGAAAAAGGAGCTATCAAAAGAAAAAATTTTTATTAGAAAAATTTCAGAATTAAATAAGAAGGATCTTATGTATCTGAGAGAATATTTTCAGGAAACAATTTATCCTATAATAACACCTACTGCCATCGACCCATCACATCCCTTTCCTTTTATATCAAATAAAGGCCAAGCAATCTTATTAAGAATGAGCAGAATTAAAAAAAAAAGAGAACTAAACGCAATTATAGTTATACCAAGAGCGCTTCCAAAATTTATATCGCTAAACAATTCTGAAAAAATAAATGAATTTGTCACAATTGATGACGTAATTTGTAAATTTGCCAACGAAATATTTCCAGACCATAATATCGAGGCAAGTTTGCAGTTTAAAATAATTAGAGACAGTGAAATTGAAATAGATGATGAAGCTGCTGATCTTGTGAGATATTTTGAAAAAGCAATTAAGAAAAGAAGAAGGGGAAATGTAGTTAAACTTGAAGTACTCACTAATTCAAATAAAGACCTTTTAAATTTTATTTCAAAAAAATTTAAAATGGATGAAGATCATATTTATGAGGTTGAAGGATTGGTTGGAATACAAGATATAGATGAAATTTGTAAAAAGAAAGATCCAAAGCTGAGATTTAAAAAGTTTAATCCTAGAGAAGTTGAAAGATTGAAGGAATTTGATGATAAATTTTTTTCAGCTATAAGAAGTAAAGATTTTGTTGTACACCACCCTTTTGAAACTTTTGATGTAGTAATTCAATTTTTAGAAGCTGCAGCAAAAGATCCCAAAGTTATCGGTATCAAACAAACTTTGTATCGAACCACACCTGACTCTCCTATCGTAAAAGCACTAAGTAGAGCAGCAGAAAACGGAAAAGTTGTTACAGCCGTAATAGAAATAAAAGCTCGATTTGATGAGGAAGCTAATATTGAATTATCTAGGAAACTAGAGAAAGCTGGCGTTCAAATTGTTTACGGATTCGCAAAATACAAAACGCATGCAAAGGCAAGTTTAGTTTTAAGAAAAGAAGGAGCAAAAACGCGAAGCTATGTTCACTTAGGCACAGGAAACTATCATCCAATTAACGCAAAAATTTATACTGACTTATCACTGTTTAGCTCTAATCAAGACTTGGCCAAAGATGTTGAAAAATTTTTCAATTATGTAACTGGTTATGCAAAACCCAAAAAATTGAATAAAATTTTTATGTCTCCATTAAATAGTAGGAATTTTTTTGAAGAAAAAATTGAAAATGAAATTGTAAATGCAAGTAAAGGAAAACCTGCAGAAATATGGGCAAAAATGAATTCTCTTGTAGACCCTGGAATTATTAAGAAATTTTATGAAGCTTCAAACGCAGGAGTAAAAATAAACTTATCAGTACGAGGCGTATGCTGCTTAAGACCTGGAGTTAAAGGTCAATCTGAAAATATAAAAGTAAAAAGCCTTATTGGCAGATTTTTAGAACACTCAAGAATTTATTGTTTTGCAAATGGTAGTTCTATGCCTTCTCGAGAGAATCAGGTATATATTTCATCTGCAGATTTAATGCCTAGAAATTTAGATAGAAGAATTGAAATTATAATTCCGATAGAAAACAATACTGTGCATGAGCAAATTTTAGATCAAATTATGTTAGCCAACTTTAAAGATAAATCAGAAACATGGTATTTAGATAGCTTAGGAAACTATCATAAAGAACAAGAAAAAGGCTTTTCCGCACATTCCTATTTCATGAAGAACCCAAGTTTATCAGGTCGTGGTAAGTCAATTTTAAGAGCTAAACCTCAAAATTTAAGATTGGTAAAATGAAACCAGAATTAAAAAATCTTTTTAAATTTCAGTCTAATAAAAAGTCTAAGCAAGCCATAATAGATCTTGGATCAAATTCAATAAGAATGCTCATATACGATAATTTTAAAATTTCTCCAATTCCAGTTTTTAATGAAAAAGCAGTTTGCAAACTTGGAAAAAATCTAGATAAATCTAAAAAACTAAATCCTGATGGAATTAAAAGTTCTTTAAAAGTTCTAAATAGATTTAAAGAAATTTTAGATATTTCAGACGTTCAAGATTTAGAAATTATTGCTACAGCAGCTTTTAGAGAGGCCACTGATGCAAGTGAATTTTTAAGAGAAATTGAAAAAACATTTAATAAAAAACCACTAGTATTATCTGGCGAGGAAGAAGCAAGAACATCAGCAAACGGTGTAATGGTAGGATTTGATGAAGTAGATGGACTTGTTGCAGATTTAGGAGGTGGAAGTTTAGAACTTGCCAGAGTTTCTAACAATCAAATTTTTGAAACAACCTCTTTACCTCTTGGAGTATTAAGACTTGAAAATAATCCTATTATAAAAAAAAGAAATTTGGGAAAATATGTTAGAAAACTTTTAAGAGATGAAAAATGGCTTTCTAAAAAGAAATTTAAAAATATATATTTGGTAGGAGGGACTTGGAGATCATTATTTAAATATCATCTCTTTAAAGAAAAACACCCATTACATATTTTGCATCAATATAAGCTCTCAAAAGATGCAGCAGTTAAATACTTAAACAGAATTTCAAAATTTAATAAATCATCTTTGAAATCAATGGAATATATTACTAAATCTAGAACTCCCTATTTACCTTTTAGCTCTATAATACTTAACGAAATAATTGAAGTAGCAAGCCCCTCAAAAGTTATTTGCTCAATCAGTGGACTGAGAGAGGGACATATGAATACAATTATAAACCAAGGAATGAGCGAGGATGAAATTTTCAAATTAAAAACTGATGGTATATCTTTTAAAAAAGGGGACTATGGAAAGAGTTTTGAGAAATATTTTAATTTTATTTCACCATTATTTGAAGACAACGAATATTTTAATCGAAGATTACTAACCTTGGCTTGTATCTTAAGTAAAATGGATTGGGGCCTAGGAGCTTTTCAAAAAGCAGAGCTAGTTTTTATGGAAGTGTTAAATACTCCATTACTAAAACTAGAACATAGAGATAGAGTAAAAGTTGCAACAGCAAGTTTCTGGAGACATTGTGGCTTAAAATATAACCCGAATTATCAGTTTCTATCCTTATTAAATAACAACGAGATTTTATCCTCAAAGCAAGTGGGATCTGCTTTAAGGTTAGCAGAGTCACTTACAAGCATGTCTTCGTTGTTGTTAGATGAATTTAAAATTTATAAAAGAAATAAGACTATTTTTTTGAAAATACCTAAAAATCATAGTGATATAGTCTCAAAACAAGTAACTAAAAGACTTAAAAATTTAGCAAAAGAGATGAATGTCGACTCTAATGTCATTTATTCTTGAAAATTAATAAATCTTTAACTTAACTTAAATATTTTTTTAGCATTTCTATATTATTAAATGTTCATCAGTCTCCCAACTGGTCGTTTATTAATTAGCCCAAGGTATTAATATTACCTTGGGCTACCCTCCAACTATAAAAAAATTTTTCTAATTAAATAGACAGCTAATATTCCACCAATAATTTCAGCAATGATATAGCTAGGGGTATTTAAGTAATTAATTCCAGTAAATGTGTCTGTAAAAGTTCTTGCAATTGCTACCGCTGGATTTGCAAATGAAGTTGAAGAGGTAAACCAATAACCAGCTGTTATAAAAGTCGCAACTGATGAGGCGACTGCAAGTTTACCACTTTTTAAAGATCCGAATATCACAAAAATTAATCCAAAAGTTGCAATGATCTCAGCTGTAAAAATATTTATTCCAGGTCTAATCTTCTCTGATAGCTGTAACAAAGGAAGATCAAACATAAAATTAGCCAACATTACTCCTAACATGCAACCTAAGATTTGAGCTGAGATATAAATGATAATTAAATTTTTTTTAATCTTATTGGTAAAATACATTGCTAAAGTAACGACAGGATTGAAATGTGCTCCAGAGATATCACCGATTGAAGTAATCAGAACAAATAATCCTGCACCTGTAGCTAAAGTATTCGCTATTAACATTACAGCGACGTCATCAGTTAGATTTTGAGCCATAATACCTGAACCAACAATTATCATGACTAAAAAACAACTTCCTATAAATTCACCAATAAATATTTTTTTACTTTTCATTTTTTATCCAATTTTTAATTTTTTCATTAATTATATTATAAGTTTCTTCAGCTATTAAATTTATTTTATCTTTATTTTTAGTTTTTTTAAATTTTTCAACAGGGTCCTCAATATCCCAGTGTGTAATGGTCTTTTTTTTGGGCCATACAGGACAAACTTCTTTATTAGCGTTATTACAAACTGTAATCACGTAATCAATATCAATATCATTTTTTAAAAATTCATCAAAATTTTTTGAATAATAAGTGTCTAAATTAAATTTTTTTCCTTCAAGATACTCTTTAATGTAAGGATTGATTTTTCCTGAAGGATTACTTCCGGCACTAAATGCGATGAATTGATTTCGGTAATTTTTATTTACAATACTTTCAGCTATTATGCTTCTCGCGGAGTTTCCAGTACAAACAAACAATATTGTTTTTGTTTTCCTCATAAAAAATGTTTTGAAGTGTCCCGAACTTACGGAACCAAAATTTGATAAAAACCAATAATAAATAATGGTATCTGTAACCCAAAATTAGTTAATATTGCTTTATCCTTAGAAATAAAACCTGCAATAGTCCAACCAACAACTCCAGCTCCATGAAACATTATATTTACTGGATACATATTCAAATTTGTTAATAAAATACCTGTAAGAACTAAAAAAGTACTTAACCATTTAAGGTATTTTTTAATAAACTTCATAGTTAATTATATGATTGTAATGTTAAAGTTTTGTTAACCAGACGAGGCTTTAACTTTTTTCTCGATAAACTCTGGAATCTCATCACCAAGATCATCGTCTCCCTCCTATAATTATTGTTTACTAAGAATTTATTACAATTTATAAGAGAAAGATACTTTGACCTAAAAAATTAACAACTTTTAAAGGACTTAGACATATTGCTAATTAGATCAAAATATAAAGTTTTTCCTGGAGTTAAAGTGGCTCCCAATGGATCTAAAACACCAGTTTTAATATTCATATCTTTCGCTACTGCATTGATTATGTCAGGATTAAATTGAGGTTCAGAAAACACACAACTTACTTTGTCATGTTCAATTATTTCTCTGATTTCAGATAATTGTTCAGCTCCAGGCAATACATCTGTATTTACAGTAAAAGCTCCCAAAACATTTACATCAAATCTTTTTTCAAAATATTGATAGGCGTCATGGAAAACAATCGATTTAAAATCTTTATTTAAATCAGATTTTGCTTTTTTTGTAAGTTTATCTAAATCTTTGAGTGCTTTTTTTAAATTAGCTTTATACGTAGATGCATTTTTTTGATCATTTTCTATTAAATGTTCTGCCATTTCTTTTAAAATCACTTTTGCGTTCATTGGATCTAGCCAAATGTGTGGATCATGTTCACCGTGAGCATGCTCATGGTGATCATCGTGTTTATCTTCTTTATGACCATGTTCTTTATGTTCGTCTTCTTTTTTATGCTCGTCATGCCCATGATCGTCATGTCCTTCAAATATGTTTCTTTCTCTAAATTCTAATTTATTTAAACCTTTAATTTCCATTAACTCTATTTTTTCAGCTTTTTTTGCTATTGAATTTAATGGTTTTTCTAAAAAACTTTCTAAGTCTTCGCCAATCCAAAAGATTAAGTCAGCATTTTGTAACATTTTAGCGTGAGATGGTTTCATTGCAAATCCGTGTGGTGAAGCATATCCATCTACTATTAAATCTGGTTTACCTACCCCATCCATCAAATAACTTGCTAATGAGTGTATAGGTTTTATTGATGCAACTACTTTGATGTCAGCTTTTGCTGGTGAGAAAATAATAAATAGAGATAATATTGATAATATAAATGGTAATTTTTTAATGTTTTTCATAATAATAGTATGTTAGAATTGTTATAATATAACAGCATGTAATAATATAACGTTTTAGAGTCAAGAGATAAAATGAGCTTAAATCAAAATATTTTAGTAAAATTAAAACAAGCCGGTTTTCGTATAAACGGCAAATGGCTCGTTAAAGGAGTATCACTAGAAATTGAAAAGGGTAAAATAGTTACTCTTATTGGTCCTAATGGTTCTGGAAAAAGCACCACCGCTAAAATTGCTTTAGGAATTTATAAAAAAATCGATGGAGAAGTTGAGAAATACACGAATAAAGTTGGATATGTTCCTCAAAAAATTTCAATTGATTGGACATTGCCACTTAGAGTGAATGATTTCATGGTACTAACTGAAAATCTCAAAGATGAAGCTATTAACGAAGCTTTATCTTTAACAGGTGTTATTCATCTTAAAGATAAAAATTTGGGCGACTTATCAGGCGGTGAGTTTCAAAGAGTATTGCTTGCAAGAGCTATTTCAAAAAAACCAGATCTTTTAGTGCTTGATGAACCAGTACAAGGAGTGGATTTTACTGGCGAAATTGCTCTTTACGAACTTATAAAGAAAATTTCAGATGAATTAAATTGTGGAATACTATTGATTTCTCACGACTTACATACTGTAATGAGTGCTACTGACCATGTTGTTTGTCTAAACGGTCACGTTTGTTGTTCAGGCTCTCCAATAGATGTTGCAAAAAATAATGAATATAAAGCTTTATTTGGAGAACAAGCCTCTCAAATATTAACAAGATACAAACATAGTCATGATCATATTCATACAAATGAAGGTGAAATAAAAAAAAATTAAATGTTAGATGATTTTTTTATAAGAGCTTTAGTTGCTGGACTTGGTATTGCATTTGTAACTGGGCCTCTGGGATGTTTTGTTATATGGAGGCGACTATCATATTTTGGTGATACTCTTGCCCACTCTGCTTTACTTGGAGTTACACTAGCTTATACTTTGGAATTTAACATTGCTCTTTCAGTATTCATAATTTCATCTTTAATTGCATTAATTTTGATACAACTTCAAAAAAGAACCAATCTACCAGGTGATGCTTTATTAGGACTCTTGGCTCATTCATCTTTAGCAGTTGGACTGGTTGTAATTGGTTTTTTAACATTCATAAGGTTCGATATCATGGGATTATTATTTGGGGATATATTAGCAGTTACAACTGAAGATTTATTAATTATATGGATAGGGGGGCCATTAATACTTTTAATTCTTAAATTGATTTGGAAACCTTTATTTGCATCAACAGTAAACTACGAATTAGCAGAAGCCGAAGGTTTAAATCCTGATAGAGCTAAAGCTATATTTACAATTTTAATGGCTGGGATAATTGCTATTTCAATTAAAATGGTTGGACTATTATTAATTACAGGAATGTTAATTATACCAGCAGCAATGGCACGAAATATTTCTTCAAGTCCTCAGAGTATGGTAATTTATTCAGTGCTTGGAGGTTTGTTGTCTGTAATTTTGGGTTTGTTTACTTCGTTACAGTTTAATACATCTTCAGGCCCATCAATCATTGCGGCTTCCTTGTTTTTATTTATCCTTTCATTAGTAAAAATTAAACAATCGATTAAATTGAAAAATTAATGAAGAATCAGTACAATGACTAGAATGCATAAAGAAAACAGTCTTTCCAAAAATCAGCAAATAATTTTTGATTTAATTGATAAATCTCCAGAGCCTTTAAAGGCATATACGATACTTTACAATGTTCAGAAGAAAGGCATTAATGCCCCACCACAAGTTTATCGAGCATTAGATAAATTAGTTGAGGTAGGAAAAATTCATAAGATTGAAAGTAAAAATGCTTTTGTTGCATGTAAAAATTCTGATTGTGAAATTTCAAAAGCTACAGCGTTTTCAATTTGCGAAAGTTGTGAAGTGGTTGATGAAATTAGCGATATTAAACTCTCAAAATATTTATCAAGTTTCAATCATAAAAAAGGAATGAAGTTCAAAAGATTTAATTTAGAATTTTTCGGTCTTTGCAAAAAGTGCAAATAATTAGCTTGCTGACTTTACTTTCTTTTCAATAAATTCTGGAATTTCTTCACCTAGATCATCTTCTTTTTGGTTTTTAGGTTGGAAGGCGTATAAAACGTGAAGTTTACAATATGGAAATTCACCTTCTGGTTTTCTACCACAAAAGTAAAACTTTTCTTCATTAGGGTGACCCATCGGCCATTTGCACGTTTCTTCAGTTAATTCTTCTAGAGATTTAGGATTTTCAGCTTCGAAATTCTTATCAAGTAAAATTGACTGAAATTTAGCCTTTCGAGACAGGGGAGCTGGAGATCGCCTCATGACTTGTCTGTTGTCTCTTGATTTAGGTGAATTAGATTGTTTTGAAGGAGCTCTAGCCTCTAGATTTAATCTATGAGCTTTACCAATAACTGCATTACGAGTTGTGTCACCTAAGCTCTCAGCTATTTGACTAGCCGTATGTCCTTTTGACCAAAGTTCTTTTAATTTTTCAACTTTCTCGTTAGTCCAACTCATTGTATAACTTTGCTATATTTAGTATTTTTATTATGACTAAAACATTATGTTGTAATTTAAAACATTAAAACAACAGAAGGCTGTTAATAGCTTTAGTTTTGCACAGTTTTTTTAATAAGGAGTTATAAGACTATCAATGGTTGAAATATCGAAAAAATATAAAATTGGAAAAAGAAGATTTGGTCTAATTAACTGGGTTGGAGGTTGGACTTTATATCAGAAAGAAGTTTTAAGATTTTTAAATGTTTGGGCTCAGACAATTTTTTCTCCTTTGATTTCATCACTTTTGTTTTTATTAGTTTTGTCTCTGGCTATTGGAGGAGACAGGGGTGAAGTTTTAGGGGTTTCCTTTATCATATTTTTGGCTCCTGGCCTAATAGCAATGCAGGTAATACAACAGTCTTTTTCCCATTCATCTTCATCTTTTATGATTGGTAAAATTCAAGGAAATATTGTTGATCTGCTTTATGCGCCTTTATCCGCTACTGAAGTTACTATTTCAGTTTCTTTAGCAGCTGTTACTAGAAGTTTTATGATTGCAGGAATTTCAATTGTAGTTTTTTATTTCATTATTGATATTCAAATAAAACATTTATTTACTTTAATTTTGTTTTGTTTTTTATCATCTTTTATACTGGGTAATATAGGTATCATTGCAGGTTTATGGGCTGAAAAATTTGATCACATGGCATCTGCAACGAACTTTGTTATAGTTCCATTATCCTTTTTATCAGGAACATTTTATACAATAGATAGATTGCCTAGTTTTTTACAAGCAATTAGTAAAGCAAATCCTTTTTTTTATATGATTGATGGAATTAGATATAGTTTTATTGGTAATGCAGATAGCTCAATCAAGACAGGAATAATTTATTTAATAATTTTGAGTTTTTTAAGCTGGTTAGTTACTTATATTTTATTTAAAAAAGGTTATAAGATAAAATCATAAACATGAGTGCAATATTAAATACTTATAACAGGAAAAAAGTTTCTTTTAAAAGAGGTAAAGGAAGCTTTTTGTATTCTACAAATGGAAAAAAATATTTAGATTTTGTACAAGGAATAGCAGTAAATTGTTTAGGTCATGCAAATGATTATTTAAATAGAGCTATTCAAAAACAATCCAAAAAAGTGTGGCATGTATCAAATGTATTTACAATTCCCGAACAAGAAAAACTAGCAAAAAGGCTTAAACAAAAAACTTTTGCAGACTATGTTTCTTTTCAGAATTCAGGAGCAGAAGCAACTGAGGCTGCAATAAAATTTGCTAGAAGATATTTTTATTCTAAAGGCAAACCAAAAAAAAATAGAATTTTATGTATCAATAATAGTTTTCATGGAAGAACTTTAGCCACTATATTTGCAAGCAACAGCAAGAAATTAATTGAAGGCTTTTATCCAAAAGTTGAGGGCTTTGATCATTTTAATTTTGGAGATCACAAAGGATTAAAAAAAGCAATTACAAGCAGAACTGCTGCAATTATGGTTGAAACAATATTGGGAGAAGGAGGGGTAAAAGTAATTCCAGATTATTGTTTACAAGGACTTAGAAAACTATGTAATAAAAAAAAGATATTGTTAATACTAGATGAAGTCCAATGTGGAATTGGAAGAACAGGAAAATTTTTAGCTTTTGAACATGCTAAAATTAAACCTGATATTGTCCCAATAGCAAAGGGAATAGGGGGAGGATTTCCAATTGGAGCAGTATTAGTTAATAAAAAAGTTGCATCATGTATGAAGCCTGGAACACATGGATCAACCTTTGGAGGCAATCCTCTAGCAATGAGCGTTGGCAATGCAGTTATTGATGTTTTGTTTAAAAAAGGATTCTTAGGAAACGTAACAAAAAATGGAAAATATTTTCAAAATGAGTTAAAAAAACTTAAAGATAAATATCCAACAGTTATTAAAGAAGTTAGAGGACAAGGATTATTGATAGGACTTGTGCTTTATAAAGATCAAGCAGATTTTATTAATAAGTTATTACAGCAAAAGTTACTTACAGTAAGAGCCTCAGAAAATGTTGTCAGACTTTTGCCGCCTTTAAACGTTACAAGAAAAGAAATTAATTTAGCATTAAAAATTCTAAATAACGTATGTGGTAATTACAAATGAAAAATTTTATTGATATTTCTGATTTATCTTCGAAAGCTTTGAGATCAATTATAGAAGAAGCAAAATTAAGAAAAATAAATAGAAAAAATTTAAATAAATCAGCACCTGATGAAGATAAACCTTTTGAAGGAAAATCGATGGCGATGATTTTTGAAAAACCTTCTACAAGAACAAGAATGTCTTTTGATATCGCTGTTAAACAACTTGGTGGATCTTCTATTATCTTAAATCCTGATGTTATTCACTATGGAAAAGGTGATGAAACTTTAAAAGATACTGCAAAAGTACTAACTGAATATGTGGATATAGTTATGCTGAGAACATCTTCCCATAAAAATTTAGAGGAGTTTGGAAAACATTTAGATATACCAATTATAAATGGGCTTTCTGACAAAAGTCATCCTTGTCAAATTATGTCAGATATAATGACTTTTGAAGAAACAAAAGGTTTGATAACTGGAAAAGTTATTTCTTGGTTAGGAGATGGAAATAATAATATGTCAAATTCTTTGATTGAAGCTGCAGGAAAATTTGGATTTCAATTAAAAATAGGGTGTCCTACTAAATATATGCCAGACAAAAGAATATTAAATTGGGCGAAAAAAAATAAAGTAAATCTTTTAGTAACAAAAAAACCTGAAGAAGCAGTCAAAGACTCCGACTGTGTTATGACTGACAAATGGGTTTCTATGAATGATAAAGTGAACAAGAAACTAAAAAAGAAGCATTTAAAAAACTATCAAGTTAATAAAAAATTAATGCTAAAAGCAAAATCCGATACAATCTTTATGCATTGTTTGCCAGTAGGAAGAGGGGAAGAGGTAACGGATGAAGTTATCGATGGTAAGCAGTCAGTAGTATGGAGACAAGCATTAAACAGAGTTCATGCACAAAAAAGCATTATCAACTGGTGTTTAAATTAAGGGGTTGGCAGAGGGCTGTCACTCTTAGAGTTCATAAATAAAATAACCGAAGCTCTATCTTTTTCTTTTTTTAATCCTGCGAATGCCATTTTTGTTCCTTTAATATGAGCAGAGGGTTTAATTAGGAATCCATTCATTTCTTCAAAGGTCCATTCTTTTCCATAAGTGGCTAAGGCTTTAGAATATTTATAACCAGATGCAACACCAGTTTTTTTCCCCAATACGCTCCATAGATTTGGGCCGATCATGTTTTTTCCTCCTGCAGCTAACATGTGGCAAGCGCTACATCTTTTAAAAACTTTTTCCCCATGTTCAATAGTTCCCATAGCCAACAATTCATTGATTCCAACCGCCGCTTGCCCAGTAGTTGAAGCAGAAGCTACAGTTGGCTCTATTTTTTCTACCTTGTAAGCAGATTGTTGTGGCTTATCAGGAGTAAATATTAAATCTGTAACTTTGTTAATACCAAAAACAACCACTACAGTAGCTAAGATCGCTGCTATAATTTTATTTATTTCAAAACCATCCATAAATTTGATAAATACTTGTTTGACATATAGCACGACTACATAAAAAATACTTAAAATTACTTAATATTTTTTTGCGTCTTTGAGACGCACAACTATGAACAAAATTGCAATAATAATACCTTCTAGGCTTGATGCTCAAAGATTGCCCAACAAACCTTTGAAACTTATAAACAATAAAGAGATAATTCTACATGTTTATGATCAAGCCATTAAGTCCAAAGCGGGAGAGGTTTATGTTGCCACTCCTGATGAAAAAATATTCGATACCGTCAAAAATTCTGGGGGCAATGCAATAAAAACATCTGACAATCATGAAACAGGAACCGATCGAATATTTGAGGTTTTTAAAAAAAAATTAAATAGTGAGCCAGAAATAGTTATTAATTTGCAAGGTGATATGCCCAATATTCAACCTCAAGCAATTTCTGACTTAGTTTCTTATATGCAAAAAAAGAAGTGTGATATTGGAACTTTAGCCAGTGAATTTAATTCTAAGACTGAAATTAACAATCCAAATGTAGTAAAAGTAGCGGTGAAAGAAAAACTTTTAAGCAACAAGTTTCTAAATGTGTTTGATTTTTTTAGAATAGATGAAAATTCAGCTTATAATCTATATCATCATATTGGTATTTATGCCTTTACTAATAAAGCCTTGATAAGGTATGTAAGTTTGAAAAGATCTAAGCTTGAATTAGAAAGAAAACTAGAACAACTTAGAGCTCTAGAGAATAAAATGTCGATACATGTTGGTTACATAAAATCATCACCACTTAGTGTTGACACTGAAGAAGATCTAGCTGAAGTTAAAAATTTGATGGAAAAAAATGAAAAAAATTAAAATTGCTATTCAAGGAGAGTTCGGAGCTTATTCTCATATTGCCGCTAATAATTTATTTAAAGATGCAGAAGTTAAGACTTGCGCAACATTTGAAGAAACATTTAAACAAGCTTATAAAGATGATAGTTATAAAATTATAATTCCTATAGAAAATTCGCTAGCCGGAAGAGTCGCAGATATACATTATTTATTACCAAAATATAAATTACAAATTCATGGAGAATATTTTTTAAATGTTGAACACAATCTACTTTGTAAACCAGAAGCAGAAATTAATGATATTAAATTTGTTAGAAGTCATGCTCAAGCTATTGGACAATGTCAAAAAATAATTAATAAAAATAAATTTCAACCTATCATTTCAGCGGACACAGCAGGTTCTGCCAAAGAGCTAGCGGAAGGTAATGATAAATCTATAGCGGCAATTGCATCAGACCTTTCAGCTAAAATTTATAAATTAAAAATTTTAGAAAAAAACATAGAGGATGAAAAAGGGAATGTTACTCGCTTTCTTATAATGGGAAAAAATATAGAACAACCAGAGATTAATAGGGAAAAAAAATTTATAACTAGTTGTATTTTTAGGGTTAAAAGCGAACCATCAGCTCTTTATAAATGTTTAGGAGGATTTGCAACTAACCAAGTAAACTTAACGAAATTAGAAAGTTTTTCTGTTAAAAATACTTTTGATCAAGCAAATTTTTATTTAGATTTAGAAGGTCATTTAGATGAATCTGGAGTAAAAAAGGCAATTGAAGAACTTGGTTTTCATACTGTAACTTTGCAGATTTTAGGAGTGTATGAAGCCTCAACATTTAGGCAAAAATAGTCCACAAAATTTAAATCTAGCCTTGTAGTATTCAAATTGATCTTGATATACTCATATTGAGGTTGGCATCAGGTGGATGTTTCATAAACCCGGTCAGGTCTGAAAAGAAGCAGCCGTAGTGAAAATTATTCAGGTTGTTGCCTGCCTCTAAATATAATGACAAAAAATAAAATCTTAGCTCTTAAATACAGGCCTCAAGAATTTAAAGATTTAATAGGTCAAGAGTTAATGTCCCAAACTATTATGAATGCCATCAAACTTGGCAAAACTCCAAATGCTTATCTTTTAACTGGAATTAGAGGAGTTGGAAAAACAACCACAGCCAGATTAATTGCCAAGTCACTAAATTGTGAAAAAAATAATGATGAAAAAATAAAATGTTCTAGCGAAAATTTTTGTCCTACTTGCGAAGAAATTATTAGCTCTAATCATATAGATATTTTAGAGATGGATGCTGCTTCAAAAACAGGAATAGATGACATAAGAGAATTAATTGAAAATTCAAAGTACAGCCCTACAAGCGCAAAGTATAAAATATTTATAATTGATGAAGTTCATATGCTTTCAAAGCAAGCTTTTAACGGTTTGCTTAAAACATTAGAAGAACCACCGCCTAGTTTAAAATTTATTTTAGCTACCACAGAGGCTAGAAAAATACCTGTAACCATTTTATCTCGCTGTCAAAGATTTGATCTCAAGAGGGTTAGTGTTAATAAATTATGTGATCATTTAAAGAATATTTCAAAAAAAGAAAATGGAAAAATTTCTGATGACTCAATCAGGTTAATTGCAAGAACATCAGAAGGTTCGGTGAGAGATGCTATATCACTTTTAGATCGTTCTTTAATCTTTCAATCTGTTAGTCAGAATAATTTAATAGAGGAAACAGATGTTCGAGAAATGCTAGGGCTTGCAGATCGAAGTAAAATCATATCTTTATTTAAAGAAGTTTTAAACGGTGACGAGAAAGAAGCACTAAAATATTTAAGAGAACTGATCAATAATGGAATAGATGCTAAAAATTTTTTAAACGATATTTTAGAAGTTCTTTACCTTTTTAGCAGAAGAATAAATTTAGGTCCTATTGAGAAAGACATGACAATATCAGAAACAGAAATCAAAATGGTTAATGAATATTCAAAGAATATAGATATGCAAGATATAGGATTGTTTTGGCAACTTACGATTAAAACTATTGATGACCTTAAAGTTGTTGGAAATGAAAACTTAACATTAGAAATGTATATTATGCAGTTAGTTCATCTTAAAAACATTGAGACTAAAAAAGAAATTTTTTATAACAATATTGATAGTAACAAAAATTCAAAACAAAAAAGTTTAGTTGGTGAAAATATAAAAGAAGAAAATTTAGAAACTAATTTATCAAATCAAATTAAAAACCAATTAAAAAATACAGATCAAATTAAAAAAAATCCGATAAAAAATTTATCTTCTGAAATTAATAAAATTAAGATTGAGATTACCAGCTTTCAAGATTTGATTGATCAAGCCAATAAAGAAAAAGAAGTTGAACTTAAATTTGATCTAGAGCGAAATGTTAAACTAGTTAGCTTTAATAAGGGAAAAATTGATATCAGTTTTAATGAAAAATTAAATCAAAACTTTATTAAGAATCTTACTGAAAAATTATTACTTTGGACTGGAGAAAGATGGATTATATCATTAAGTAAAAATAATAATGCTAAGAGTATATATGAGCAAAATATGGAAAAAAAATCATCTCAGTTAGAAGAATTTGAAAAAAGTGATTTAGCCTTACAAATTAAAGATGCATTTCCAGACTCAAAACTTATAAACATTCAAGAGGAGGATAATGACTAATTTTTCTGACATGCTTTCAAAAGCAAAAGCCATGCAAGACAAGATGAAAGAAGCTCAGGAACAAATCAAAAAAATTGAAGTAGAAGGTGAGTCAGGTGGTAATTTAGTTAAAGTAATTTTAACTGGTGATTATGAATTAAAATCAATTATTATTAGCGAGGAGGCAAAAAAAGAAAATCAGGAAATCATTAATGATTTAATTATAGCAGCTTACAATAATGCGAAAGAGAACTTAAAAAAGAAATCTGCTGAAGAACTTTCTAAGGTTGCAGGCGGATTAAATTTACCTTCTGATTTTAAATTACCCTTTTAATGGATAATAATATTCCCGAAATAAACGAGCTTATAAAACAATTTTCTAAACTTCCAGGCTTAGGGCCTAAATCAGCAAAAAGAATTATTTTAAAATTAATTAATAATAAAGACAGCATGGTAAAGCCTTTAGCCAAGTCCTTAGCTCAGGTATATAAGAAGGTAGTGCGTTGTGCTGATTGTGGAAACTTAAAAATAATGGATAAAATTTGCATATGTTCTAGCAATAATGCTTATGACAAGATCTGTATCGTGGAAAATCTTGCAGATATGTGGGTTATCGACTCAGCAAATATTTATAAAGGCCATTATCATATTTTAGGTGGCACTTTGAATTCAAATGAAAATTATGAACAAAAAAATTTACTATTAGACTCTTTAG
This sequence comes from Pelagibacterales bacterium SAG-MED05, assembly GCA_014654415.1. Taxonomy (GTDB): domain Bacteria; phylum Pseudomonadota; class Alphaproteobacteria; order Pelagibacterales; family Pelagibacteraceae; genus Pelagilacustribacter. The sequence continues at coordinate 8,254 of JACWDC010000001.1, read as the reverse complement.
TTAAAAGGATTAAGAAAAATAGTCTTAAAGAAGTTATTATTGCAACTAGCGCAACAGTAGAGGGGCAAACTACCGCCCATTATATTGAAGATACAATTAAAAACGGTAAAATTAAGATTACAAAATTAGCTCAAGGATTGCCAGTTGGAGGTGAAATCGAACAGCTAGATGATGGAACATTATTCTCAGCTTTTAAGAATAGAGTGCCTGTTACCGGAAGTTAAACAGATGCTTTTTTTTCTAGCCTTTTTAGATGTAAAAGAGGCTCAGTATATCCAGAAGGCTGAACTCTTCCTTTAAAAACTAAATCACAAGCAGCTGAAAAAGCAACTGAGTTATCAAAGTCATCTGACATTTTTGTATAACCAGATCTTCCACTACGAAAGTAAGCTGGATCTTTTTCATTTTGTTTATCTACGATAGTAGCCATTTTTTTCATCACTTTCATTACTTGGTCTTTTGTACAAATTCCATGATGCAACCAATTAGCTATGTGTTGAGAAGATATTCTAAGTGTTGCTCTATCTTCCATTAAACCAATATTATTTATGTCTGGGACTTTAGAACAACCTACTCCTTGATCAATCCATCTAACAACATAACCTAAAATACCTTGAGCATTATTTTCTAGCTCCCGATTTATATCTTCAACTGGCCAATTTAGTCTATCAGCCTTTGGTATTTCTAAAAGATCTTCTAATTTTGCTTTTTTTCTTGCTTTAATTTTTTCTTGTTCATTAAATACACTTACTTTGTGATAGTGCATGGAGTGTAGTGTTGCAGCAGTTGGAGAGGGCACCCAAGCACAGTTAGCTCCTGATTTAGGATGCACAATCTTTTGATCCATCATGTCTTTCATTTTATCTGGCATAGCCCACATGCCTTTTCCAATTTGAGCTTTTCCCGAAAAACCACAATCTAAACCTATATCAACATTCCAGTTTTCATAGGAATTCAACCAAGTAGATTTTTTCATTTCACCTTTGAAAATCATTGGGCCTATCTCGAATGAAGTATGCATTTCATCTCCAGTTCTGTCTAGGAAACCCGTGTTGATGAAAACAATCCTATCTTTTACTTCTCTTATACATTCTTTTAAGTTGATTGTTGTTCTTCTCTCTTCATCCATTATACCAACTTTAATAGAAAATCTTTTTATTCCCAGAGCATCTTCTACTTTTTCAAATAAAATATTGGTAAAGGCTACTTCTTCTGGACCATGCATTTTTGGCTTAACAATATAAAAAGATTTTGTTCTTGAATTTTTTTTATTCTTAAAATCATGCATAGCACACAGTGTAGAAATAAAGGCGTCCATAATACCTTCAGGAATTTCAGATCCATCCTTTAAAATAATCGAAGGGTTAGTCATTAAATGACCAACATTTCTATTTAATAATAAAGCTCTTCCATGAAGTTCAATTTTTGATCCATCTTTACCAATGTAATTTCTGTCAGGGTTTAGTTTACGAACAAATGTTTTTCCATTTTTTTCCATATTTGTTTTCAAATCACCCTTCATTAATCCAAGCCAATTTCTGTAGCATTTAACTTTATCTTCCGCATCTACCGCAGCCACAGAGTCCTCATTGTCTATAATAGTGGATATAGCTGACTCAATAATAAAATCAGAAATATTTGCTTTATCATCTTTTCCGATCATATTTTTTGGATCAATAACAATATCTATGTGTAGATTGTTATTTTTAAGTAATACTGAATGAGGTTTAGTTTTCTCTCCATTGAAACCAACAAATTGTTTATTATCTTTTAGATAATTTTTTTTATCTTTTATAAGCAATATTAAATCATTTCCTTCAATTTGAATTTTAGAAATTTCTTTCCAACTATCAACTTTAAGAGGAAAGACTTGATCTAAAAATTCTCTTACATAAGAAATTACTTTATTAGCTCTTTCTTTATTATGGCCTTTCCCTTTTTCTCCAGGAATTACGTCAGTACCGTATAAAGCATCGTATAAACTTCCCCATCGAGCATTAGCTGCATTTAGTGCATATCTAGCATTATCTACTGGAACTACTAGCTGAGGTCCTGCAATAGAAGAAATTTCTTTATCTACATCAGAGGTGTTTATTTTAAAATCTTCTTTTTGATCAACAATATATGAAATAGATTTTAAAAAACTTATATATTTCTCCTTATTAAAATCTTTGTTCTCATCTTTTTTATGCCAATCATCAATTTGTTTTTGAATAGTTTCTCTTTTTTTAATTAATGATTTATTTATAGGAGCAAGTTCATGGACAACTTTTCCAAAATTTTCCCAAAAATCCTCTGATTTAATGTCTAAACCTGGAATAGCTTCTTTGTTAATAAATTCAAATAACGTAGAATTTATTTTAAAGTCATTTTTATTAATATAATTCATAAATCACCAATCTTTTTACCCTATCTATGTTGGTTATTTAAAGTTAAATGTTAATTACTGTGACATTTTTTTAGACAATTTGTTGACTTAATTGAGTTCTATCAATACTAGAATTATATTATTTAACTATTATGAAAAATTATTTAGAATTTGAAAAAGAAATCAAAGCTCTAGAAGAAGAAGTAGATAATCTTAAAAGTCCTTTCGGATCAGAAGGAATATCTGAAGTAGATACAAAAAAAATCAAAATTACTCAGGAAGAAATTAACGAAAAATTAAAACAGACCTATAAAAATTTAAATGGCTGGCAAAAAACTTTAGTTGCTCGTCATGAGGATAGACCTAAAGCAAATTTTTATATTAAAAAAATATTTAATCAGTTTACATTATTGTCAGGAGATAGATATTTTGGAGATGATAAATCTGTAATTGCAGGTTTTGGTTTAATAGATAATAGATCTGTTTTAGTTATTGGACAAGAAAAGGGTGAAGACTTAAATACAAGAATAGAAAGAAATTTTGGAATGATGCGTCCAGAGGGATATAGAAAATGTATTAGATTAATGAAGCTAGCTGATCGATTTCAAATTCCTGTAGTTATCTTTATTGATACACCTGGAGCTTATCCAGGTATTGGTGCCGAGCAAAGAGGGCAAGCGTCAGCAATAGCTCATTCAATAGAATCTTCTATGTCTATAAGCGTTCCAAATATTTCTATTATTATAGGAGAAGGCGGATCGGGTGGAGCAGTTGCTTTAGCATCATCAAATAAAGTTATCATGTTAGAAAACTCAATTTATTCTGTTATCTCTCCCGAAGGTTGCGCTTCAATACTTTGGAGAGACCCAACAAAATCCTTGCAAGCTGCTGAAGCTATGAAAATGACTGCAAAAGATTTATTAAATTTAGGAATTATTGATGAAATTATTCCTGAACCTCTTGGAGGAGCGCATAGAAATCCAGAAGCAATAGCTGATGATATTAAACATTCAATTATAAAAAATTTACGTGGCTTTGAAAGTTTTACAAGGGAAGAAGTTTATGAGCATAGAAAAGCAAAATTTTTGAAAATTGGGAGAGATCAAGGTTTTAGCAAATCATCTGATTTAGATGCAGGATTAAGCTATAAAGGATCTGACATTCAAAAAATTAAAACCCATATTGTTAAAAATAAACTAATTTATATAGGAATTAGCCTGGTATTTATTGCAGGTTTAGTGTCAATTATTTATTAATTACTGTTGCAAAAAAACAATTTTTTAGATTATTTAAATCATCTATTGACATTCTATATACAAATCTATTTAAGGTTCTCAGTTAGTATTTTACTAACTAAAGTTAATAACAAATAAGGAAAAGTAAACAATATGAGTACACTAAAAGGTAAAGTAAAGTGGTTCAATGGTACTAAAGGTTACGGTTTCATTGAAAGAGAAGACAAAGAAAAAGACGTGTTCGTTCATTCTTCAGCAGTTAGAGAAGCTGGTTTAAAATACTTAAACGAAGGTGATGAGTTAACGTTTGAAGTGGAGAATGGAGAAAAAGGTCCTTCCGCAGTTAAATTGCAGAAAACATCTTAAATCTTATTTCCAAAATCACAGATTAACGGGACACTAAGCTCTAGATAGTTTTTTGTCCCGGTAATTTTTCCTTGAAATAGACACAATTACTTCTTAAATACATATCAATGATTATAAAAAACATAACTTCTGTTTTTACATCACATTCTCACAGAATGCACGCTAGGCTATTGCTTAGCTAAATCATTACAAATTTTAAAATACAAATTTATTAATAATTAATATAAAAAGGAGTCATGCAGCAGTAGCTCAGTTGGTTAGAGCACTAGTTTGTGGAACTAGGGGTCGGTGGTTCAAATCCACCCTGCTGTACCAAAAAATGACGAAAGATAAAAAAAACAAACCCTCAAAAGAACTTCCGTTAGGGTTTGTTGACAGACAAGAAAAAGAATTACTTGTACGTGATTTTATAATTTCAAATATTAAAGAAGTTATGATCAAGTATGGTTTTCAGTATCTCGAAACCCCAAGTTTTGAGTATACGGATAGTATTGGAAAATTTTTACCTGACAAAGATAGGCCAGACGAAGGTGTTTTTTCATTTCAAGATGAAAAAAAATGGTTATCTTTGAGATATGATCTAACGGCGCCATTAGCACGGTATGTTGCAAAAAATTATTTAGAGATTCCAAAACCTTTTAAAAGATATCAACTTGGCACTGTATGGAGAAATGAAAAACCTGGACCAGGAAGGTTCAGAGAATTTTTACAATTTGATGCAGATTTTGTTGGCACAAAAAGTTTACAGGCTGACGCAGAGTTATGTGTGTTAATTTCTGAAATACTTGAGAAGTGTGGATTAAGCAAAGAAGAGTACGTTATCAAAATTTCTTCTAGAAAAATCACAGAAGAATTATTTAAAAAAGTTAATATAAATAACAATGAACAAAGACTTACAGCTCTTAGAGCTTTAGATAAAATTGATCGATTGGGTTGGAATGGAGTTAAGCAATTACTTGGAAAGGGTCGAAAAGATAAATCGGGAGATTTTACTAAAGGCGCAAATTTAAATTTATCTAGTATAGAGATAGTAGAAAAAGAATTAAATAAAAAGACACCAGATACCGAAGATCTTTTAGAGATTTTTAAAACATTTAAAGATTATGGTTTTTCAAATTTTGAATTTAACCCATCCATTATAAGAGGACTTGAGTATTATACTGGCCCAATATTTGAAGTGAGTCTAAAATTTGATGTAAAAAATAATAAAGGAGAAGTTATTCAATTTGGTTCAATTGGCGGAGGTGGAAGATACGATAATTTAGTAAATAATTTTGGCAATTATGATGCTCCTGCAACTGGAATATCCATAGGCTTAGATCGATTAGTTTATGCGTTAATGCAGAAAAAAGAATTTAAGCTCAAACAATCAAAGCAAGTTGTTATTTGTATTTTTAATAAAAATTTGATGAAAGATTATATCAATTTACAAAAAATTCTAAGAGATGCTGGGGTTAGTACTGAGATTTATCCGGGAGAAAGCAAATTAAAAAAACAAATGGAATATGCAAATAAAATTAATGCACCAGCAGTTATTCTCTATGGCGAAGATGAAATAAAATCAGGAAAACCAACTTTACGAGATTTAAGCTCTGGCAATGAGAAATCAGTATCAATTAAAGAATTAGTTAATGAAATCAAAAAAATTATCTGAGCAGATTATTAAAACTTTTAAGAGCAACGGTTTTGTTTTGTCAGAACCAGATGTGTTGTTAGACTCAGAGTATATTATCCAAAGATCTGGTGAAAATTTTAGAAGGTCAATGCTTACATTTGAAAATGAGGATGGAAAAGTAATGTGCCTAAGACCTGATCTTACAGTTGCGTCTTGCATCAAATATCTAGAAAAAAAATCAAAATCTAAAATTTATTATTCAGGGCAAGCCTATAGAAGAAGTGATAAAAAAAAATCTGAATTGATAAACGATCAGTTAGGCATTGAAATTTTGGGCTCAAAAAACAAGTTACAAGATGATTATAAAGTTATCAAAACGATTTTAAATTCTGCTGAGAAAATACAAAGTAAAAAAATTGAAATTAAAGTCGGTGACATAAGTTTATTTAATAGTCTGGTTAATTCTTTAGATATGCCTGAAAGATGGAAATTAAGATTGATAAGACATTTTTGGCGTCCTAAATATTTTGAAGAATTACTTAAAAGATTAGAAAAAAACTCAGACATAGATCCTGTTACATTTGATACAGATAAAAAAAGATTTTATGAAATGAAAAAAATGGCACAAGATAAAATTATAGCCGGACGATCTGTTTCAGAAATTTTAAAAAGATTTGACAAAAAAATAAAAGACCCAAGATCATTTAGCGAAGGAAAACATATTGTTAAAATTATAAGATCATTCTTAAAAATTAATTGTAAATTATCAAAGTTAGATGAAACTTTATTAGATTTTATTAAAAAGAATAATCTTCAAAAAAATATTTTTAAGGAATTTAAATCAATTCAAAATTTAAAGAAATTAAATATAAAAGTAAATTTTATTACAAACTTTGGAAGAGATATCGAATATTATACAGGAATTGTTTTTGAGATTTTTTCGGGAAAGAAAGAAATTGCAAGAGGAGGAAGATACGATGACTTGCTCAAAAGTTTAGGAGCTAAGAAAAATATTCCAGCTGTAGGAGCAGCAATTAATTTAAATAATATATGAAAAATTCTATTACTATAGGGTTACCAAGCAAAGGGAGATTAAAAGATAAATCTATAGCTTTTTTTAATGATAGAGATTTAAAAATTTTACAAAATGATAAAGAAAGAAATTATTTTGCAAATATTGAAAACAAACCCAATATAAAAGTAATATATTTACATGCTAAAGAGATAATACAAAGATTGGGTGATGGAACGTTAGATGTTGGTATATCCGGTTTAGATCTTTTAAGTGAGTCAAAGAAATCTTTACAAGATAAAATAGCCATAAAGCAGAAACTCAATTTTGGTAGTGCCAATCTAGTCGTAGCTGTCCCTGACGATTGGATTGATGTTCAAACCATCGCTGATTTAGAAGAAGTAGCTTTTGATATCAGATCAAAAAGAAATACAAGGTTAAGAGTAGCAACAAAATATCCTAATTTAACCAATAATTTTTTAATTTCAAAAGGAGTAACTCAATATAAATTAATTTCTAGCCTTGGAGCAACAGAAACTTATCCTTTTATTGGATCGTCTGAGATAATCACGGATATTACATCTACAGGAAAGACACTACAGGATAATAATCTTAGAGTTTTAAAAGATGGATTAATATTAAATTCATCTGCTGTTTTGTTGTTATCAAAAAAAAAGGCTGCAAAATTGCAGCCTTTTCTAAATTCTTTAGGTTAAGTGAAATTACATTCCCATTCCACCCATTCCACCCATACCACCCATTCCTCCAGGAGGCATAGCAGGACCAGAGTCTTTTTCTTCAGGTTTGTCTGCAATCATCGCTTCAGTTGTAATTAATAATCCGGCAATCGACGCAGCATCTTGCAGAGCAGATCTAACAACTTTTGTTGGGTCTATAATACCTTTGGCAAACATATCTACATATTCTTCGTTTTGCGCATCGTAACCTTGAGATAATTTTTTTCCTTCTATAAGCTTTCCAACAACAACAGAACCATCTACTCCTGCATTTGCTGTGATCTGTCTAATAGGAGATTGAAGAGCTTTTTTAACAATATCCACCCCTGCTTTTTGATCATCTCCTTTAACTTTTAAAGTGTCTAGATCTTGAGCAGCATAAAGTAAAGCACAACCACCACCAATAACCACTCCTTCTTCAACAGCAGCTCTTGTTGCATTAAGTGCATCTTCAACTCTATCTTTTCTCTCTTTAACTTCCACTTCTGTAGCGCCACCAACTTTAATTACAGCAACACCTCCAGCAAGTTTAGCTAACCTTTCTTGAAGTTTTTCTTTATCATAATCAGATGTTGTTTCGTTTATTTCAGATCTAATTTGATTGCATCTAGCTTCGATATCAGATTTTTTACCTTCACCTGCAACCAGAGTACTATTTTCTTTATCAATTTTAACTTTTTTACAAGAACCAAGATCGTTAATTTTAACATTTTCTAATTTAAGACCAATGTCTTCAGAGATTACCTGTCCACCAGTAAGAATAGCAATATCTTCTAACATTGCTTTTCTTCTGTCTCCAAAACCTGGAGCTTTTACAGCTACAACTTTAAGACCACCTCTTAATTTATTTACAACTAGAGTTGCTAAAACAATCCTATATCTTGCATATCTATATTCTTTGAATATTCATTAACCATTTTG